>CAXEMW010000060.1:0-14858 GCA_963997395.1 uncultured Planctomycetaceae bacterium
TGCCATGTCAGAATGATACACTGGGAGGACCTCCACCAATCAAGTCCATCTCTCATAACGTACCCCGTGAAGGGCAGTTTGTTCTATGCAACAAGTAATTCAAAAACTGGTCGCAGCCTTTCAGCGAAGTGTCGATCTGCTCTTGCATACCCAGTCTGGCCGCCTCGTAGGGGTGGCTTTATTCGCGCTCGTCGTACTTGTTTTTCTGACGCGAAGGGTGGTGAAACTCTTCAGGAAACCAGAAGACGTTTCGCTTGTTGATCCGCTTCGAGTAGTTGACCTTTCTTCGGAACCCCTCGGTAGGAATGAAAGAACTGATCTGAAGGTTCATAATCTGCCCGTACGTCTTGGTGTTGTGGTGTTGGCACCGCTTGGCCGACTCGACTTGCCTGACGACGAAGAAATCCCAACCATCCTCGACGGGTTGGTTCCTGGATTAGGGAAATTCGTAGCTGATGACACACCGATCGTTCGAACATGGCCAAACCAGGTTAGTGTTGGAGGGTTTGCTAATAATTTAGCGCTGCATATGCAGGTGGGCGGACAGGATCTCACAGAGACACCGTGGTGCCTTGTAGCTGGGAAAACCAGGCGGCCGGATGGGCTCCTCCTGGTTACATTGGCTCTGGCTGCGGAAGCATCGAATCGACTTGGGGTCGTTCGACTTGATGATGAGTCCCAATGGATGCAGGCGATTCAGGTGAGTCACTCAAGCGCATAAGTTAGAGGGATGCCGCATATGCCACCCGTGCGATACAAGGGAACGGTCCTATTTGCCGTGTTTTGGGTAGGGGTTGCAGCAATGGAGTATCACGGGAAGATATCAGTGTGAGTGGTGCAACATATTCCAGTGCTGGCGTCGATCTTGCCCTTTATGAAAAGGCAATGGAGAAACTGCCTGCGCATATGAGGAGGACGCAGTGCCCTCGCGTTATGAGCAAAGAGGGTGGGTTTGCCGCGCTCTTTCAGCTGCAATTGCAGGGTCTGTTTGCGCGAACATACGAAGATCCATTACTGGTATCCTGCACTGATGGCGTCGGCACGAAACTGAAGGTTGCGTGCACGACCGGGGTTCATCATACGGTTGGGATTGACCTTGTCGCCATGAGTATCAATGACTTGCTCTGCACAGGTGCTGAGCCATTATTTTTTCTCGATTACGTGGCGCTTTCGCATGACGACCCCGAACGACTTGAAGCAATTGTGAGAGGTATTTCGGATGCATGTGTTGCATCGAATTGTGCGTTAGTTGGTGGTGAGACGGCGATCCTCCCCGATTTGTATGCCCGTGGTGACTATGATCTCGCTGGATTCTGTGTTGGTGTTGTAGAGAAGAAACGGCTTATTGATGGAAGCCAGATCCAACCCGATGACGTCGCCATTGGTATTGCATCGTCGGGGTTTCACTCCAATGGGTACAGCTTGATACGGAAGGTTGTTTTCGAGATTGCCGGGCTCAAGATAGACGATAGAGTTTCCGAATGTGATGAGAAAACAGTAGGAGAGCTGCTGCTCGAACCAACACAACTTTATGCACGGCCAATTCGTTCTGTCCTACGGCATTATCGTGTCAAACAGGTAGTCCACGGCATTGCCCACATTACAGGCGGTGGCCTTGAAGAAAATCTGGCCCGAATCGTACCACCATCAATCCAAATTCAAATTGAACGTGGTAGTTGGGAAATCCCATCTGTTTTCGGCTGGCTTCAAAAGCTTGGAAGTATTGAACAGGCAGAGATGGACCGGGTGTTCAATATGGGGGTTGGTATGGTGTTGGTTGTCTCCCCACATTTCGTTGATAGCATTATGCACCAGTTACGAGAGCACGGCATGCAATCCTGGAAAATTGGCTACGCCACTGCTGCTGACGATGGAAGTGATCGAGTCGTCGTCAGTAAAGCGTAAGTGTTGAATCAGCACCCGAGCGAAAGGTCCTTCGATGAAATGCCCGACTTGTGGTGCTGCTGTTCCGTCTGGTGCTGATATTCCAGCGATGAATATCCAGTACAGTTGGAAGCAGTTGCTCTTTATTGTGCCGATAATGCTTTTAGGATTTTGGCCCTTAGCACAATTGACGATATTGCGGGGTGACATAACAAAGGACCTCGTCGTTCGGCAAGTAGAGAAAAAAATTAGTTTTCAGGATTCCCCAAGAGGTAAGTTAGTGGTCACTGGCCTTATCAAAAATCTTGGCAAACGTGATTGGTCGGGTGTTACGGTTGAGGCAGAATTTTTCGATGAACAGGGTATGTTTCTCGACGAGGCAGCAGAATATCTACGAAGCGATATCTTGGGCGAAGCTGAAGAACATTTCAAAATGGAAATTCGTAATCCAGGAAATGCGCTAACAGCCAAGACCACGACTCTCAAGGTGAAGATATCTGGGGGGCGTTCAAAACCTTTTTAATGAGTTTGGTCCAATACAGGGATTCCTGAATGATGGAAAATCAAGTGATTCATTCACAGCCAAGTTTTGTTTTGGCAAACGAACAGGTCTCTGTTGCCATCACAAAACGTGGTGGACATATGTCGCCAGTGATCTTCAAAAATGGAGACGGGCAGCAGATTTCACCGTATTACATCAGCCCTTGGCAGGATGAAGAGCCTGCGAATATGCCGGCAGAAGTTCTTGTGCCACTACGAGGGGACTTTTTCTGTATGCCATTTGGTGGAAATGCCATTGAATACAAAGGCGAGAAGCATCCTCCACATGGCGAGACTGCTACAGCGGTATGGTCGTTTGTAGATGAGGAGACTTCTCGGCCTGATTCTTCACAAATAACTCTTGCTTTAGATACACACATTCGAAAGGGTCGGGTCACAAAAGAAATCTTCCTCCGTGAGCGGCACCCGGTTGTGTATCAGCGGCACACCGTTGAGGGTTTCGTTGGCCCGACATCTGTTGGACATCACGCAATACTTGCAATGCCTGATGAAAAAAAAGTATTTGCAATCTCAACAAGCCCTTTTTCTCTGGGCATGACAAATCCGGGAGTTTTTAGCGATCCGGCTCATGGGGAGTATCAAATGCTTGCGGTTGGTAAGACATTTGGAGACATGAAGGAGATACCGACGCTCTTCAAAGACCCGGATGTCGTTGATTGCTCGCGACTTCCATTACAACGTGGATTTTCTGATTTATTTGTAGTTGTCGCGGATACTGATGCGTTGGATGGCATGCCGGCGTGGACAACTGCCGTCAACACGATGGAGCACTGGGTGTGGTTTTCACTTCGCGACCCACGAAGGTTGCCCATGACCGCTTTCTGGCTTGAGAATCATGGGCGACATTCTTTCCCATGGAGCGGACGTAATCAATGCCTTGGGGTGGAAGATATCTGTGGCTACTTTGCTGATGGGTTGGCGGCGTCAGCGAATGAAAATGCACTGAGTGAGCAGGGCATCGCAACGGCGATAGCGTGTTCTGATGCAACGCCAACCGATATCCGTAGCATTCAGGGTGCTGTGTCGGTGCCAGCTACGTTTGACCGCGTGAAAGAGATAAGTTTTGGTGAGAACGAGATCACGCTTCGGTCAGAGAGTGGGCACGTTGTAACTGTTCCCTTGAACTACAAGTTTGTTCTTGGGGAGGGGAGAGCCCCATAGTTAATCGCTAGCACACTTTTGATTTGATTCGGCGATCCTAGAGGATGTCACCGTCCGCCATCCCTGCCAGTCGATTGAAGGTCTCTTGTTCAAGAGTGAAGGAAAGTCCACGGACTGCTCCATCCGCGGTTGCAAACATTACTACGCCTGGGTGAAGGCTGGTGAAGAGTGGTTTTTTCTGGCTGGGTGTATCACCCAATCCATAAAGAACAGGCCAACCCTCAGCGCCAAGCCACGTGATGGCGGCACGATTCTCACCAAACAAAAGAGTGTTGCTCGTTCCGTCGCGAGCCTGTTTGAGAGAACGAGGAATCCTGTTTACAAATAATCCAGCGTATTGTTTTTCAGAGGGTGTATTTCCGGCTTTACCAGACACACCTACATAATTTGACCGACCGTAGTCCTTTTCTCTGCGGCCTCTTATTTCAACTTGTATTCCATCGGTAGTTTCATAAGTGAACGAAGTGTCAATGAGGTTGGTATGAAGTGGAAGGAGTGCTGAAGGGCAGAGAAAAACACTCGGCTGAGTAAATGCTGCTTCCTTTGTTGATTTGCCAGATGCCCAATGTCCTTTATAAGTTTGACCAGGGTATTTGCGAGAATGTTGACGGAGGAGAAGAGGGTTGAGCCTGTCCTGCGTGCCAGTTTCTTCCAGAAAACTCAGCAAGACAGGAAACATGCCAATGTTTGCAAAGTCCCATTGCCAGGTAGAAGGTGCCTCGGCGGTATCGTTCATACCATTTCCATTGGCATCCCAAGGTCCAAGGAAACCAATGGGGAGGCGCCCGTGGAGCGACTCATAGTTGAGCGCTGACAATGAGATTTGCTTGAGATTACTGGAGCAGGCCATCCGTCGTGCTGTTTCACGCGCATTTTGAACAGCAGGCAGAAGGAGCGCTACGAGAACCCCAATAATAGCGATGACTACAAGAAGCTCGATAAGTGTAAAGGCTTTTTCAACTCTAAGTTTTCGCACGAGTGATTCTTCCGAAGATGACACATTTTTACCTCACATCATGATCGTAATGTCTTAAGTTATGGATTCTTATCATGTGTTCGCTGGAGGCCGGTCTCGAAGGCAGGCAACCCCACCAGAATGTCACTAAAGCATAGCCTTCTACGAGACACGGCTACCGCCGCTGGTGATACACAAGGAGATTTCCGTTGCCTGGAATCGATGTGGGTGACATGGTTCATTCCCAGCATGTGTGATTTTGCGTATCGCCCAATATGTCTCCATGAGACCGGTACGGTAAAACATCAGCCGATTTGTTGGAAGTGCTAGTAACTATGAAATTTTGTAAGTTTTGAAGTCGCTTAGGTTCCACGTTTTTTGTTAACCGGTTAATCCGGGACCGAAGTTGGTACACAGACGAGAAAAGGAATAAGACCCTTTTTTTAAGAAAACATGGTTTAGACAAAGGTTTTAGATTACAAAGACAGCGAGATACTTCGGGTGCTTGTGCCAGACGTTGTTAAACTTGAGGGCCCAAACATGGCTAACCAAATTCGTGTGTTTTTTCTCGGACTGTTGGCCTGCGCCGTTGGGTGTACAGCCATAACCAGCCTTGCGGCTGACAAGCCAAATATCGTTTTGGTTATGGCTGATGACTTAGGGATAGGAGACATATCTCCGACGAACACCAAGTGCAAGATCGCCACTCCGCGACTTCAGCAGTTGGCTGATAACGGGCTAACATTTCTCGATGCACATAGTACAAGTTCAGTCTGCACGCCGACGCGTTATGGACTGTTGACTGGAAGATACAACTGGCGTTCACGGTTGTCGCGTGGTGTTTTGAATGGGCGGAGTGAGCACCTTATTCCGGTGGAGCGGGCTACTCTCGGGCATCTCCTTCGCGAGTCGGGCTATCACACGGCAATGATTGGAAAATGGCACCTCGGTTGGGATTGGCACAAAGATGGAAAGACCATCGACTTTACGAAGCCTGTAGTCAATGGCCCGGATATCAATGGATTTGATTACTACTATGGGCATTGCGGCTCTTTGGATATGCCACCATATGTCTGGGTTGATACTGGCCAGGTAACTGCGGTGCCCGACCGTGAAGAAGGTGTAACGTCACAAGAAGATGCCTATGGCTGGTATCGAGAAGGTCCGATCGGTTCAGACTTTCATATTCCAAAAGTTCTTCCGCATCTTTTTGATAAGTCCATTGAGTACGTGACAAGACACAGTGAGGATGCGAAGGAAGGCAAGCCCTTTTTTCTTTATTTGCCTCTGCCAGCGCCGCACACGCCGATTGTCCCAGTTGCTCCTTTCCGCGGTGCAAGTGGACTCAATCCATATGGTGATTTTGTTATGCAGGTCGACCACCTCATGGGTAGTCTTTTGGATTGCCTCAGCGAGCAAGGTCTCGAACAAAATACACTCGTTATTTTCACAAGTGATAATGGCTGCTCCCCACAGGCAAATTTTGAAATTCTGGAAGAGCATGGACACGATCCGAGCGGTACCTACCGTGGACATAAGGCAGATGTATTCGAAGGCGGGCACAGGGTTCCATTCATCGTCAAATGGCCGGGTCACATTCAGGAGGGAACGGTGAGCCGTGGCTTAACGTGTCATACTGATGTTTATGCGACACTCGAGGAGATAGTGGGTAATGTTGGGGAGAGCGGTGGTGGCGAGGATGGATTCAGCCTTGTCCCAATCTTTCGTGGCAAGCAATGCTCGGCGAGAACGGGATTGGTGAGTCACTCGATAGATGGGTCTTTTGCGATCCGAGAAGGATATTGGAAGCTCTGCCTTTGCTATGGAAGTGGCGGTTGGAGTGCACCGAAAGAAAAGCAAGCAAAGGCTGACGGGTTACCACCTCTTCAACTGTTCAATCTCAGCAAGGATGTGTCAGAAACAGAAAATGTAGCTGAGCTCTACCCCGAAAAGGTGACCGCGTTACTTCAGCTCTTGGACGACTTGGTAAAAAACGGTCGTTCTACGCCAGGAAGGCAATTGGCAAATGACCGCGAGGTGACGTACCTTCCAAAGGGTGTTACGCTATCAACGGCGAACTGAACACGCACACTTGTAGACGGTTTTGCCTAAATCGTATCACGGTGTGGTTTTCTTTGAAAAAATCTACAAAATCAAAACTTTGTTGCGATGGGAACATTTGCGAAAGCGTGAATGGACGGTTGTGCCAGGAAACGAAACTCCGAGTATCAAATGGCCTGTTCAACCAATAATGTGGCAGTGGGGACTACGGCCCAAACCCAGGCCACGGTGCAAGTGATTCCAAAAATAATTCATCAGACGTGGAAGACCGACATGTTGCCCCTGCGGTGGAAGCATACCATCGCCTCCGTCAAGCGATGGCACCCTGATTGGGAGTATCGGCTCTGGGATGATGAGAAAATCGATGCCTACGTGCAAAAAAATCACCCAGACTTCTATCCAATCTTCGCAGGATTCAGCCGGAATATCATGCGAGCCGACGTGATGCGATATATCCTCATGTATGACATTGGTGGAATGTATTGCGATCTCGACTATGAGTTTATTCGCCCTTACGACTACAGTAGTTCAGAGCTCGTATTGGGCTATGAGTTTGACCGGGCCTATGGGGATCCAGTCGATCAAATCGCAAATTTTGTTTTTGCTTCGGCCCCCGGGCATCCCTTCTGGAAAGATGTGTTGAATGATCTTCAGCAGAATCCGCCTCAAGCGTTTTCATACCTTGATGTGTGTGGGTTGACCGGTCCTGGTTTGTTAAGCCGTGTTTATCGGGAAAATCATCAACGCTACGGCCATGTGACGCTCGAGCCCCGACGAGTCTTTCATCCGTTTCGTATGCGAGGCAAGAACGAACGGCAGATACTGCTCAACAACGGAACGACAATTGGTGTGCACCATGCTTCCGGCAGTTGGAGAGAGCGATGGACTCTTACCTATTTGAAAGAAAAACTGCGGAAACTTTGGAACAATTAGGTGACAGAACACGTGTTTGATCAGCTTGGAAATGGCCAAAGGCACGAACCATTTGACTGAGCATTTGATTTTTATGAGTTAAAAGCTGTTAAGGCTGTTCGTTGGATATTGTTTGATTCTGAGTGGGGGTGTCCTTACTAAGGAATGGCGGACCTCATCTAATTAATCGGGCTCACACGTTGAGAATAAGAAGGCGGAGGGAGGTGGTCTGGGCCACTTGGGTCAATGAACGCCTGATGCGAACAACAGGCCAAAGATATGGATTAGCTGTCGGGGATTGTCTTGGTTCTCCCTAGAATAGGTAATAACATTTGGTTCCACGACATAACTGAACGGATAGTCGATTCCCTTTATGATGTAGAAAATTAAAAAGTGCTTCGGCTTCTGTCGGGTGTTTGCCCGATAGGTGCTGGACTGTGGGGTCACCACAATAGTTAATCGTGGTTCTGGTTCGTGCAAAGCAAAGGAGATTCGCTGGATGAATAAGCTCTATAGAAATTTTATATCTCGAATTGCTGTGGTAGCTGTTCTGAGTCATTGTGGAGGGGTCTCGTATGCTGCTGATGACCAAGACCGCAGTCAGGCGGCAATCGTCGCTGTTGTGGCCAGTGACAGTTTTGTTGAAATTCGGGAGCAATGTGCTTGGCTTGGTGGGCTCACCGGATTTCCAATTCTTGGTGGACTACCTGATACCTATGCAATGATGGCCACTGGGGGCAAAGGGCTGCAGGGACTTGATATAAATCGACCCATTGGCGTAGTCGTTTCAGCACAGGGAGAAGCTCCTGGTATCCATGGGTTTCTACCAGCAACTGACCCAAAGATATTAATTGAGACTTTTGCCGACATTCCATTTCGGGGCATGGTTGACATGACCGCAGTGGGAGAGTGGGTGGTGGTGACACCGCAAGGTCAGCCTGCAACCATACATGATCCGGGAGATATGCTATCTAGTATCACCAGTCATCTTTCTGTTGGTGTGAAAATCTTTCCATCGCGTTTACCAGAAACTTTGAGAGATTCACTTTTGAACAGTGCAGAGCAAAGTTTAGGTTCAACAGAAGACCCGATTCCGCAGCAACTTCTTGGTGGACTGCCAATCGAGGGATTTGACAAAGACGTTGCAGGTGATTCGCTGGCTCAACTCGATGCAGTTTTATTTGGTTTTGCGGTTGATAAGGAAACGAATCAGATTTTTCTGGAGAGTCGAACAATTTTCTCAGAGGAAAGTACAGCAGGTGCGTTTTGGGCAACAGCAGGTGATGTTGAACCAAGCCTGAGCCTTCCACAAGAGGATGGAAAATATGCGATGCAACTTCAAATAGCCCAGAGTTTCAATGATGCCACTCAGTTGAAGGATATAGAGGAGGGTCTGCTGGGCAGTCTTAAACAGATAAAACAGATTCAGTTAGGTGAGTGGATATCAAAGTTTCGTGAAATTATTGAACCCCAGATTCTAGAATCTGGCGCCTTTGAATTGGTTGCAGGCGTGGCACCTCCTGAGAACGTAGAAGGGGAACAACCGCTGCCCTCCGTTGTGTTAGGGATTGGAATAGCTGACGGCAATGCAATAGTTGAACAATTGAAGGGTCTCGTAACCGAAGCAGACACGATTCCAGAAAATATCAGTGTTGAATTTGATGTAGCAGAAGATGACGGGTTTTCATTTCACGATATTGTGATGATGCCACTTGGGAAAGTCACGCTCGCGATTGGTGAAAAATGTATATACGCCATGTCACGACGAGTTGACGAGAGTGAGTACAAGGCAGTGTTGAAGGAGCCCGCAAATGGATTTCAGCCGATCGCAGCAGCTAATGTACGGCTCGAGTCACTTTTGGATTTTGCCTCCGGGCTTCCACCAGAAATGGCGACAGTTGTTGGGGATATAAAACCACAAGGCCAACTCAACCTGCTCGTCCGACCGATCACACGGGGGTTAGCTATTCGTTTAACTGCTGATGGTGAGGCAGTTCAAACTGGCGCGGCACTAGTCAACCATGTGGTTGAACAGATGATGCGATTGTAGAACCTTTTCTGCAGGGATAACCATAGTTGCAGTGCTGAGTACTGGCTGGAGGCTCTTCAGCAGCTATTTTTGAAAAACTATGGTGCGAACTGATTGTGGGGGAAGGAGTTCTCTATTTCCAATTTGCTCACAATTTCTGGATCTGTCCGTCTGATGCGCAGAGACAAATTCATATCCAGCATCAACCTGAATTGAGACATCTTTTGACGTCTCGGAATCGTTGATGACAACCGCAATGAGCCGATTCCCATCCTCGCCTACATAAGCAGACGCATACACCCCCGATACGGTATCGAGATCCAGTCGTTTATACCCAGGGTGAATAAATTTTGAATATTGGGAGAAAACGTAGAACTTTTTCGTGCGTTCAATAAAGACCTGATGCTCACCAACCTGGTCGGCCGGGGCACATACAAGAACCAATCCCTCATCGCGGTGTTTCTGCCGTACGTTTTCATCCTGTTCATTTCTTGGAGCAAGGGAATAGATGAGCCCCCACCAAAGAAATGCACTAGCTTGCGCGTCGACAAAAGTTGTGTGCATGTAGCGAGCCGCCTGGATTGCCTTCTGGTGTTCCGTGAGGTCGGCTGTCCACCCGTATGTGTGCCAATCATTGCCGTTCCATTGTGCACCTGTTGTTTCGGTCATCCACAATTTCTTCGAGGGAATGAACTCATCTGCCAACTGTGCAAGCTTCTGTGTGTTGCCGACAAGTATTTCAAAGTTTCCATCTTCATTCTTTTGATAGCTGTCATACATATGGTACGCCGCAATATCTACGTCTGGGCTCATCAGTGCAGGTAAAAACCGTCTGAATTCAGATGCGTCGGGCCCAATGTAGGCGAGGTCAGGTGCAGCAATCAGGAGGTCTGTTAGGTGATTAGCTTCTAACCGTGGCTGTATAAATTGTTCGATAAAAGTCTTGAGGCGCTCTGGTTCCCAGCGGCAGGTCTGGGTTCCCTCATGAGACCAGTTTGACTCATTCTGTATACCGACAGTCGTCACATTGATACCGAGGCTTCGATAGAACTGTACCCTTGAAATAAGTTCATCGGCCCACTGTTCCATTCGGTCGTCTCGGAGAATGTATTGCTCCGTTCCATCTATTTGTTCAGCGCGAAGCCAGTACTCGGGTTCGAGTTGGTCCGCAGAACGAGGCTGCCAGAAAGTCAGAAGTACCTGAAGTGATGGATTGACTGCCATCCCGCGCTTGAGGAGAGCGACATTGTGGTCAGTCAAGCCGGCTTTGGTAACCTCTCCTTGCACGCGAATGATATTCGCGTTGAGCTCGCCAAGTGTGGCCTTGAGTGCTTTATTATCTGCCTTTGTGCCCCAAAACGCTACCGATCCGCCAAATCCATCAATTGCCTGACGTCTGCGTGACACACCGGTTTCGATTTGGATGGTTGTTGGCACTGGTTGAGTGGCAGATGTGGTTTTAAATACAGTATTCGCATCAGCTTCTTTCATTCTCTTATGTAGTTCGGTCTCTGCAGCTGCTAGCGATTCTGTATACGCTGGATTATCCGCGCAGTTTGTCACCTCACCGGGGTCTTTGCGAAGGTCTGTGAGGACACGTGCTCTCAATGTCCCGGTTTCATTGTGAAACCACTCCGTGTAACGGAAATTCCTGAAGCGGATGCTATGTCCAAGGGACTTCCATGCCGGATATGAACTGTATGAACTATATCGGTGCCCAGATTCTGGACTATCGAGGAGGGCACGGAAGCTTCGTCCCTGGCAATGGGTAGGTGTTTCAATGCCGGTCAGGTCACAAAGAGTTGGATAGAGATCAATCAGCTCGACAAGTCTGTCAGTCGTCAAGCCGGGTTTCATGCGAGGGTCTCGCACGATGAGAGGGACGCGGGTGTCACATTCAAAATTCGTGTGCTTGCACCACGACGAGTGATCACCTAGTTTCCAGCCGTGGTCGCCCCATAGAACAACAATTGTATTGTCGGCAAGCCCTTTCTCTTCTAAAGCATCAAGGACGCGACCAACATTCGCATCAACAAAACTGGCTGCTGCGGCATATCCATGCAGGAGTTTTTTATTTAAAGATTGTGGGAAATCTTTTGGTCCATCTCCAACATAGTCAACGTACCGCTGCATCTCATTTGCTTTGGTAAATGCAGCATCCTCCGGCCACTTTGGTGGTCGTCCACTGTTGGGTGGCATGGAAAAACTCTCACGTTCGTAGAGGTCCCAGTATTTTTTTGGGGCCACAAAGGGCAGGTGTGGCTTGGTGAATCCAACGGCAAGAAAGAATGGTTTTTCTCCATCATTTGCCAATTGATCAAGGACTTGAATCGCGCGTGCCGCGCGTTTTCCATCGATGTATGTGTCATCGGGAACGTCAGCAAGTTCCGTCATTGGTCCTTCAGGTGGAGCATGTTTGCTTCCTTTTGTTTTGTCTTTGAGTGCTTGTGTTACCAAGTCCTTGTTCTTTTGCAGAGCATATTCGCTGGTGCTGATATCAATCCATGTGTTCCAATTTTCAACATCGGTTGCGGGGCCGCCGTTGTGCCCGTGATAGATCTTGCCCATGCCAATTGTTTGGTATCCATGCATGCCGAAATGCTGGTTCATAGTGACCAGATTTGGGTGCCGTTCGCGCCATCCATTCACATGAAATGTCTGCTCACGAGTGTTTGTTGGGTAGAGGCCTCCCATCAGCGAAAGTCGAGATGCGCCACAAACAGCCTGTTGGCAATACGCGCGATTGAATTGCACGCCGGATGCTGCGAGCTTGTCAATATTCGGCGATATCACATGTTTTCCATAACAACCCAGTTCAGGCCGCAGGTCATCAATTGCAATGAATAGAACATTGGGTTTGCTGCTTCGAGAAGAGACGGGCGTTAAAGTTGGCTTCCTACGAGCTTCTGTAGGGGGCGTAATTGGTTTTGCTGCAGTAATCACTTTTGAAGCGACCGGCATTTTTTCCGTTGAAGAGATTGTGTCCAAAGTAAGTGGCTTTGAGAGGTCTACTGAACTGCCACCCACACGAACAAGATATTTCCCCTTCGGGAGCACGCGTTCCAAGTTCATGTCATGAAAAAAAAGGTCGTCAGCTTGAAGGGGGATAGTGACCTGCTTCGATTCACCTGCTCGGAGTGTGGTACGTGCAAACCCCTTGAGTTCCAGTGAGGGTCGGGCAATGTCAAATTCTTCACCTGAAACGTAGACTTGCGATATTTCTGTTCCTGCGCGTTGACCAGTGTTGGAGAGAGTGAAGGTTACATCGACTGTCTGCGATTCTTGGATTGTTGCACTGGAAAGAGAAATATCGGAGTATTGAAACGACGTGTAGCTTAATCCGTGCCCAAATGGATATGCAGGTGTTCGGGGAGAGTCAACGTAGTCGAAAACCAGGGAACTGCCATGCTGGCTGTAGTGTGAAGGGATATGACCAACTGTTCGGGGCCACGAGAGTGTGAGTTTGCCGCCCGGATTTGTTTTTCCGAAAAGAATTTCTGCAGCCGCAGTGCCCGTTTGCTGACCGGCATAGTGTGCAGTCAGGATAGCAGGAATTCTCGATGCGGCCTCCCCAAGAACAATTGGTTTTCCATTATTGAGAATAAGAACTACCGGTTTCCCGGTGGCTAATACTTGTGATGCGAGTTCCTGCTGGGACGTCGTCAGTTCGAATGTCGTTCTGTCGCCAATATGATTTTCTCCCCAGGCTTCACGCGAGAGAAGAACGTTTTCACCCAGGGCAAGCACCACAAGATCAGAGTTTTGAGCTAATTGGACTGCCGAACGGATACGCTCCTGATTGTCTTCGAGACTTGCATAATGTATTTCGTCAACATAACGCCAGTTCTTGTACGAGTTTCCAGTGTCATTTGTGGCTATCTGACATCCTTCTGCATGCTTGACTGTGGCCTGGTTTCCAACGTAGTCACGGATACCTTCGAAAAGCGAAACTGTTTTTTGTGGCATACCAGAGTAGTTGCCGAGCCTGCAAACGGCAGCATTTGGTCCGATAACAGCGATGTTCTTATGGTTGCCTAATTTGAGTGGCAGAAGGTTGCCCTTATTTTTTAGTAAGACGATTGATTGACGTGCTGCCTCTGTCGCGAGTGAATTTGTTTCTGTTGAAGCGGCGAGCTTTTTGGCTTTCGCTGCATCGAGAACCATCGGCGCCTCAAAAAGACCGAGTCGAAACTTTAGTGAAAGCATCTCACAAACAGCCCTATCAATGAGTGTTTCGTTTACCTGTCCACTTTTCACCAATTTCGTCAGGTGTTTGTATCCAAAAGCATTTGGGAGTTCTAATTGAAGTCCTGACTCCAATGCCATTTTTCCGACATCAGCATCATTGGTCCCAATTTTCTGGTACCAGCGGACAAGGTTCAGGCCCTGGTAATCTCCAACAAGTAGTCCCTCAAAACCAAGTCTGTCGCGTAGGACATCCTGAAGCATCCACTGATTGATATGGCAAGGGAGTCCGTCAATTTCATTAAATGCGGCCATGACCGATGCAGGCCGGGCATTTTTGATGACATATCGAAATGGTGGGATTTCAGTATCCAGAAGATGCCTCATCCCGTTTGGGTAGGGCGACCTGTTTCGTCCTCCTGCCGTGCCAGCATAGCCTGCAAAGTGTTTGAGTGTAGCAGCCACGTGGTTGGGCTTAATTGTTCCATTGGCTGATCCTTGCAGACCCCGCACCATTGCTGCTCCAAGGTGCCCAACTAGAAAAGGGTCCTCTCCAAGCGTTTCATCGACACGACCCCAGCGAAGTTCACGTGCCACATCAACTACAGGTGAAAGAACATGGGCAACACCACGTGACCGCGCTTCCTGTGCCGCACACGAGTAGATATCTTCAAGCAGAGAAGGGTTCCAAGAGCAGGCAAGTCCAATCGGTGCAGGAAATGAATTCGCCTGAAACTTCATAAAGCCATGAGCAGCTTCATCGTGAAGAATTGCCGGGATGCCGAGTCGCGTTTGATTTCGAAAGTATTCTTGAATTGCGGTGTAATGCCGCATGTCTTCGTCGATAGAGAGGTTATGAAGGGGCCCGAGTTCGCCAATGCCATGAGGACATTTCTCGGCATAAAATTCGGTTCTAAAAACAGAGCCCTCGCGTTGAAGCTTTCTCTCGTCATGAAACCACCAGCCTGTAATCTGGGCCACTTTTTCTTCAATCGTCATTCGCGACAGCAGATCAGCAACCCGGTCGATATCTGGCAGTGACGCATTTTTATATATCGGTTGGTTTGATTTGCTGCTCTGTAAAGGTGTCGTCCGTGGAGAGAAGCCAAT
>CAXEMW010000061.1:0-14787 GCA_963997395.1 uncultured Planctomycetaceae bacterium
CTTCCTTCAAACTGGAAGTGGGTTGCTCGGTGACACGGTCATTTCGAATGAAAACGTAGGGGGGCATGTCCAGAGATGCGGCAATCCCGAAGTATTCGTTGAATCCGTTGACGATGGCGGTGTTCTGAATCGGTTTGGTGAAATCGATCCCCTCCGAGTTGTTGCGCATGGTGTAGCCCTTTTCTCCGCGCATTCCTCCGCCCCAGTCCATTCCCAGATGCCACTTCCCAATGCAGGCAGTTCGGTAGCCCTTGCCCTGGAATAAATCCGCCACTGTCATGCGTCCTTTCTCGATGAGGGGCGGTGAGAAGCCACCGAGAACGCCACTCTTCAATCCGGTTCGCCATGCGTAGCGGCCGGTCAGCAGAGCATAGCGTGAAGGCGTACAGACAGCTGAGGCCGTATGGGCATCGGTAAAGCGCATGCCACCCTTGGCCAGCTGATCCAGATTTGGTGTATGGATTTTGGATTCGGCGTCGTAGCAGGTGACGTCGCCATAGCCCATGTCATCGGCAAAAATCAAAACGACATTGGGATGCCTGACTTCAGCTGAGGCATATGCAGTCAGTAACAGGAAGCAAGAAAATGTGAGTATGGATTTCATATTATTTTCGGTTTACTGGGTGCCAGATCTCGATTTCCCTAATCGAAGGTCATTAACTTCTGACCTTCACTTGGCATCTGGTCAAGCGCTGCCTGAAGTTGTTTGCGAATTCCCTTCGACGCCGGACCCATGACTGGTTTCTTTTCCAAAACGTCATTGGCGACGTCGAACAGGCGGTTATTTCCATATAACTTCCAGCGCTCGTTGCGAACGAATCGAAGTGGCTTACTTGTCTCTGGTTTGGGGCAGTAGTAGATGAAGATGTTTTCCCTCGGGTTCCCCTTACGGCCCACTAGTTGTGGAAAGAAACTGCGTCCATCGGTGGGAGACAGTGGTTGGGCGCCGGTTGCTTCGGCAATCGTCGGCGCAAAGTCAGAGAAGTCGACAACGGACTTGCAGACCCGATCGGCTGGAACTGTGCCTGGCTGATAAGCGATCAGTGCGACGTGGGTGCCAGCGTCGGTCGGCCTGCCTTTGCCGCCCACGATCACCTTGTCGCCGATGTTGGACTTGATCGATCTGTAGGTTCCGTTGTCTCCAGTGACAAGAATCAGTGTGCGGTCTGCGATTCCCAGTTCAACCGTCTTGTTGACTATACGGCCGATCACCGTATCCATGTAGGAAACCATGTCGGCGAAGTTTTCCTGTTGGTTTGTGTTGTTTCGGTCCGCGCTGTGGGGTGTGGGGATAAATTGATGTGGGTCTTCCTTTGTTGAATCGTGATCCCAATGAACTAGCGCCATTGGATAGTAGAGAAAGAACGGTTCGTCCTGGTACTCGTCCATGCGATCCAACAGGAATTGACAATAGATGTCGGGCCCAAAGACATCCTTTTCGAATTGTTGAGTCGTGCCGTCGGTGGTGATGACTGGACCCCAGAAACGCGGTCCGCCCGTGTCGACCTGCCACAGGCAATGACGCTGGAAGCCTGCATCCTGAGGCCACGACCCCTTACCTCGAGTTTGTTCCGGGTAATGCTCGGTCCCCAGCAATTGCCATTTGCCGGCGATGGCGGTCCGATACCCCGCGTCCTTCATCATGTGTCCAATCGTCCGCTCACTCTGCCTTAAGATCCCGAAGGCGGCATAGTTGCGAACGTTGCTCAGCCCCGTCATGATCTTGACCCGGCTGGGCGTGCAGACGGGGTTCGAATATGCGTGGTCAAATCGCATGCCCTGCCAAGCCATTCTGTCGAGTACAGGTGTCTTGTACGACGTACCGCCGTAGGCGCCGTAGCATTCGTAGCCGATATCATCGGCCATGATCAGAATGACATTGGTCTTCAGAGGCGCCTTTGTAGCAGAAGACACCGAGACTTTCGGTTCGTTGGACGGCGCAACATTTTGACGAGAACTGTTGCCCCCTTGTGTCTTGACGCCGGAAGGACGGCCGGCGGAATCTTCCTCTCCCGCACCTTCGGCGACATGCGTGAGAATTTTGATGTAGGACGATCCCGGGTTGGGCATGTCGGGATCGATGCGGCGCTTTTCTTTCCAGAGTTTACCGACCCGTGCGCGTTGTTTGGGTGTGAGACCAGCCATGACCTTGTCAACGTAGGCCTGGTGGCTGCTTCCTTGGTAGCCGTCTGGAAGGGAATTCTTTTCGATGCGAGCCAAGAGGTCCGCGGTTTTCAAACTCGATGTCTCGGCGACAGGCCGTTGTAACGCGTTTCCCCGGGGCTTCTTCGCTGCGGTCAGATCCTCTGGGGTGACATATTCCGGTCCATCGGCCATGACACTTTTGTGGATGAGGTTGGCCTGCTTTTTCATTTGTGCGATGAGCCTGGGGTGCTTTTTCGCAATGTCGTTTTGCTGACCGATATCCTTCGAGAGGTCATAGAGCTCAACCCGATCGACACCTCCCTTTTTCATGAGTGGGATCAAGGCTTCATTGAAGTAGAACAAGGACCGAAATTCATCGCGCAGCCGGTTGGCTTCTGGATTGGCAAATCGGCCGTTGAACATGCGGGACCGCAGATCCAATCCGCCCAGTTCCTTTTCAATGTTGTCCCCAAGAGCAGTCTTGGTCTGCTGCAGCAAACGGTTCGCCTTGGCACTATCAAAAGGGAGTCTGACTGTGCTCGGTGCCAAAAGGGTGTGGCTACCCATTCGAAGCGCCATGGTGGAGCCGTTCATCCAGAAAAGCGGCTGATGACGTTCAAAATTACCTGTTCCGGTGAGCAAAGGAGTGAGGTCTGAACCGTCGAGGAAGACGTTCTTAGGTTTTTCGATGCCAAGAAGCCCACAGATGGTGGGAAGCAGGTCAACGGCTCCAGCAGGCTCTTTCTCGACGCGACCACCGATGATCTTTCTTTTCCAGTAGAAGATCCCCGGCACTCGGTGGCCGCCTTCATAATGTGATCCCTTTTTGCCGCGCAGTTCCCCGCTGCGCTCTTGTCGGTAGCTACCGTTATCGGAGGAGTAGTGAATGATCGTGTTATCGAGCTCGCCGAGTTCTTTGAGCTTGTTGATGAGTCGCCCGATGGCACGGTCTGTATTGTCGATGGTGCCGTTGTAGATGGCAGCCTGATCGTTCAGCGCACCATACTCGGAGACGATCTCGTCGGGGGCTGCAATGACGGCGTGAGGTTCATTGAACCAGATGTTGATGAAAAATGGTGCGTCGGTTCCATGTTTGTCGATCCAGTCAATAGCTTCATCGACAACGAGCTGGCAGGAGTAACCTTTCATGGGCCCAACGGGTTTACCGTTGCGCAGAAAGTTGGTGGGATCTTTGTGACTCGGATGAGCACCATTGACCAGGCCGAACCAGTAGTCGAATCCATGATCGGACGGGGTGGGATTGCTGCGCCCGTGAACAGGCATGCCGAGATGCCACTTGCCAAAGTGAGCGGTGCCGAAGCCTTCGCCTTTCAGGACCTCGGCGAGTGTCGTTTCACTCCGAAGGAGATGCATTTTGTGACGCTGTTCACTGAGGACGGAATAGACTCCGGCACGGATGTGGTTACGGCCAGTGAGAAAAGTGGCACGGGAAGGAGAGCAGACCGGTGCCCCGGAGTGGAAGTCAGTGAAGCGCACGCCTTCGGCAGCCAACGTGTCAAGTACCGGTGTATTGACTGGCCCCCCGTAACAGCCAATGTCGCGGTAGCCGAGGTCGTCAACGAGGAGGGTGATGACGTTTGGTGGTTTTCGGTTGCTCTTTGTAGTGGAAAACGTCTTTCCATTTTGTTTCTGAGATGGCCGAGGCATGCGGTCATTTTTGTTCTGTGTCGCATAGCTTCCGGACTGTGTTTTTTTGTTTTTTGGTAACCATTTTTTTAGTTCATTTTTCACATCTGTATATCGCGTGTCATTGGCGAGGTTCTTCCATTGATTGGGGTCTTTGGTGGCATCGTAGAGCTCCTCATCACCAGCGCTATAACGAATGTAATGCCAATGCTTGGAACGGACTGCGTGGTCTCCACGTAGGCTGACTACGGCCGGATTGGGCCATTTTGTTTTCGGATGAAGAAGGAGTGGTGCGATACTACGTCCATCGAGTCTGTCGCGGGCTGGCAATCCACAGAGCTCGACCAGTGTGGGGTAAAGATCTACGAGGCTGACCGGTTGCTGGCATTGTTTGCCACCAGTCGCTGCCAAGTCTGGAGTGGAAATGATAAGCGGCGTTTTCGAACCTTGTTCCCATAGCGTTAGCTTGGAGATGCGGTCTTTTTGGCCAATGTGAAAGCCATGGTCGCCCCATAAGACGATGATTGTATTATCGGCGTACTTACTTTTTTCCAGTGCATCCAGAACAACTCCAACACAGGCATCCGCGAATGAGCACGAAGCGAGGTACCCTTGAACCGCTTTTTTCCACTCCCCATGTTCACGGATAACGCCAAAGGCCTGGCTTCCACCAGAGCTTTGTCGACGTCCACTTGGCGGCACGTCAGCTAAATCATTTTCAAGGGTGGCCGGTAGCTTTATTTTCTCCAAGGGATGCATGTCGAAGTATTTCCGCGGCGCATACCAGCGGAGGTGCGGGCGAAAGATACCGCAGGCCAGGAAGAAGGGCTTGTCGTGATCGCGCAGCAGGAACGCAGCGGCGCCTTCGGCGGTCTTTCTGTCGGCTGTCTCCCTGTCCGGAATGTCTAGTGGCTGCCAATCTGCCCAATCTTGGAAATACTCTTGTGCCATCTTGTCACTCAATCCATGCAGGAGGCGACCATTTTTCGGAAACGGTGTTCCATGCTTGGTCGAATATTGATGATTCCAAGAGACAGGATCAGAGAACTTGCCACTGGGTTTATGAAAGATCTTGCCTCCCATTACGGCTGTGTACCCATGCTGACGAAAGTACTGTGGGATCGTCACCAAGTCATGGAATTCTGGCTTATCGCGGAACCATGAAATAGCATCGGCTTGCCCATACCTGCCTTCGTTACTCCAGATATTGATTGTTGATGACCGCAAGCCTGTCATCGTCGCCATTCGTGAAGGGTTGCACAAAGGCGCCGAGCAATACGCCTGTTCGAACAGCATTCCGCGTGATGCAAGCCGATCTATATTTGGAGTTTTTGCTTGAGGATGTCCTCCTAAACAACCAATCCAGTCATTTAAATCATCGACGGCGATAAACAGGACGTTCGGCCTGGCTGCTTTCGTGTCAGCACAAGCTTGTTGCTGAAAAGAAACAAACATGAAGAAGTGAAGTGCGATCAACAGTTTCGGAGCGAATTGACTTGTCTTCGCTGTGATCTTAATAGAACAACGTTTCATTTTACTTCTCAGTAATGTGTTGAATATGACGGTACTTATTTTGGTGCATCTTCAAAATGTGGATACCGATAGTCTGCTTTGTCATTTGTTGAAACCTTATGCGTTGAGCCATCTTCGGGTTTGTAGATATAAAGTTTGCCGCCTGCGTGATACACGATTGAGGATTCGTCTTTCGACCAACGCGGGTATGCAAACCAGACCGGTTTCTCTTCCTCGTTTGCAAACGGCTGTGCGTTAGTTATCGTGCGGCTCGTTGCATCAAAATCTGCAACGTACAGCGTGCGTCCAGGGACTTGCCGCTTGAAGCCTCGCTGAAACTCAAAGCAGACTCTCGTCTCGGTTGGTGACAGACTGACTCGGTCAAGTACCCCCGTCTGTGCCAAGTCACACTCGATGCGTTCGAATGTCGGATTGGTATTCTTTCCGGGTGTCATCAGGTAGTACCCCATGCCTTGGTCGATCGGATTCGATCGAACGAGAATCCGTCCATCAGTAAGACACGTGTAGGCCCAGGTGTGATGTCCTGTGCTGGTGAGAGCGACTTCTTCTCCTGGTTTTCCACCTACCTTGCTGGCCATCACCACGTACCCACCCGTTTGTGGTCTCTTTCGATTCCAGATCGGTGTATTTTTCCCGTCGCGGGTCCAGGTTTGATTGAAGTCCGTATGGGTACCGTCGGTCAATTGATGCAGCCCGGTTCCATCGGCATGAATGATGTGTATTGCAGTTTTCCATTTCGAAACGTCAGGATCGTTTTTCAACCTCCGAAAAAAGACCAGCATGTCTCCCGTCTTCGACCACGAAGGCTTGAAGTCGTTGTGTCCAGCAGTCAGTGGCTTATTCTCTGGCGCACCATAGGTATTCACGTGGATTTCACCATTCACGTAATATGAACCTCGATTAGTGATCGTCTCATCTGCTGTTGCTTTGTTGCATACGGTGATCTGCATACAAATCAGTAACAGGAAGCAGAACATTGTGAATATGGATTGCATGTTATTTTTCAGTCACCGCTTTTGATGTTTTGTTCTTTCATTTCACATACAACGCGAAAGCCGGCAAGATACTCGGGCCTAAAGTGCGATCCTCCAGAAATGTGTCGTGTTGCCGAGCGAACATCCTGTGCGTTGCTACTAAATCCCCCACCACGCCAAACGTGTAAGCGTCCTTTCTCAGGCCCCTTTGGGTCGGTGGTGACTTTTTTTATCAGTGTTGTGGGATAGAGGTCGTACTTGTCACTGCACCACTCGCACACGTTGCCGTGCATGTCATAAAGCATCCAGTGATTCGGTTTTTTTAAACCCCATGGATGCGGATACTGTTCCTTGGCCTTATAGGCATTGTTGAAATACCAGCCATAGTCACCAAGCTTGAAGGGTTTGTTTCCAAAGTGAAATGCTGTTACCGTGCCGCCGCGGCATGCATATTCCCATTCGGCTTCGGTTGGCAGCCGGTAGACCTTGTCTTCTTTTTCACTCAAGCGTTCACAAAACGCTGTAGCTTTTTTGTGAGAAACATACGTAGCAGGAGTGTTTGCCGATTCTTTTGTCAAAGGTTCATCAAGCCAAGGCGTTTCATCCATGACCGTGGTGTATTGCTCTTGAGTTACCTCAGAGACACTCATGAAAAATGGTGTTGAAATCTGAACTCGATGCAGTGGCGATTCATCTTTCGTGTTGGACCACTTCACTTTGGTGTCTGAAGACGTACCCATCTGAAACTCACCAGATGGAATCGGAACGAAAATGAGACCAATTGAATTCTCAAATGCTTGACCGGTCTCACGCTGCTCCGGTGCTAATGAAGATGCAATCAAACTGAGGCTTGGCGAGGGCTCAGAGCATCCTGCAAGCAAACTCACGGTGAAACAGAGTGAAGCGAGTCCACTCGTGCGGTGAAGAGTACACCTCTGGAAGGGAGCCATTAAAACTCTCCTACGACTTCACCACTATTACGGGTATGAATTTTCTGCCAGATTCCTCGTTGCTCTGCGGGTCCACAATTATTTTGAGCGCCTTTGAAATCAATACTTTCTGTCACATATCTGGTAGAGGCATCGGCCATCAAAAACTGTGTCCCACCTGGGTGTTGGCTTCGCGCAGTCATCTGTCCCGTTGACTGGCTGTCGTAGCAGCCCATGGGTGGCGTGCCAAGCGATCCAGATACAGCACAGTTTTCCATATCATCTGAGTACGGCTGGCGGCTGTTTGGTCGGCTTGCATCGTTGTACATGGCTGCGGTTCCGCTCCCTAACCCCGGCATTGCCCAGCATCCTCGAAGATCATTTTTGTTCAGACCTGCTCGCAATTCATTGATCGCTACCGTGTTCGATGTGCCATCACGAAAATCTCGGATACGGATCGAAGAATTGACTGCACCAAACCCACCGTCAGACTGGTTGTCTTGTATGCCATGGTGACACGGTGAAACATTCATTCCATAATTTCCACGAGCCCAACCACCACCTGCATAAGCACATAGTTCACCACTCGAACTCGAATCAGACGGGCAAAGAAAGGCAGTGATTTGTTCCGATCGCTGAGGATTTTGATGTGGGGGGAGATCAAAGTCCCACTGATCGTAGATCACGCTTTGCTCCATGTAGGGAAGAATAAGAACGCACCAATTTGCACTCTTACCGGTTTGATCAGCGATTCGTGTTTCGTTTCCTCCTGAGCTGGTAAAAAACGGTGGGAATGAACGATTTGCATCATGGTAGTTATGAAGCGCGAGACCGATCTGTTTTAAATTGTTTTTGCATGAAAGCATTCGTGCAGACTCACGTACCTGCTGTACTGCTGGTAGAAGAAGGCCTATAAGAACTCCAATAATGGCAATGACAACAAGGAGCTCAATGAGCGTGAATGCACGATGATGCGTCATGCGTGAATCATTGTTGGTAGATCTCATTTCGGATACGTGCCTTTTTTCATGAGTAAGCATCTGTTGATAAAGATATTTCTGGATTGTGCTCATCTTATTTCCCCCGGAATTAATTCTACTTCATGGACCATCAGCCCACTTGATCTCCCCGTGTCTGTAAATATCCATAGCCGATCGAGATAGAGCCCATCAGGCGTGCGTGCCAACGAATCTTGTTTTTCACGAACACATGGATCAACGGTAAAGTCACTGAGTTGATAGACGGCTTCAAACTCTTTTTCTTCAGCGATTTCAGAGACAGGTTGTTTTTTCAATAAGTCTCCACGAAACATTCCTGCAAATTCACCATTGTCATATGACACAGCAATACCAAAGTGAACTTGTGCCGAATCATGCAGTCGACCACGAACACGGAACGTAGCATGCGGAGTGAGAACAACAGGTGGTCCGCTCCGCCCAGATACAGGAATTGATAAGAGCGACAGGCTCACATTTGGATTATTAACTGGAATGAGAGGAAGAGCCTTTTGAGCAGCTGGTCTCTTTTTTGTTGCCGGAAGCCACTTTCCAAACCCTCCAGCCTGTACATCCAGCTGACTCTTCCAATAATTTTCTGCGGCTGGTAGCGGCATTGGCGAGAGATCACCACCAGCTTCTGCAATCACACGATAGTCAGCAGGAATATCGACGGCATTTCCATCGACTAGATGCTTCAGGCGAACATTTCCCTCCCGGACATTCACCGTAGTGAACGCCTGCAATGCTTCTACTTCAAATCGTGTTCCCACGACTTCAATCACGGTGGATGGCGTTTGAATGATCATTGGCTTGCCAACGGGCTGTGGAACAACGTCTGCAGTAAATGCTCCTTGTTTCAGTCGTAGTTTCTTCTGCCCGACATCTGCGAAGGTGAGCATTGACGCGCCGGAGATGGTCACAATAGATCCATCTTGAAACTGCAATTCAAACCATGAGTCCGGAGCCAGACCCTCAATTGTGCCTCCTGTCAGTTCTCTTCCGACATGCATGTCGAGCACAACTTCACCCTGATTCCCTGTCCAGAGTAGTGAACCCTTCAACCCGGTGATCGTGGCAATTGGGCTGCTCGCTGTTTGTGAGAGAACGATTTTTTCTTCCGGAGCAAAATCTGTTCGTATCTGCAGGTACAGGAAGCTACTGAAAAGGATGAACAAAACGGTAGCAGTAGTGAACGTCGCGAACGGAGAAAGCAAAAATGTGTTTTCACCTCCGCGTCCTCTAGTTCCTTTGCTTGACGGCAGAAGGTCTTCATTGTCTACAGGCTCTGCATGTTCGCGTATCGTTTCACCAAGCTCGGTGTCCCATTGAGCAAGTTCAACGAACTGCTGACGGGCGGCAGCATCACTATCAAGCAGTTCGGCAACGTGTTCTTTTTCAACATCACTTAATTCATCCTGCAAGTGACGCTCAAATAATTCATCTCTGGTCTGATTGGTATTCATGAGGCAACTCTCAGTCTGCTTTCAACACACGAATGAAGCTGCTTCTTCGTCCGAAAGAGTGCCTTTCGTACCGCTTCAACGGTCATGCCAAGCTGATCCCCAATTTGCTTATATCCAAGTTCATCTGTAAATCGTGATTTCAAGACAGCGCGGCCGCGATCAGTAATTTTTTTGAGGCAATGCCGTATGGCATCGCGCCGAGACGTTGACTCATCATGTTTTCTATGTATCTGAAATTCATCAAAGGCTGCATCAATTGCATCGTCCAAGAGTCGTTGTGCAAGTGACATATCTTGCTGATATCGACGTTTTGCACGCAGCACCTCAAGTCGGACAATCGAGCGACACCACGCCAAGATAGACGTACCTTCCTGGAACTGATCATATTTATTCATGACAACAATCATTGCTTCCTGCACCGCATCCTCTGCTGCTGCAAAGTTCCCAAGAAGTGAACGTGCGTAGGTAAGTAATTCGGTACGACATCCGAAAGCTGCATGCACGACACGGTCTTTTTTATTTTCATGGTCACCCATCGAGGCAGTTCACATTTCTACGGATTCAAGTATGTCTTTTATAAATTTCGGTGTGATGGACTCTTCAAGTTCCGACAAGTACTCCTGTACGTGGTACTCTTCTATTGGAGTCAATGGATTGTGGGCAATGCTTACGCTGGCAAGTCCGAGCAGCGTACACGCTGGGATAACTAACACGTTCATCGAAATATCCCCTTCCTTCAGTTTTGACTGCAAATAACGACTACTCAATACCGTCTGCATTCACCGATCGTGGACATTTCATTGTGCATCTATATATAGAGGCCCTTTATTTGAAGGTATTCAAAAGCCCTTTTTTGTGAAAATAGAACGTTTGGCGTTCAAAATAACGTTATTCATGCGGTTTCCCCCGAAAACCGGGGTGACTAAAATCGAACTGGGCGTGCGAGAGGAACATGCGCTCACCACTCGCTACTGTTCATGGATTAACTGGATTCGAGGCGACCGATTCAATATCGAGTTGTTCGCTCACCTAAAAGGCCGAATCTGGCTCTATCCACTCGATCGAAGTACTTAAAAAGTTGACCGCAAACACGGCACCCGTTCTTTTGAATTTATCACGGTTCATATATTTGTTGCCTTATAGGGTTGGGATGGCCACAGTCCTAGTGAGCCTTTTTGTACGTTGCGCCTATGCGGTACCGTTTGAAGAAGTGCAAGTTCTTCTCGGACGTTATTGCGTTGACTGCCATGCTGGTGATGATGCTGAGTCGGGCATTGCCATTGATACGTATACAGCGAGTCATGCTCGTACAATCGATCGAGAGAACTGGAGAAGAATCCTTCGTCAGGTGCAGGGCAGGGCAATGCCTCCTGATGATGTAGAGCAGCCATCTGACGACGAAAGAGAGATTATTGCACAGTGGATTCTTGATGATGCCCTGAAAGTAGATTGTGTTGGTCCGGAGCGGCCAGGTCGAGTAACGATCAGGCGATTGAATAGGCACGAGTACGACAATACGATTCGCGATCTCTTCGGAGTTGATCTCCAACTTGCACAGACGTTTCCAAGTGATGATGTTGGATATGGATTCGATAACATCGGTGATGTCTTGTCTGTCTCTCCGGTTCTCTTTGAGCGATACGTTGATGCCGCTGATGAGATTGTCAGAACAATTATCGCGAGTACAGATGTTGAGGCGGCGCCGCGTCGACAGTTTGAAGGAAAGCGTTTCCCCACGCGTGGTCAGGTTACGCGAGACTTTACGTTGGAAGATGCCGGCAAGTATGTCTTGCGGGTGCGGGCATGGGGGGATCAGGCAGGAAATCAAGCCTGCTTCATGCTTGTTGGACTAGATGGAAAGCCATTACGAAAAGAACTTGTGCGGAATGATCGGAATCAGCCGACAGACTTTGAAGTAACTCTTGATCTGAAAAAAGGAAAACACCAGCTTGGTGTTGCGTTTCTCAATGATTTCTATCTGAAGTCAGGCCCACAAGGAAAAAAGCTTGATAGAAATCTCAACGTCGATTCGATCGAGTTGATCGGACCGCTCGGCGTATTGCCTGAATCACTCCCTGAATTTCATACACGATTTTTCCAGTCTCCAATTGACCCTAAAGCAACTGTTACAAAACAGACGGAGGCCATCAAGAAACTGCTGAACCCTCTTGCATCGCGTGCGTTTCGTCGGCGGGCAACTGTCACAGAGGTTGAAAGCCTTGGAAGAATATTTTCATTAGCCCGTCGAAATGGTGAGACCGTTGAACGGTCAACACAGCTGGCAGTCGCAGCCATACTTGTTTCTCCATCATTTCTTTTTCGGATGGAGATTGATCCAGATCCGGGCGCAGTGCGTAATTTGAATGATTTTGAATTGGCTACACGACTTTCATATTTTCTGTGGAGCAGTATGCCGGACGATGAATTGTTTGGTGCTGCTGCACGGGGTGAACTGCATACCGAAGAACAGCTTGTTCAGCAGGCACGGCGAATGCTGAAGGATGATCGAATAGAGGCACTTGTTGAAAACTTTGCGGGGCAATGGCTTCAGCTTCGAGGGCTTGAAGAAGTAAGCCCTAGCCAGAAGAAGTTTCCAACGTTTGATAATCAACTTAGAGAAGCAATGCTTCGAGAGACCGAACTCTTCTTTCGTACGATTGTGTCAGACAACAGAAGTATCCTTGATTTTCTTGACGCCGACTACACGTACGTGAACGATCGCCTTGCCAAGCACTATGGGCTATCAGGAGTATCTGGCCCTGAGTTCAAACGAGTCTCTCTTGAAGGCGGTCGACGAGGTGGCCTGCTTGGGCAGGCCAGTATCCTGACAGTCACATCGGACCCGACCCGGACAAGTCCAGTGAAGCGAGGAAAATGGATTCTTGAAAATCTATTTGATGCGCCACCTCCAGAGCCACCACCAAATGTCCCACAGCTTGCCGAAGGAGATTCAGCACAACTCACCGGATCATTGCGGGAGCAAATGGAAAAACATCGTGCAGATCCGGCCTGTGCTTCATGTCATAAAATGATGGATCCACTTGGCTTTGGACTTGAAAATTATGATGCGATCGGAGCGTGGCGAGATCGTGAAGGAACTGTAGAAATTGATGCGACTGGAGAGCTCCCGACTGGACAAACATTTGATGGCCCGCACGAGTTACGTCGTCTTTTACTCGAGCGGCGGGATGATTTCCGTCGATGTATCTCAGAGAAAATGCTGACTTTTGCCCTTGGCAGGGGGTTAGAATACTACGATGCATGTGCAGTGGAACGAATTGTGAATCGACTGAAACGTGATGACGATCGTTTTGCTGTTATGGTTGAAGAAATTGTAAAAAGCCCTGCATTTCGACAGCGCGAATCTGGAGAGAGCCAATGAGAAATCAACTTTCAAGAAGAACCGTCTTGCGAGGCGCTGGGGTCAGTATTGCACTACCACTTCTCGAGGCGATGGCTCCAGTATCTGTTCAGGCTGCAACAGGGTATGGTCGAAAAAAAGAACCACTGCGGATGGCATTTGTGTATGCACCCAACGGCATCCATATGACAAATTGGACGCCACAGGAAGAAGGTAGTGGATATAAACTACCCCCAACCCTTGAACCACTTCGCGAATTACAAAATGACTTTAGTATTCTCAGTGGTCTTGCCCAACACCATGCGAATGCGAATGGTGATGGAGGTGGTGATCATGCCAGAGCCATGGCAACCTTCCTCACAGGTGCCCAGGCGAGAAAGACAAATGGTGTTGATATAAAAGCCGGCGTATCTGTGGATCAGATTGCTGCTGCAGCCGCAGGGAGGCGGACACGATTTGCATCACTCGAAATAGGTGCTGAAGGTGGCAAAACAAGTGGGAGTTGTGACTCTGGGTATAGTTGCGCCTACTCCTCAACAATTTCTTGGAAGAGTGAAAATCAGCCCGTTCCAAAAGAAAAGGATCCGCGGCTTATTTTTGAGCGTTTGTTTGAAGGAACACGTGCCGGTGAATCAAAACAGATGCGGGCAAATCGGCTGAAGTTTAGTCGGAGTATTCTGGATTTTGCACTCGATGATGCAAAACGGTTGCAACAGGTCGTTGGACAGGCAGATAAGCGAAAGCTTGATGAATATCTCACTAGTGTTCGGGAACTTGAGCAGCGGGTCCAAAGAACATCGCAGGATGAATCAACCAGTACCAAAAAAATGACAAAGCCGGATGGTATTCCTGACAGCTATCGGGATCATTTACGGTTACTTGCAGATCTTCTTGTTATGGCGTTTCAGGTTGATGCCACTCGGATTTCAACACTGGTCTTTGCGAATGAAGGAAGTAATCGTAGTTACGATTTTATTGGAGTACCCGAAGGACATCATTCACTCTCACATCATCGAAACGATCCTGAAAAGCAGGAAAAGATTAAGAAAATTAACCGCTTTCACACTGAGCAGTTGGCGTATCTCCTCAAGCGGCTGAAGTCGATCCAAGAAGGTGATAAATCGATTCTTGATCGAACCATGCTTGTCTACGGAGGCTGTATTGGTGATGGCAACCGACATGATCACAACCGGCTGCCAATCCTCCTTGCCGGTGGTGGAGATGGCAGATTACATCCTGGTAGGCATGTCCAATATCCGAGTAAAACACCGCTGATGAATCTCTATGCAAGCATGCTGGACCGTTTTGGTGTCCAGGACAACATGCACGGTGATGCCACAGGTATGCTCGAAAATATTTAATAGTGCCAGCAGTCCACGCTGACTCTAATTGTCGTCAGTTACGTGACTTGCTCTCGAGTGCAACACACGAAGCGCAACTTGTTCGTTGGTCTTTTTCCAGAATGACTGGAGAGTATTTGTAGGCCCTGTGGCTAAGCAATTTGTTGTTCACGAGCCGCATCTACAGTACAACGAGTACGCGTATGCACTGCTATCTGAACTTGTTTGTTTTATATTTTCGAAAATGGTTAGAAGTCACACAATCAAAGGCCTATTCCAATGATAGTTACGATTGCATCAGTCTCACTCCAGTGGGGTGCTCCCATAGTACGTCGTGTCGCTCGATGCTTGGTCAGTATTGGAATGTTGACGATACTTTCTGGCGTGCTGGTTGCTG
>CAXEMW010000062.1:0-14698 GCA_963997395.1 uncultured Planctomycetaceae bacterium
AACTGGCTGCTGGTTCTTTACCGCGAGTGCGACAAACCGAAAATTTCGGTATGAAACGCGCCCACCATGGTCCGTCAGCATGATCTGGCTTTTTGTCGAAGACTGTCCAAAGCCGTCAAAACCTGCGAATTTACTCAATGCAATTGTTCGTTCCCACTCCGGCCCCTCAGCGATTATTGAGGAAACCAAGGAACCGTTGAGGTAGTGCTCAACGATCGGTCCATTGGCCACAATTTTGGCTACGTTCCATTTTCCCGGTGGATTCACAACCTCGTCTGAGTCAGCAGAAGCGAGATCATAGATAGAACCTGTTGCATGAAGTGCGTCTGTGTTGGGTTTCCTGTCATAAATTTGATATTCAAACCCCCAGTACCCCGAGCCCTTGTACGCCGAAGTCCAATATGGCGCCCCATGCTTACGAACTCGATACTTCACACCACTATTAACTTTTTCTGCAATCTTCCACTCAAAAGAAAGTTCAAAGTCAGACGGAACCGGTTCACTTAAAATGCTTCCAGTGGCACCAGGGCGAACAAGCGAGATTTCTCCATCACGAAATTCCCACCCAGTCAATGTGTCTGACTGCTTCAGAGTTTTCCAGAAGGTGGGTTCTGCCCAGGTTGCTGGATCATCGAGACGGGCTTCCTCTGCAAAGCAGATACTTGTGCTGAACAGCAAGCAGCCAATTGCAACAAATGTGGTGTATCGACAGATCTGATTAAGAATGAAAATCATGGCTACCCTGATAGAATGCGTGTTCTTCCCCGTTACTGCGTACTGAATGTCCAGTCTACTCAATGCTTACACGACTCCGGACACCTTTGTTCGCCTGAACGTACCAACAAAGACTTTGGCTCAATTTTTGAACGTTTCCTGCATGTTCTCAAGGGCATGTACATCATGCTGTCACTGAACCGCTGGAAACACACCTCCAGTGCCGATCTCCCACCCCCAACCCTTGGGTACAGATCCGCCTCCTTTGTAATCAGCGCTTGGTTTCAGGGGCGGTAGTGAGTCAACAAAGTTGTCGTACTGCTCAACCATATTCTTCACAACATCTGGATGGTCTTTGGCAACATCTTGTGTTTCTTTCGGGTCATGTATCAGGTCAAAGAGAGTCCATACACCGTCCGTCTTAATCAATCTCCAATCTTTCCAACGCACTGCATAAATGTTTCGTCGAGGCGCATCAGTCGGGTCGGCATTATGCCAAAACAGATACTTGTGTGCGTCTCCTTGAAGGTCACCGGAAAGAAACGGCAGGAGGTTTATCCCATCACAGCGAGTAGGCAGACTGAGGCCGGCAGCCGCAGTGACCGTTGCGTAAAAATCAATCGTTCCCATTAATCCCGAATATGTCTTGCCAGCAGGTATTCTTTGAGGCCATGTAATTACTGTTGGTGTATGCACCCAGCCCTCTTGTTGTGTGTATTTTCCTTTCCCTCCTCTATATGGTTCAGACGTTCCACCCTCGGTAATATTTGCTCCGTTGTCACCAGTAATCAGAATGAGTGTCTCTTGCTCAATACCATGCTTTCGTAAAGCAGCAAGAAGTTTGCCAACAGCATCATCAACAGCAACAACAGCGCCTTCATAGGCGGTGCCGTCACCGCCTGGAATACGGTCTTTGTACCGTTGTGGTGTCTCTTTAACCTTTGAATGAACTGCGAGTGGCGAAAAATACAAGAAGAATGAATGCCCTGCGTTGCGATCAACAAACTCAACCATTGAATCACCATTAAGATCGGTGAGATAGGCTTTGCTTCCATCCTGTGTTTCTCGGATGTACTGCGTTCCTGGTGGGTCTTTAGCGACTTCCATGAAACCACGCTCATGGGGACCTTGCCCAACAGAGCCGATATCCCACTTGCCAATCTGCCCAGTCACGTAGCCCGCGTCTCTCATCAATTCAGCCAACGTTGGGTGATCACTCGGTATGGGCAACCCCCGCGCCATACCTGATTTCCCAAATCGTTGGGCGTACATGCCCGTCATCAAAGCGCAACGACTTGGCGAACATGGTGGATTGGTAATGTATGACATGGTGCAACGGACACCATCAGCTGCAAGACTATCAATATGAGGGGTTGGGATTCTTTTGTTTCCAAAACATGCAAGGTCGCCGTACCCAAGATCATCAATAAACAGGATAACGACATTCGGTTTCCGTTGGACTTCTGTAGCGAGCACACTCTCCCACTGAAAAGCGTTCCAGCACAGCATGAGACTTAAGACAACATATTGAAGCCGCATTTTCACTACCCTCACATTGCTGAAGTAACACATATGGCGAGTGAATTCTGTCATAAAACCTTCACAGCCACCTCGTACACAGGCTCATTTTTGTGCCCCTGGATCACTGCCAACCATGAACTCAAAATCTGTCTGTTTTTCAAAACGATCAGAAACTTCCCCTGCCATCACTGGTGCACCCTCGACAGCAAGCATCCGCATGGGCTGACCGACAGACAGGTCAAGTTTCGTTAGGTCGACCCAGAAAATATTCGGTGTATCTGTTAGTTCAAAGTAGTACGTGCGGCGTTTCTGATCAGCCACAATCCGCCAGAGCGTTGCCGCCACGTTCGGCTGCCCGGCATGTACTGCACCAATCGGCGCTGACACATTTCGAATAATCGAGAACACGCTGGCAATCTGCTCCCTTTCGTCAGATGTCTGCGGAGCTTCTCCGAGATAGTAGCTTGCCCTGACAAAACGATCAGCGGGCCGTTCTGTTCCCGGCAACATGATGCTCCCACCTACTTCCTGCCAATAGCCATTGAGCGCCAACTGCTGATCATATGGTGGATCGTTGGTCATCACGCTGTACTGTTTTCCATGATGAACAACCAGTTTGCCATCAATGTATTCAAAAATGGCAGAGTCTCCAGTTGCATCAGCAAGAGAGAGGTGTACCGTCCCTGCATGCCCGCCAGGCATGATCAATACACCAAGCTGAAAGGGTTCGTCCTTGAGAACCGTTACTGCTTCATCGACTGTCGCAAAGGTATCAAGGACGTACTGTGCCCAGGCTCCAATTGAGAGGGTAGGCCGAGTCCCATCAAACTGCGGATAGACACTACTTGAGAGGTACAGAACATTGACCACAAGCCCCTTCTCATTCATGCCATCAGCTACAAGCTTGTCATAACAGGTCGCAGCAACACTCCCGTATTTTGACGTCCACTTGAGTGACCGGGCGCCGGCGTTTCCGTCCCGCTCAAGCCCCGCAGGGAACGCCCACAGATTCACCTCCAACGACTGCTCCCAGTCCATGGTGCGTCCAACTACAACCGCACCGTCAGGACCCCGATAGAGAACTCTGGAGCATGCACCCACAGGTGTTACCGTCATACTCAGAAAGATACACAGATAACACCAAATATTTTTCGACACACGATTCCAGCGGCTCAATGTTAAAAACATGCTGTTTGTCTCACTCGGTTTGTCCTGATTATCCACCGTCCCAGTAAACCATAATAGTCGATCTCGCTTATGATCTTATAGACATAAGGATCTGTTTCTTTCTCAACTTGGGACATTTCATTCATGCATTTCATTTGTGACACTATTTTTTTGACACCAACGGCCATGTGGGCAACCGTTTTAATGCTCTGTTTTTCTATACAGTCTGCACGAGCCGGTGATTGGCCCCAAATTCTTGGCCCCAATCGAACTGGCATTGCCGATCCCGATGAACAACTAGCTGGCACATGGCCAGCAACGGGCCCGCAAGAAGTCTGGCGTCGTCCTGTTGGCAGTGGGTACGCTGGCATCTCCGTAGTCGGTGGAAAAGCCTTCCTTTTCCACCGAATCGATGATCAAGAGATTACTGAAGCACTTGATGCCGCAACTGGAGAAGTTATTTGGAAAGCCAATCACCCAACTCGTTTTCGACCTCAGGTAGGTGGTGGTGATGGGCCGCTATGCACACCGACAATTGCCAATGGAAAAGTCATTACCTTTGGGGCACAAGGAATGCTGACATGCCTCAATGCACAAACAGGTACAATTCTGTGGCAACACCGCACACATGAAGCATTCGATGCGGGCGAGGGATATTTTGGCTCTGGATCGAGCCCTCTTGTGATTGATAACTATGTTGTTGTTAATATCGGTGGCCGAAAGGGAGCAGGCGTCGTTGGCTTCGACTTAATTACTGGCAATGTTGCCTGGGAAACAACAGACGAACCAGCAAGTTATGCTGCCCCATCATCAGTTATGCTGGATGAAAAACAGTATGCGATTGTTATCACACGCTACCAATGCCTTTTTATTGACCCAACGAATGGAACTATCGGCTGGTCTTTTCCATTTGGCATGCGCGGCCCAACGGTCAACGCCGCTACGCCTCTTACCTGGAAAGCCCCCGACGGCGGCTATCGTCTTTTTGTCACTGCATCGTATGGAATCGGATCCGTTTGTGCCGCGTTTACAAAGACGGAAGTAACTCCTCAATGGGCCGGCACCGACAGCCTTGCCAGCCAATACTGCACACCAATCCTTCGTGAGAATCACCTGTACTGTATTGATGGCCGAGATGACGGACCCCCCGGCGCAATGACGTGCATTGATGCATTAACAGGAAAGACTGTCTGGCGAGAGGAGAATTTTGGTTATGGGAACCTGCTCGCAGCAGACAACAAAGTACTCGCTGTAAAAACCAATGGAGACGTTGCTCTCCTTGACATCTCACCTCAAGGCATGACAGTACTCGGGCAAAGCCAACCGCTCCCGGGAACGATTCGAGCTCTTCCTGCACTCGCCCAAGGATGTCTCTTTCTCCGTAATGAAGATACTCTTGTCTGCCTCGACATCAGCCGCTAACTACGCTTGCGTGAGAGCATAAACTCATTGCCTTCAGTGTCAGCGCACATCGCGAGATGAGGCGGCTCACCATTTTCTTCGCGAGGCTCGTGCGTCAGGATACCGCCAGCGGAAATCACTTCACCCGCTCCGACGACCACATCAGCCACCTGAAAACTCAGGCCGGTCCATGTGCGTTTCCCTTCGCCTCCACTGTGAATGCCAACAGTCGCTCCACAAATATCAAGATCTGTAACAGCAGGATTTTTTCGCGTCACTTTTGCCCCGAAGAGTGTTTCATAGAAAGCCACGGCGCGATCCACATCGGCAGCCCAGATCAAATATTTCACTCGCTCAACATTCATCTCTCTTCTCCTTGGCTTTCTTTCTGCCAAAAGCTGTTACACAAATTGTCTCGCATAAAATACCATGGGAAGGACATTCACCAAGACGGCCATCTGTCCCGAACTCGTCCAGAACGGCATCACCACCTGCGAGACGACCATACAAACCCTCACTTCCAGACCAACAGACCTTTCCGATGAAGACCGACTCAAACAGACACCACACTTTTTTCTTGAGAGACTGTCATGAAATCATTAACCCGTCATCTTACCTTCACCATTCCAGCCAGAATGGGATTCAAGAACATTACATCGACCGTCACCGATCTTGTCACTGAGTCAGGAATCCAGGAAGGACTCTGCCTGGTGAATGCAATGCACATCACAGCAAGTGTCTTTATCAACGACGACGAAACTGGCTTGCATAATGATTATAAAAAATGGCTAGAAGAGCTCGCTCCGTTTAACGCCAGCCCAGAGGTTTACGATCACAATCGAACTGGCGAAGATAATGCAGACGCGCACATGAAACGCCAGGTCATGGGGAGAGAAGTCGTTGTTGCCATAACGAATGGCACGCTTGACTTCGGCCCATGGGAACAGATTTTCTACGGCGAATTCGACGGCCATCGACAAAAGCGTGTTCTTGTGAAAATTATCGGTGAATGAACTTTCCATTGTGAAAAGTTACGCCACCACATTCTGTGGCGTACCATCAACAAATCCCCGAATATTCTCTGCCGTTGCCGCAATAAGCCGTTGGCGAGCAGCACGACTAGCCCACGCGATGTGAGGAGTAATGAGACAATTCTTTGCAGCCAGTAGTGGATTTGATACAGGAGGCGGTTCGACCGAAAGCACATCGAGACCTGCACCTGCTATTCTCCCTTCATTCAATGCGTCGGCGAGATCCTGTTCATGAATGACACCACCCCGCGATGTGTTAATGAGATATGCAGTTGACTTCATTGCAGCAAGCCGCGTTGCATTGACGAGTTCTTTGGTTTCCGACGTCAGCGGGCAATGCAAGGAGACAACATCGCTTTCACGAAAAATGGTGTCGACGTCAGCATATGTCACACCTTCTGGAGTTCCACTGCTTTTTCGGCGGGCAGCGAGAACATTCATCCCCAATGCCTGGCCAACAGCAGCAACCGCCTTACCAATTGCACCGTACCCGATGAGTCCGAGCGTCCGACCGTCAAGCTCAACCAACTCACCTCGCCAGAAGCAAAAGTCTGGACAAGAAGACCAGGCACCAGCTCGAACTTCAGTGGCGTGAAGAGCTGTCTGATTGGTTAACTCAAGCAATAAAGCGAATACCGCCTGTGCAACGTTGGGCGTGCTGTACCCTGGAACATTACAGACGGTGATCCCACGAGCCTGAGCAGCCTCAAGGTCGACCACATTCACTCCCGTAGCGAGTACACAAATCAGCTTAAGATGTGGAAGTTCGGCAAGAATCTTCGCTGATATCGGTGTCTTGTTGGTAAGTACAACCTCTGCATTCAATGCCCGTTGTTGAATTTCCTGAACTGCTGAACGCTCAAATACGTCGAGGCTGCCAAACTTTGCAACCGGGTCCCAGGAACAGTCACCAGGGTTCGTTGTGTACCCGTCTAAAACAACAAGATTCATCGTCTTATCTTTCCTGATGGAAGAAGAGAATAGTAACCACATACTATGGCGAGGCTGGTGGCTTCCGATACTGATTTTCGCTAATCGCATCACCAATGTGATCAAGTGGCAGAACAACATCTGCAAGCCCAGCATCGATCACTGCTTTGGGCATGCCGTAGACAGTGCAACCTTGACGATCCTGTGCAATCACGACGCCGCCGGCAGCTTTCAAACTGCGGCACCCCTCAAGTCCGTCTGAACCCATACCAGTGAGAACTGCTGCTACCACCTTGCCGCCATAAATAGGCACAAGGGACTCAAGCAGGCAGTCGAGGGAAGGCCGACAACCCTGCCTGGGTGGATCCTCCGTAAGCCGACATACCAATTCTGAGCCTTTCATCATTGCTGTAAGATGAAATTTACCAGGTGCTAAGTAGGCTGTACCGGGCTCGATAGACATTCCTGTAGATGCCAACTTCACCGGAAACGCAACAATCTCATTAAGACGCTTTGCCAGAGATGCAGTGAATGCAGATGGCATATGTTGCACGATGAAGACAGGCACATCAGGCTTCTCTGGTAGTGATCGTAACACGGTTCGTAATGCCTGCGGGCCACCCGTTGACGCTCCAATGACAATCACGTCTTCTAATTTCGTTACCGCAAGCGACCGTTTTCTTGGATTTCTGTTTTGAGGAGAACTGCGGCGAAGCTCATCTTCAGATCGAGTAAGCAGAATCGCTTCGATCCGCTCGGCAAGGGCATTTTGAAGATCATGCCTCTCTGCTTTTGCGTCAATCCCTGACGGTTTTAAAATACAGTCCATAGCGCCATTGAGTAAAGCATCAACTGTAGCCGGAGCCCCTTCGGCAGTCACACTACTAACCATCAAAACAATCATCTCTATAGATCGCTGTTTTATTTCACGCAACACACCAAGACCATCGAGTTTCGGCATTTGTACATCGAGCGTGAGGAGATCGGGTTGCAGTCGTTCAATTTTCTCAAGCGCCTCAATCCCATCACAGGCACAATCAATCACCTCGACTCCGTCAACTTCAGCGAGCGCACGCATAAGCATTTGTCGATAGAGAGATGAGTCATCGACTACAAGTACACGTAAAGGACTTTTGAATTTAACCAATCCACTCACTCCACCAGCGACCTGCTCACTTCCGCCACGTCACAATAATCCACCCCAGAAGACTGCTCAAACCGAGTGCTGTCGGTCCGTTCACAACGACTATAACGGACAGAGGCCTCCGAGAGCCGCCTTTTCCTTTCCCGAATTTGCTCGCAACCCGTTTCCCGACTATATCCTGTTTATTGGGATCGCGCACACGAGAGAGCCAAAACGGGCTCCCATACGCCAGAGATTCACATGAGCATCACACCTCCAACACAACCGCAGACCCCACATTCAACCATTCACGGCAGTCAACTAAATTCCACCTCCCCTCAGTTTGTTGGATTTCGACTTGCAAATCAGAATTATATTTTTCGAATTGAATCGATACAAGAAATCGTGATGCCATCGCGGGTCGCGAAGATACCTGAAGTACCCACATACGTAGACGGCGTGAGTAATCTCCGTGGAATGATTATCCCAATAGTCGACTTACGATCACTCTTCAATCTCAAACGCAGACCTCATGACGACGACACACGAACCATTGTTGTCAATGTTGGCAGTCGTACCATCGGCTGTACCGTCGACTCTGTTCTCCGTGTCATGCGAGTCCCCGCAGAGACTATTCAGCCCGCTCCGGACTCCGTGAATGGGACTGGGCGACGATTCATTGAAGGATTCACTCGAGTGGAAGATGATCTTTTCGTTCTACTCGATGCCAGCCAACTTCTTGAACCTGCCAACCTCGAACAGGTCCATCAAGCGAGTATCCAGTTTGAAAAAAACACCTGATCACTACCCGCCCAGAAGAATCCATGACCAGCAAGTCAATCTAAAACATGTAACTGAAAATGAGCAGTAGGTTGCTGGGTAGGCACTGCACTCAACCAACGCATATCATGGAGACTCAAATAGTTTCATGACGATCGTCTTAGATAACTGGGTGTGTTCGAGGTGCTTGGTTCCTACACCAGAAAGCGTGGCGGCAGCCACCTCAGAAACACCACACTACGGGCCGAAGGCCCCATAACGGAGTCAGGTGGACGCCAGTGGATTTGACAAAACTGACACCAGAAGAATTTGAGCGTTTCCGTACGTTTATCTATGGCGAAACAGGAATACGACTGGCCGAAGGGAAGATCACTCTTCTTTCAAATAGAATTCGACGTCGGCTTCGTCAACTCGACATAGGATCATTTGAGGATTACTACAATCTCCTCACTCAGAAAAAACTACCGGGAGAACTCGAGCACTTTATTGACGCTGTCACCACGAATGAGACGCATTTCTTCCGAACCGGAGGACACTTCGAATGGTTTACCGAATCCTTCCTTCCCACAATCCGCACCAAAGCCGTAGAAAAGAAACGCTCCAAGTCGCTACGAATCTGGTCTGCAGCGTGTAGTTCAGGAGAAGAACTGTATACGCTCGCCATCTGTCTCGATGAATCTCGCCATCATTTTGCAGGATGGGACATATCGCTCGTCGGCAGTGACATCAGTGAAACCATGATTACGGCGGCACGAAAGGGCATCTTCCCAAACCGTTCACTTGATCAGACAACAGACGAGCGACGAGCACGATATTTTTCACAACTACCAGATGAATCAGGCTGGTCAATTCGACCTAGGCTGATCAGCATGTGTAATTTTCAACGCCATAATTTACTTACTCCAATGCCTGGTGAAAAATTCGACTGCATCTTCATCCGAAACGTTTTCATCTATTTCGACCGCGAGTCAAAACAGATTGCTGTGAAAAACTTGATTCGTTCATTAGCACCGGGAGGTGCTCTTGTGGTTGGACCAGCAGATGGCATTTACGACCTTCTTGGTGAACTCAATAAAAAATCTACTTTCCTGTACGAGAAACCTCATTAAATACAGATCAAATCCAAGAAGACCACTCACAAACACTATTAATCATGAATGACCATTCCTTTCCTGGCGATCTACCGGCTGACGAGATGAGCGACTACCTACGGCTCTATCTCGATGAGACAAACGAACAGCTCGATAGCCTGGTGGAAATCTTCCTGCAACTAGAGAATCAGTCGCCTACTCCCGAAGAACTGAATGAGGCATTTCGCCTGATTCACTCCATCAAAGGTTCTTCTGCGCTTCTCGGACTGGACCGAATCACGTCACTTACGCACCATCTCGAAACGCACTTTGAAAGACTCCGGTCAGGAAAACAGGAGCTGAACACCCCTACTATTGATATCGTTCTGCGGTGCATTGATTTTCTTCGTGAAAGTAACCAGCACTTACAGGACGGTGAACCACTCAGTACCGCTGGAGACCTTTTAGATCAGGTCAAATCGCTTGGACAGATCGCTCCAGCGTCAAGCGACCCGAAACCACCACAACCGGAGCACACTCAGCAATCACCCGAATACTGGGAAAACGACTGCTCTGCCCAAGCACTGCCGCCACCCGATCCTGCTCAAGAACAAGAGGAGTCGTGGTGGAGCATTACGATCTCTGCAGACCATGGTACTTCTTCGTCAGCACATGCTGCCTTGGCAGTCTCCCAAAGTCTGGCAGCCCTTGGCGAACTCATGGATAGCCAGCCGCCCCAAGCGTCTTTCGCAACCGAACCTGACCTCACCCAATTTGTACTCCTCCTCAGAACATTTGCTCCGGAGGCGGAAATCACCCAAACGATTCAGGCGAACAACTTCACAGAATTTTCTGTAAGACAGGTTCCAGCAGGCGCAGCAATACCCTCGGCTGAACCACGAGCGTCAGACGTCCCTTCACAACAAACCAACCACGATCAAGACCCGCAAGAGCTTGCCAAAACCCCAGCACTCGCCAAAACCGTGCGTGTTGACGTCGATCGACTCGACGTTCTCCTAAACTTAACAGGTGAACTGGTCGTCAACCGGGCGCGGCTTACACAACTTGCCGAGAATGTTGCGCCCGCTTTCCACAAGCTTGGTTTAAGTGCCCATACTACAAACCTTCTCGAGGCTTTTCGAAAACTCACAACACGACTCGCCGGACAATATGGTGAAAAAACGCATCTTGAGCTGCAAGACCTAAACGAACAAATCGACACTGTTGAAAACCAGCTCCAAGAATGGGAACACAATCGCCAGAGCTTTGCCGAATTAAGCACCGCAATTGATCAACTCACCCGTGTTTCAAATAGTCTCCAGCGAGGTGTCCTCAACACACGAATGGTCCCCGTGGGCCCACTGTTTAATCGGTTTAAACGCTCGATACGAGACATTACCCAGGAACTCGGCAAGCAGGTAAACCTGGTGATTGAAGGTGAAAAAACAGAACTTGATAAGCGGATGATCGATGAAATAGGAGATCCTCTAAACCACCTTATTCGTAACTGCGTTGACCACGGCATAGAGTCGGCAGATATGCGAATACAAAACGGGAAACCTGAAATCGCCACAGTCTCACTTGCCGCCTCTCATCGTGGCAATAACGTGTTTATCATCGTAGAGGATGATGGTAGAGGTATCGACATCGACCGTGTGAAACAGACCGCAGTTGCACGGGGAGTTATTTCTCAAAGTTCAGCAGAGCAACTCACTGAAGACGAAGTTGCCGAACTCATCTTCCAGCCCGGGTTTAGTACTGCAAAAGAAATTTCGGACATTTCAGGGCGTGGTGTTGGCATGGATATTGTCAGAACAAAAATTGCCCAACTCAATGGAACTGTTGATGTGTCATCAAAGTACGGCGTCGGAACAAAATTCATCATTCGCTTGCCTCTTACTCTAACAATCACTCGCTGCATGCTTTTCCGACTATCACACGGCGTTCTCGCTGTACCCATAGAAAATGTTCGGGAAATCGTCTCTGTCTCTGGCTATCAGAGTGCCACTGCCAATGGCCGCCAAATGTGTGATGTCCGTGGTGAGTTCCTTCCCCTTGTTTCAATTGATGACCTCTTTGATTTTCAAGCACTTACCGATGGTGGTAGTAAAGATTTAATAAAGCCGTCTTTCAGTGCAGAGGATCATGTCGTCATCTTGCATGCCGCAAACAAATCTCTGGGACTACGTGTTGACGGCCTACTCGGAGGTCAAGACATAGTCGTTAAATCGCTTGATGAAAACTTCACGCATATCAAGGGCCTTGGTGGTGCCAGTATTCTGGGAGATGGGTCTGTATGTCTTCTTCTTGATGCTGCTACATGTATCGAGCTTGCAGCCATTGGCTCCAATGAACGTGCACAGGAAATGACTGCTGACTAACCACCGGAACGGTTGACCAACGATCAAGAGACCTGCCGACTGGAAAAATAAAGTCGATGGTTTCCTGAACCAACGAGCAGCTTGTTTCTGCTCAAGACCATGCAAGGATTCCCCCACCCCAAGCTCGTCAATTCAGCGATTTCAACACAGACCTACATTTCCCTGCTCTAAAAAAGCATTCTGACCGTCCATGTAATGGCCCAGCTGCTGGTACATGGTCCTACAGTCATAGAGCGACGAAAACGAGCAAAAAAACTGACAAAAAACCCTCCTCCGCTAAACTAAGAGCTGTCGAAGAGAATCCAAGTTATTCATGTGACTTGTTCAGTGACACAGCCTTCTGGACCAAGTTTGTTAACTGACGTTCCTGCCTGGCGGTAGAATTGAAAAAGATTCATTGTGATTAATTCCTCCGACAACGTTGCCTCGGCGCGACCAAAAAGTTTTTTACAGAATGCAGTCGGCATGGGACAGATTGCAGTCGCGTCAGAATCGGGCACTCTACGGACGTTAGTAGGCTCGTGCGTCAGTGTCGCCTTGTACGACCCAAGGCTTCACCTTGCTGGCCTTGCTCATATTCTTCTCCCTGAGTCACACGGTACAACTAAAGAACCAGGCAAGTTCGCAGATACGGCAATTACGGAACTCCTTCGCCAGCTCAATAAATTATCAAGAGACAAGCAGCCTCATTGGAAAGCGAAAATTGCTGGTGGAGCAGCAATGTTTCCTGGCCACGAAGAAGTGACTGTTGGCACTCAGAACATCGCTGCTGTAGAGTCGATGCTTCGAAAAAATCGCATTCCTATCGTGGCAAAAGCCTGTGGTGGAGAGCAAGGCCGCAGAGTATCAATCGATGTAGCAACTGGCTCTATGAACGTTGCGTACACAAGTGACCCAAAACATCACAACTGAAGAGAAACCAAGAACCACTTTGGTAGTCTACGAGAATTCTTTTTTGGCGTCACTTGTCGCTTTCATCGTCCTCAAACCAAGGCGGACGGGCATTCGAAGTAATTTCTGCATCGAGATCTTCCATTTTCTTCTGAAGTTTTGCTACCTCTTCAGGAAATTTTCCAGCGAGATTCTCTTTTTCACCAAGGTCTTCTTCTAGATTAAAAAGAAGAATCTCTGGCTCCTTTGTCTTTCCCGCATTCTTGCCTTTCCTTGGCGATTTCACGAGCAACTTCCATGGTCCTTGCCGAATCCCCTCGAGCACTCCATGAGACGAATAGTAAAGAAATTCTTTTCGTGGAGCAGCCTCCTTCTTTCCTTCCCATAAGGCCGACATGTCGAGGCCATCAATGCGATGCTGTGATGGCAATGCACCCCCAATTAACGCGGCGAGTGTGGGCAACACGTCAATTGTACCCGTCAACTCATGACACACTGAACCAGCCGGAATGCCTGGGCCACGTAAAACACATGGCACCCTCTGCCCCCCCTCGAACGTTGTTCCCTTTCCATCCCGCAGAGGGCCCGCTGTTCCACCATGATGCTTGAACCGAAGCCATGGACCATTGTCTGTCGTGTAGAGGACGTAGGTATTTTCAGCCAACTTCAAGTCATCAAGCCTCTTGAGTAACCGTCCAACTTCTGAATCAATGTGCTCTATCGTATTAATATAGGCATACAAAGGGTCGGGGTTTCGTACATCATCGGGCACATAGAGCGGAATGTGTGGCATTGAGTGTGGAAGATAAACAAAAAATGGTTTCGCTTTGTTTTCCGTAATGAAGTCAATCGCCTTCTGGGTATAGCGACGAGTAATCGTCCGTTGATCAACGGGCAATTCAATAATCTCCTCATCCTCGATAAGGGGTGTCTTCCATTTCGTCAGCGTTGACTCAGGATCAGCCCATAATTCGTCCATACCATCAGGACCACCTTTAGGAATATATTTCAGTGCTGCCTGTGTCACAAAGAATAACCCTTTAGTATTCACGGCAAAAAGATTATCAAATTCCGCTTCAGTTGTTTCTTCAATAGAATTAGAAATGGAAGGAACCCCAGCGTTGTTAACCAAAACGTGGAGTCCACCAAACTCTTTGACAGCATCGTTCACAACCTTTTTAACGTCTTCATCGTTGCAAACATCGCCAGGAAAGGCTTTTGCTTTCCCACCAGTTTGTTGTATTTCATTAACGAGCGTATCAAGAGCGTTTTTATTCCGCCCAGTTGCAGCAACAATTGCACCCTCCTTCGCGAAAAGCCTCGCGGTGGCCAAGCCAATCCCGGAACTGGCTCCAGTGACCAATGCCACTTTGTTAAGCAAGGACATTATGTGATCTCTCTTTTTTTATTTATATTGTATATTATAGATGAAATTTAACCTCTTGTCAAGAACTATTTTTTGATTCCTGACTTTCATCAATGGGTTCGAAAATTTCATCATCTTCATATACATAGGTGTCCGGGCGATAAGTTCTGCGCAACTTCCACTCAAACCACCAAATTTTAATTCGTTTACTTAAATTCTTTATGAAATTCATTCTTTTTTATATCCTCGATAATTCTGTTAGCCATATGACCATGGGCATCTTCTAGTGGGTGGTCTTTTGGCCCAATTCTAAATCCTTTTCT
>CAXEMW010000063.1:0-14676 GCA_963997395.1 uncultured Planctomycetaceae bacterium
ACAAGCAGTCTCTGAGCGAGCATTCGTTAATCGCGCACCAATCGATTGATCTTTCGCCCATGATGGAATGAGCCCCCACCGAACCAATGAACTCGTGTGCTCGTGGGTTTCTGAATGAAGGCGTATGACCAAAAGTTTTTGAGACGGCGCTATGTTGAATCGTGGTTTTATAGGGCTGCTGAGATTGACCCGAAAATATTCGCAGATGCCTGACTCATCAGAGGTGAGAGCAAATCGACCACACATAACGTAGGCTCATTTTGGGGTACGAGAGTTGAAGTTAGAAGAGTTTGATAGTGGTGGCGGCCCTGTAAAAATCCATGTGCGGAGTACGATTGTTTGTTGTGGGCAAGTGAATGGTACGCATGAATTGAGCAACTCAGCTCAAAGTGGGTATCAAAGCGGTCCTTGTGTATTCGAGAGTGAAGAGGATTTCTGATTTAGGTTATCAGTTGCACAAGCCTGCCGTGCAGCAGTTACATAACCGCGAGCAATCTGGCTTGAAATGATCGTTGGTAAAGTTGGCAAAAAACGCTCACTGGAAGCGAATAGTACGTGAAAAACAGCACACGTTTTTTGTTTGCAATAGATGTTTAATTGAAATAGAAAGTAGTTGAAACTTGTTGTTCCGTTGTGTTAGGATTATTCCTACTTGCAATAGAACTGCAAGTAGCAGAAGTTCGGGGTCTCCGACTTCTGGTCCAGTCCTCGGAAATTGAGAAATAGACGCTTTTTGTCATGATGCGGTTCACCTCCATCTTACTTCTGATTCCGTACTGCCTAGTGTCCCTGATGGGCCATGCTGGTTTTGACGTAGTTGGACTCCACTCGCACGGGCATTCTGAATGTGAGCATTCAGCGTGTCTCAATGGCGGCGAAGAGGATCATGAGTTTTCTGGCGAACATGCGTCATGCGAACATGCGTCAGATGGTCACAGATTGATTCAAGGCAAGGATGGTCACTCACAGAACAAGACTGACGAGCACAATGAGTGCCCAGATGACTGTACGGTCTGTCAGTTTTTTAGTCTTCTTAACGCACAAGGAACCGCTTTTGCTGTGCCTTGTGTAACGACATTTAGTAGTGCAGGCACAAACGTGTTTGCTGAACAAAGCACCCTTGTTGCTTTCTGCCTCACGCGTCGTCAAAGACCTCGTGCCCCACCGGTATCTATTACATGACCGTGTGGATGAACTAATTTTCCTTAGATTCTGCGTGTAGTGTCTGCCTTCGGCAGTAAGCACTAGCTAAAGAATTTTCGACATGGGTCGTGTCATGTCTTCGTCTGACAAAAGTAATTTGTGTGTTTGATTTGATATGTAATTAGAACTTTTAACTTTAAATTTGGAGTAAAGATGAGATTTCAAAAACAGAAGAACGTGCCACGTGGTACGAGTTGTAAGAGAAGTGGTTTCACGCTGATTGAATTACTTGTTGTGATTGCAATCATCGGTGTGTTGGTTGGTCTGCTTTTGCCGGCAGTCCAGCAGGCTCGAGAAGCTGCTCGTCGCAGTGCGTGCTCAAACAACATGAAGCAGCAGGGTCTTGCAGTTCACAATTATGCTGATGTGAACCCTGAGAAGTTTCCAGTTGGATGGGTTGGTGAATTTGAGGCTGGCGAATGGCACGGTGATGAGGGAGAAGGCCATGGTTTTGCCAGTCGCATGCTCCCATTTATCGAGCAAAATAATGTCTATAAGACAATTAATTTTAATGCACAGGTCGGTGCTGCGAGTAACGCAACGGCTCGAACCACTGTGATTTCAACGTTCCTGTGCCCTTCCGATTCGTATGGGTCAGGTGATGTTTTTAATCCAGGTGCTGAAGGTAGTGGCGAGGATACCCCTGATGCTAACCCAGGTGCAACGCAGTATTCGCGTAGCAATTATCCGGGTGTTTTCGGTAATGAACACATTGCTGGACACGAGCATGATGATCTCACCGCGGCTCTACTTAGTGGTGATGATGAAGGACTTGAGCCTGGCGAAGGCAATGGCATTTTCTTTGCTGGTGGAGCCAATGGAGAAAATGCAGTGAGTTTCAGAGATGTTAGAGACGGCTTAAGTAAGACCATCATGATTGGTGAACGAGATAGCCGCCTTGGTGGAAGTCTCTGGATCGGAAGAGGAGATGGCCTCGAAGCTGGAATGTCTCGAGTTATTGGAGTTGGTGAGCATGTGTTTAACCGTGGTGGTCTAGCTCACTTTGAAGACTTCTTTTCTTCACATCCCGGTGGTGTGAGTTTTGTCTTTGCCGATGGGCACGTCGCCTTCTTGAGTGATGGCATGTCAGACGCGCTCTTCGCGTCCCTGTGCTCTCGTTCCGGAGGTGAGGTCGTCAACGGCGACTATTAATCGACGTTAGTTGGTCTAAGTAGCGAGGGGGAGGCATTCGTCTCCCCCTCGTTTTTTTGTCCCAAGGCGGAGTGTCTGCCTCATAATTAACGGTGATTTCCACCGTTTTTCATTTTCTGAACGATCAAATTTCTGCCTTGTGCGTAGACTATTGATATCGATAGAATTTAAGTGTTCGAAAAAATCGACTACAACCACCATAGAACCTTTGTATTGGAGCATTGAGCACGTGAAACACCTGCGTGTGACTATAAATGTTGCGGTCACAGTGGCAATGATGTTGCCATCTGGGATCTTTGCAGAGTGTTGTTGCAGTTCGAACAAAATTGGGTGTTGTGCGGTAGAGGCGCCAACGGAAACTCCAAAGAGTAAATGCTGCAGTTGCGAGCAGAGACTTGCAGAGCAGGAGTCGTTGCTTGAGTGCGTTACACTCAAGATAGAGAATCAAGATCGATCATCATGTGAGTGTTGCCTCAAGGTTCGGCAGAACTCATCGGCAGTTCGGGGGCAATCAAAGAACGTCGATCTGGACTGTTCGGCAGTAGACTATGTATCGATTGATGATTGCAGTTTGCATACATGTTCAGTGAAGCATCTTGAAACTGCTTCGCCTGCGATAAGCAATAATAGACGACAAGCGATTCTCTGTGTATGGACTCATTAACTGGAATTCATCGACTTTTTTGTACTTTGAATTTCATTTATTGACCAAGGAGAATTCTATGTTTATTAAATCATTAGCGGGGTTGGCACTGCTGAGTGCCGTGGTGGCAACACCATTTGCTCTCGCAACGTTTAATGGTTCGAGTGCTACCGCATGCATGTGCTGCGGCGATGACTGCACATGTAAAGACTGTGCATGTGATGCTAATCAGTGCTCGTGCAAAGAAGGAGGCGCATGCAAGTGTTCCTCAGGCTGTTCTTCGCCGTGCTGCGACAAAGGCTGCAGTGAAGCTGCTGCTCAATCAAGTTGCTGCGAAAAAGGCGAATGCGATTCAGAATGAAACTGAATCTGATTGCATGATTTAATGAAGGGCCGCACTGGCATTGCTGGTGCGGCCCTTTTATTTTGTCCGGGTTTTAGTGCTTAGTGGATATCTTTTGGTCGCTCGTGTATTGGTCTCTGTCCTGCATTAGGTAGCTCATGAGATCCTGGATTTCATGAATAGTCATTTTATCGAGTAGGCCAGTAGGCATGATTGATGTCGTGAGCTCCCGCCGTTCCTCAATAGCAGATTTTTCGATGATGAAAGTTTCACCATTGGTTTGTACGTATGCCTGTTTCTTGCCTTCTCGTCCAGCAATAAGACCGGTGAGGATTTTCCCATCACGGGTCAGGATTTGTTGTGGCCGGTAATAGGGCGCTATTTCAGCATTTGGGTTGACGATATGTTTGAGTAACCAGTCGCGGCTGATGCCAGTTTGGTTTTGAATAGTTGTCAGATCGGGCCCTACTGCATTTCCACGGCCATTCTTGGCGTGGCACTTGTAACAGCCTCCAAGAACCGAGTGAAAGAAAAGCCGTCTGCCAACGGCAGGATCGGGCTCATGTGATGACTGCGCAATCAGTGCACGCCACGCCTCGAGGTCAGTCACGGGAGGCTTTTCTGGGAGATGTCGCCCCATGATTCCTGCTGATAGTGTTCGATACGCTTCTTGTGAGATGGTTTCACTTGTTGACTCAGTCAAGAGATGAAGCAGTTCGTTATGGTCGGCGGCACTTGGAGTGAGTCCTGCGATTGCGTCCGCTCTGAGATCATCACTGAGTGTTTGGTCCGCTGCCAGTTTTGCAAGCACCCGCATGCGATTCGGATTTGGATGAATGACAAGCGAGTGGATAGCCTCTCGCTTCATGATTTCATGTTTTGAGTCGGCGAGGCTCGCAAGAGTTTCGATGGTAAGGTTTTTGTGATTGATGTCGATGCTTTGTAACGCAAGTGCACGAATGCGGGGGGGCTTGGCTGTGTCAATTGATAATTTGAGGAGTGTGTCGTCCGGCGAGAATTCCTGTTTCGATGTTCCTGCAATGGTGGCAAGTGATGCAATGACTGCACGGAGCTCTTTGCGATTGATCTCCGGGAGATCGAGGAGTTGCTCAAGGTCTGCGTGAAATTGCGTCAGGTTTTTGTCTGCGATCCATTTGATTCCAACAAAACGTACGTCAGGTGAGGTGTCTTGTAAAAGCTTTGGAATAACACTTGGTTGTCCTTGACGAGAAAGTCTTTTCAGGGCAACTGCATGGTGTGCCCGGGCTGTCGAGCTGTGATGGTTGTCGAACGGATGGTCGAGAAGAAGTTCTGGGTGTGTGGTAAGAATTTGAATTGCTCGAGTACGAACGTATGGGTCGTCACTTCCTAGTGATGCGAGCGATTCTTCAGGGGTCATCACTTGATGTGAGTCAGCGCGTTGCAAAGGACACATCTGTACTGGCTGTTTGAATTCGACCCGCCAGATCCGTCCATGGCCGTGTACCGGATATGAGAGTTTTACCCAGTCGGTGAAGTACAGATATTTTCCATCGGTAGAGTATGAGAAATGAACTGGCCGAAAATCATCTGGGCCACTCAGGAACGGTTCGCGTGATGCCGTAAAAGAGGCACCGTGAGGATTGAGCACATGAAGATCAACACGATTGTCCGTCCAGGAGGCACTCAAGAGTTTTCCCGGGCCATAAGGGATCACTCCACATGCCGCTTCACCCAACGCACCGATCATTCCAAGTGTGCCGGGATTTTCACCAAACCAACAGACAAGTGGATGCCGGCCAGAGCGGCCGTAGCGATACTCGTAGCCGAAGTCGGCACCCGGAACGATGTGCAGCAAACGATTCGGTGGTGTGGCGTTGGGGTCGTTGTCAGTACTGAAAAGATTTCCGGCTAGATCGTATGCCATTCCAAAGGCATTCCAGTGTCCGGTGGATTGTCGGGTTAATTCGGTTCCGTCTGTGTGGCAACGATATGTCGAGCCGCCTTCGTTACCGCCAGAAAGTTTTATTCCATCGGAGCCGATAAATGTGTACTCAACACCAAGGTTTTCTCCGAACCCGAAAGCCAGCCAATCTGGATGTGCCGGATCAATTGCTAACCCCCCAACTCCATTGTGTGGATAGTCACCGACGGTGTCGCAGACGATTATTTTTTCAGGCTCGGCATCGGCCTGCTTTTTCGATGCGGCATCTCGAAAACGGCCAATGAACCAACGCGTACTGACATAAAGATGTCCATCAGGACCGAAGAGGAGATCGGTGCTGAAGGTGTGTCCCTCGTAGAAAACACTTCGTGTATCTGCGATCCCATCACCATTGGTATCTTCGAAAATAAGAATACGATCAGTTTCTGGCCCTTTGTACTCTTTTGTTCGTTTGTGGGTGTGGTTTTCCTGCACAAAGACACGGCCATCAGGCGCAACTGCAATTCCGACAGGGGTCACGATTTGTGGGTTCTGCGCGAATAAGGTGACAGCCTTAATGTTCGAGTGATGAATCGTTGGTATGAATACGGTTTCTTCAGACGATGCCGATGTGCTTTCGTCTTGGGAAAATAGTACAGGGCAATATGAACAGCCAATACAGATGACAAGGAATGTGAAAAAAGTTTTCATTTTTGAATGTGCTGTGAGAGTGTCAGGAGCAACAAAATAGTGACCTGTTCTGCCATCGATCGGGACACTCAGAGTGATCAGATTCGACATCTGTTATTGTCGAAGTTCACCCCAGTTTGGATCCTGCCGCAGATGTGTCCGCGGCCCTTTTTATCAAACGCAATAAGAAGTGGGCTAGCTGTCGGACGATGTCGCTCCACGAAGTTGTGTTACAAGCAGGTCTGAGTGACAAAAAAACCCCCAACGTGTGTTGGGGGTAAAAGTGGCGGGGACAGGATTCGAACCTGCGACCTCGAGGTTATGAGCCTCGCGAGCTACCGGGCTGCTCCACCCCGCGATATGTTGTAGTGCCTCGTGTTAGGCCTAGAACCAACGAAAATGCCGGATTCTAGTCGCCTAATCATCCAAACCGATCTGATCGGAATTCTGATGAGGCTGAGCGTGTCTTTCGGACGATTCTAGTATATCAGAAAAAAATCTCTCTGCTTTTTTGGACGTAAAAAGTCTGGCGTACGCGTTAGTTTTTGGTTTTCATGGAAGCAGAAGAGAGATCAGAACACGCTGCCGCCTGCTCGAACCCTCCACCCGCATACCATGACTGAGCCACGTCGAAAATCATCGCGATCTTCGGAGCAGCCTTCGGCGGCTCAGCGAGCGTCGGCGACCGCCCCTCCGGAGAGTAACACGCGGTCGCTTGCCGGCAGACTCCCGTGGACAAAGCCAAAGAGTGAAAATCAGTCTCCTCAGGGCGTGATTGTTACTGAAGCAAGGGAAAAACCTCAAGAGAAAAAACAGGGTGGACTGTTTGATCCAGATGCTCCACTTGGCCCGCTTGATTTTTTCCTGGCATGTCAGTGGCGGAACGCGCTACGAAAGATCCTCCATGACAGCCCGGCCTGGAGTGTCAGTCTTGGTCTCCACGTTCTTATTCTTGTCGCGCTTTTGTTGGTATCTGTGCGAGTTGTGAGTCAGAAGCCACTGAGCCTCACACTTGAGTTTGCTCCGCAGGCTGGCCCTCCGGGTATCCCAGCGGTTGTCCTCCCAGCAGATGCACCGAACCACGCGGATCCCGAGAACATGGCTCAGGAATTGGCAGTGAGTGAAAAGGATGCGGTGAAAGATCCAACTGCAGTTCCTGCCGTGAATCGGTTTGTACCGAATCAAGAGTCAGCCGCAGCGCGTCCAGCGCAGGCAGTCGGCTCGCTTCTTACAGGCAGGGAAGAGGGGCAACGTCGTAACCTGCTGGCGGCAGGTGGTGGAACTGATCAGACAGAGCAGGCGGTCCAGCGAGCGCTCGCGTGGATTGTCCGGCAGCAAACGAACAAGGGTGTCTATGCTGGACTGTGGAGCTTGCGTGGTCCGTACCCCGATGGAGGCTCAGAAGAAAACAGGGTGGCAGCGACGGCCATGGCACTGCTTGCGTTGCAAGGGGCGGGCAATACACCGACGACCGGAGATCACAAAGAGGTTGTCAGGGCTGCATGGCAGGCGCTCATCAAGACGCAGACGGATGAGGGTAATTTTGAGCCAGTTTCAGACGAGCACACGTCATCTGCGGGACGAATGTACGGGCATGGCCAGATAACAATCGCCTTGTGTGAGGCGTATGGGCTGACGGGGGATGCGAAACTGGAACAGGCTGCACAAGCAGCGATCCGGTATGCGCTGGCGGCACAATTGCCGGATGGTGGATGGCGGTATCATCTGCCTGAAAGAGACGAGAAAGGATTTGTGGAGAGCTGGAAAAATCGTGGCGATCTGTCGATGACGGGCTGGTTTCTACTTGCACTGAAAACAGCAGAGATGGCCGGTCTGCAATCCCCGGCGATCGAAGAATCGTTTCAGCAGGTTGACGGTTTTTTGGACCAACTGCGGATTGTTTCTGATAATCCAGAGTCGGTTGATCTTGGGTACGACTATCAATTTAATCCGCTAAGTCCAGTCAGGAAGTTTCAGCCTGCCGTTTCAGCTGAAGCAATTCTTGGGAAATTGTTTCTCGGTGCAACGCCGGATGATCTTCATGTCAGGGCTGTTGTGGATAGATTGCTTGTTGAGTCTCCCATTGCTTTTCCTGAATCACTACGAAAAGGTGGTCGTGCCGTTGAGTTTGCTGCAATCGATGGTCGAAGTATGAATCATGCAGTCAAGAATATTTATGCGTGGTATTACATTACGCAAGTGTGTCATCACGTTGGTGGTCGCGTTTGGCGGGAATGGAATGCTGACATGTGTACGCTTCTGCCAGAGAATCAGGAGAGTGGAGGCTCAGATCGTGGAAGTTGGTCACCTGGCTATGATCTCTATGGAGTGAAGGGTGGCAGGCTCTTCACAACAGCCTTGTGTGCATGCATGTTAGAAACGTACTACCGCCATTTATCTTTATACGGAGTGGCAGAAAAAAACTAACGAGGAATGCCATCCCACTGGCGTATTGCCTCATAAGCGACAATGGCAGCAGTATTCGACAAATTTAAACTTCTTACCTGAGGACGAGAGGGAATTGTAAGAAGTTGATCAGCATGCTTCTTTTTAATTGATTGCGGCAGGCCGCTTGATTCACTGCCGAAAACAAGAACATCACCATGTTGGTATGTGATATCTGTATATGATTTTGTTGCATGGGCGGAAAAGAACCAGCCAAGTCTGCCTCCCTCGGCGGTGACATGGGTCACGAGATCGGCCCATGATGGAACAACCTCCCATTCGAGCTCATCCCAGTAATCAAGGCCTGCTCGCCGAAGGTAATAGTCGTTAATTGTGAACCCCAGTGGCTCAACAAGCCACATCTTCGCCCCAATGGCTACACAGGTTCGGCCGATGTTTCCAGCGTTTGGTGGAATTTCGGGCTCGTACAGGACGATATGAAGTGAAGGGGAGTACCGCATGGGTGGATCGCCGTGGAGACACTTTCCTGCTATTTTGTAAGAGAATGTTTCATTTCGGTAGTCCTGTTGCTGTGCAGGCCACCAAAGCTTTGATATTTCGAAAAACACCAACAAAACATAAGGGTAGCAGTGGTAAGCATTGAGCGGAATCCAACCCGGGCGGTTCAGGTAGGTAGCATCACTGTTGGTGCCAATAACCCGATTGCGGCGCAAAGTATGACAGCGACGCATACGCAGGACGTGGAGGCAACGCTTGAACAGGTAAATGCTCTGCATGCTGCTGGTGCGGGTGTGGTTAGGATTGCCGTTGATAGCAAAAAGGATGCAGCGGCTTTGCCGTCAATCCGAAGTCAGACAGAAGCGAATCTCGCAATCGACTTGCAGGAAAACTATCGCCTCGCTGCAGATGTAGCGGAGCATGTCGACAAACTTCGGTACAACCCTGGTCATTTGTATCACCACGAACGGAACAAGCCGTGGCAAGAAAAGGTAAAATTCATTGCTGGCGTGGCGAGTGACCATGACTGTGCGCTACGGGTGGGTGTGAATTGCGGAAGTGTTGATCCTGAAAAAAAAGAGAAGTTCGAAGAGGATGACTCAATTGGACCGATGCTTGCTAGTGCCCTTGAGCATTGTGAACTGCTCGACTCAATTGGATTCACTCGCTATGTCGTGTCGCTGAAAGACTCAGATCCGCAGAAAGTGATTGAGGTGAATAAACGGTTTGCTGAACAGCGGCCGGATGTTCCTCTCCATTTGGGTGTGACTGAAGCGGGTATGCCACCGGACGGTGTTATCAAGACTCGTATCGCTTTCGAGCAACTCATCAGTCGTGGTATTGGTGACACCGTTCGAGTATCTCTCACAGTACCGAATGTGCGGAAACCAGAGGAGATCGAAGCAGCGCAAGGCATTCTCGCGGATATCGCCATTGGCCGAGTGCGAAGTGTTGTCGATTTTGGTCTTAACACGATGAATATCATTAGCTGTCCAAGCTGCTCACGCGTTGAAAATGAGGCGTTCATTGAATTAGCCGAAGAAGTCAAGCAGATGACGGCGTACGCAAAAGATCATGCGATTACGATTGCTGTTATGGGCTGTCGTGTGAACGGTCCTGGGGAAACTGATGATGCAGATCTTGGCCTCTGGTGTGGGCCGACGCATGTCAATCTGAAAAAGGGCAGCGAGCCGATTGGTGCTTTTCCCTACGATGCCATTATTCCCCGTTTGCGCGAAGAGCTTGATCGAATTATCAATGAACGCGGCGATGTCGCGGGCACAGCGGCGGGAGTGTGATTGTATGACTCAACTTCCGATTGTTGGTGAGGGAGCAGCTGCCTGTCAGATTGGATCGCAACCTGAGCTACTTGCTGGCCTCCACGTGGAGCCAGTGGAGCCAGCAAATCGTCGGGGCACCTTTTCGCTAATCAGCCTTGGCTGTCCGAAAAATCTTGTCGATAGTGAACGAATGCTTGGTTTGCTGCGAGATGATGGGTGGCAGTTTGTTGCTGAGCCCAAGGGTTCAGATCTCGTCATTATTAACACGTGTGCTTTTATCGATTCATCGCGTGCTGAGTCATACGGCGTCATTGATGAAATGGTCGGGCTCAAGCAGGCAGGTGGAACGCGAGGCGTCATTGTTGCCGGGTGCCTCGCCGAACGGCAGAAGGAAACGTTGCTTGAAGAGCGGCCGGGTGTTGATGCGGTTATCGGGGTGTTTTCTCGTGATGAAGTGGCGAGGGCAGCCGAACGACTCGTTGGTAGTCTTGGCGAGCAGCGAAGTGTATTTAATCCGGCTCCAGCGACCGCACTTGATGACGGCAATCGTATGCGCGTGACGCCGCGGCATATGGCCTATCTGAAAATTTCGGAGGGCTGCGATCGAACCTGTACGTTCTGTGCCATTCCGAAAATGCGTGGGAAGCATGCAACCAAACCAATGGAGCAGGTGCTTGCCGAAGCAAAAGAACTGGCCGCAGATGGTTTGAAGGAGTTGGTCATTGTTGCTCAGGACACCACGTACTACGGCATGGATCTGTATGGTGATCCGAGGCTGGTTGAGCTTCTCGAGGCACTTGAAGAAATTGACGGTATCCAGTGGATTCGGCTGATGTATCTGTACCCGATGTACTTTACGGACCGTCTCATTGAGACAATTGCGGGTAGTAAAAAGATTCTTCCGTATCTTGATATGCCACTTCAGCACGCCAGTGATCCAGTACTAAAACGAATGCAGCGAAGGGTTTCTCGTGCACCCACAGAGGAATTGCTTGCCAAGTTGCGTGATCAAATTCCCGATCTTGTGCTTCGGACCACGATGATCACTGGTTTTCCTGGTGAGACGGACGAGCAGTTTGAAGAGATGGTTTCCTTTGTGAAACGGTGGCAGTTTGAACGGCTTGGTGTTTTTACCTATTCGTTGGAGCCGGATACTCCTGCAGCGAGGCTTGATGGTCATCTACCAGAAGATGTAAAAGTAGCTCGTCGTGATGAGCTCATGGAGGTTCAGCAGGCCATCGCCCACGAACACACACAGAAGCAAGTCGGTAAGACGCTGCCGTGCATTGTGGACAGTCACTCGGGGCAGCGAGACGATGTCTGGATAGGCAGAACTCAGGCTGATGCGCCGGATATCGATTGTGTGGTCTACATCACAGCACCGGAGACGAATCCGCTGACTCCACTCGCGGGCACGATCGTATCTGTTCAGATGGTGGCAGCCGCCGGGTATGACCTTGCCGGCGTCATCGCGGAACTTTCATAGGCGCCAGAGTGTCTTTGTTTTTTACGGGACTAATTTCTCCCTTGGTTTTGTAGGAGAAAATACCTCCTTCTATTGGGAGATGGTCGGCGTTCCCTGATGTTTTCTTGACTCAACCAATCGAACAGTCAAACGATGACTTTGTAGGGTTCGCGTGGTTGGAATGAATGCCGGCTGCTGCAGACAGGTCGAGTTTTGTTGGGAACAATCACTTCAGTATCTTGGTTTGGCGGTGATGCCATGAAAAACAGGCCAGATCGCCGGAAGAGGAAATTTTCCAAAAGATCCGCTTCCCTCACTGTCGAGTTTCTTGAGCGACGAGTCGTGCTCAATGCTGATCCGACCGGCGGTGTGCTTATCACGGGATCACCATTCGAGGGGCAGGCGTTAACAGCGTCAAATAATATTGTTGATGCTGATGGCCTTGGGCCAATTGCCTATCAGTGGAAATCTGACAGCGATCCCATACCCGATGCCACATCGCCAACCTATGTGCTTCAGGATAGTGACGTCGGTAAAGTGATAACGGTTGTTGCCACGTATACAGATCTACTGGGTACGGAAGAGGTCGTAAGTAGTCAGCCTACTGAAGTCATTGAAAGCAGTTCCCCGCCTGTCCGGCAGTCTTCAGCCGTGAGCTATTCGCCTGATTATACGACTATCAACGGTAGAACCTTTGGCTACTATGTGCCTGAGTCATATGATCCATCGACGCCAACGCCCCTCCTGTTCATGTTTCATGGGGCAGGCGGTAACAGCAGTGAACAAAGTGGGGGGTCGGCTGAAAATGGCTATTACGGATGGCAAACCTCTGCCCATCAAAATGGATTCATTGTCCTGTTCCCTGAATCCTCAGGTTATTTCAAGACGTGGGATTTGGGCGGCGGCGGCTCCTCCTCGGATCTGTCTTTCGTCGATGATATGATTGACTGGGCATCCACGAACTACAACATCAGCACGTCCCAGATATTCACGACCGGTCATTCGTGGGGTGCCTATTTCAGCTACTACGTAGCAACGTTTCGCAGCGATGACATCGCAGCCTTTGGAGCGCATTCTGGAGGTCTTGGCGGTGCATTTTTTCTAGGTAATACACCACCGGTACCTACCGGGCCAAACCCCACGCCCTCTCTGAATGGAATCGTGCTCCATGCGGTTGATGACGGAATCGTTCCCTATTCCAACAGCCAAAATCTCTACGACGATCTCGTAGCCAACGGGCACAACGTGTACAACGACGGCATTGGTGCTGACGGAATTATCGAAGTGGATGGCTGGGGTCCTGATAATCATCGCTACCGCAAGCAACACAACCAGACACAGTGGGACTTTTTCCTCAGCGTAGCTCCCGACCCTGTGACTTCCAATCAGCCTCCAGGATTCAATCAGCCGCTTGATCTCGTTCTCAACGAGGATGCGTCACTGCAAAGTATTGCCCTTACGGGTATTTCTTCCGGCGACGGTGTTCAGCAGCCTGTTCGGGTGACCGCCACCAGTAGTAATCCAGGGCTCATTCCTGACCCAACGGTTTCGTATGCCAATTCGAGTGACACTGGCAGTCTTGTTGTTGCACCAGTTGCAAATCAGCATGGTATCAGCACGATCACAGTGACTGTTGAAGATGGTGGGCTTGATAACAATCTTGAAACTGCTGATGACAATGCGATCGTGAGCCAGGCATTTGAGGTCACCGTCACATCGGTAAATGACCCTGGTTCCTTCTCTGGTGATACCTCAGCGACAGGTTTAGAGGATGAGTCCGCCATCACAGGCACGCTCATTTTTACTGATGCCATCGACGGTGCCACCGCTCCCAGTTACATAATTACGTCAGAGTCGAGTAACGGTACAGTTTCTATCGACGCCACTACAGGAATTTGGTCGTACACGCCAAACGCCAACTTCAACGGCTCAGATTCTTTTACTGTGACTGTTACTGATGACGGGGGTTACATTGAAACACAAGTTATCAGTCTGATAGTTGAAGCAGTAAATGATGCACCAACTCTTGATGCCTTGACTGACATCACTAGGAATGAGGGTGATGGGGAGCAGACGGTCAGCCTGACGGGCATTACAGCAGGCGGTGGAGAAACGCAGGTGCTTTCGATCACAGCAGTGAGTGGCAACACAGGGCTCATTCCTGATCCCACAGTTGACTTCGATAGTCAGAGTTCCACAGGCACATTGAAATTCACGCCGGCAGCCGATCAATTTGGTACAGCTACGATCACTGTACTGGTGGAAGACGGTGGTCTTGATAATGATCTGGGTACACAAGAAGACAACGGCACAGTGAGTCGTGCTTTCGATGTCGTCCTTGCGCCAGTCAATGATGAGCCAATGTTTGACCCTGTTGCTGATTTAGTTCTTCCTGAGAACGCTCTGACTCACGTTCTGAATATTACTGGTATCTCAGCTGGTGTTGGTGAAAATCAGCCGCTACAAATTACGACTTCAAGCAATAACACATCTGTTGTTCTTGATCCAACAGTGATTTCACAGTCAGTGGTTGGGTCAGACACAAGACTGGTTACCGTCACACCGGTACCAGATCAATACGGTATTGCCACCATCACAGTGACAGTGGAAGACGGAGGCCTTGATCTTGATTTAAACACCACTGAAGACAACGCAATATTTAACCGGACCTTTGGCGTGACGGTGACTCCAGATACAGATAACGCACCATCACCAGTAACACCACACGGCAGAATGTTTATTCACGAAACACTCTCTGGTGACTCACTGGTTTCCTATCAGTTGCCAGCGGTCAATGTGAATGGTGAAGCGATCAATGACCTGCCGACTCGAGTCACGGTAACAAGTAGTAATACGGCACTTATTCCTGATCCGACCGTCCTTTATGCAGCTGCTGATGTACCGTCATCCTTGTCATTCACGCCGGTAGCCAATGCAAGCGGTACGGCCACACTTTCAATTGAGGTTGAAGATGGTGGCCGAGACAATGACTTTGCCACAACTGAAGACAACAGGCAGGCCACGCATCAGGTTGAAGTGAATGTGCTTGAGGTGATCTCAAACCAAGGTTCAGCCATCTTGGCAAAAGACAGC
>CAXEMW010000064.1:0-14670 GCA_963997395.1 uncultured Planctomycetaceae bacterium
TATCTCATCGGCATTCACGCGTTCACCACCCTCAGAAGTGGAATACACGCCACAGCGAACGTGATGCCTCCCCGTTAAAAACTCTGCACGCGTTGGAGAGCAGACTGGACTGACGTAAAAATGCTGAAACCTCGCCCCGTCACCTGCTAATTGATCGATATGTGGTGTCTCAATAGACACGTTTCCGTTAAGGCTCAGGTCTCCCCACCCCTGATCATCTGTAAGAATCACAATGACATTTGGCTGGTCTGCTCCCGACACCTCGTGGCACATGCATAGAAGCAGTACAAAAAAAACTACCGTCAAACGAGACATCTTGTGCTCTCCATTTGGATTACTTTCTTGGCCAGGGCTGTGTGATAGATACATCCATTGGCTGTTCTTTTCCATGTGCTAGATGGCTGTTTGCTTACAAAAAACGGGTGCCACGTAAACGTGCCACCCGTTTCTTATTCATCAATAGTTCGTCGACGACTGATGGTCGTAACTCTGACTAAACTTCGACCATTGCCTTCAGATTTTTCAGAGCGCGAACACGAACCTTCACACTAGCTGGCTTTGCAGGACGATCCTGCAGCTCGCCTGTGAAAGGATTCTTCACATTCTTCTGAGCCGGACGAGCTGGAACCGCACGTCGTTCAATCTTGACTAAGCCAGGAATTGAGAAGACACCGATGCCGCTTTTGCGGAGTGCCTTACCAATTTCTTCGGTCAATGATTCGACGACTGCTACGACGTCCTTCTTCGGCAAACCTGTGGTTTCTGAGATCGCACGCATGATCTCAGTCTTTGTCATTGGCTTACTTCCAGTCTTTTTCGCCATTATCGTTCGTGCCTCCCGTATGAGAAAAGTTTTGTGCGGCAATAACTCCGACCGCATTTCGGTGCTCGACCGAAAACGGCCGCTTGCGGCGTCGATTAGAGGCATTACCCGTAAAAATGCAAGGGAAAACAGTGTTTTTTTATCAGACAGCCCAAAATAACCTTCACTTTTACGACCGTGGAAGGCGAAAAACCCCTCAGAAAGGGTATTTTTGAGCTCGTATCCCAATTTTTGCGCCTTTTGTGAATTGTGAACGACGGGCTACCGGGTCAGCAAACCGGACACAAACGCAACGCTCTGTAATAATGATCTCAGGAGAAAGCGGCCGAAACACAGACGATCAACTGAGGAATGAACTGAAGAAAGACAGAGACGGAGTTATGGCACCCCCCAAATTCAACACCGTGGCTGCTCAGCGATTCCCTTACCTTTCCTCGCACAGTTTGTGGGCATTCATACTTATTGCCTGCGCGTTTTTTATTGGTGCAATGCGCAGTCCCAATCTCTTGGATATCCTGCACGATGGTCTCTTTGCTCTTGTACGAGCTGAGGATTCCTCACAAGCTTCGCCAGAAGAAGAGACTGTGAACAACGGCGTTTATCTACCAACTGAGCGACTTCGTGAACGACAGTTCGATCAGGCCCAACGACTGATAACCGGAGGCCGGATGGCCGATGCTACGGCATTACTCGATGAAATGCTGACAGTCGAACAGGATGTTTTCTTGGAGGCTGGCAACGGAAACGACCAGACCTGCCGCAGCATGAAAGCACTTGTGGCAGAAATTATCGGTGAGCTTCCCGAAGCAGGAGCTGAGGCATATCAACTTCAGTTTCGGACCCGTGCAGATCGCGCCCTTCAGGCGGCTCTTAATAAAAATGATAACGAGGGGATCATTGCCGTTGCCCGCAGATGGTTCCATACGCAAGCTGGGCACCGCGCGGCAATTCTGACTGCAGCACGCCTCCTTGAGTCTGGGCAACCACTCGCAGCGGAAGCATGGCTTGAGCGAATCGCTTCCAGCCCCATGACCAATCTCCCAGACAACATGTTACCAACTCTCAGGCTCATGCAGGCTGCAACAAGCATTGCAATCGATCCAAGCAAAAAAATAAAAGCGAGGGAGTTACTTGATGATGTTGATGCACCGACCCGACTCGGTGGAGAGCCTGTTCCTGAAAAGAACCTCTTGCGTGACCAACTCCTCATAAACAAATTGAAGATAGCGACTTCTGGCCCAGGGTCTCAAACAACCCTTGCAGCCGAAAACTGGGAAATGAGTCGAGGCACACCTGACCGCAATTCCGTCCGTCCCTGCGACCGACCACTTCTGGTACCACGGTTTCGCGTCCCGCTCACGCTCCATCCACAAGAGAAACAACTCCTCGAAAAAAGAAGAGAACTTCTTGCTGAGCAAGGATCTCCAGTTCTTCCATCGGGAACACCTCTGGCTGTTGGTGATTCGCTGCTTGTTCAATCACGTGCGGGTGTCATGGCCATCGACTTCGAGTCAGGGAAACGATTATGGATAGAGGGGAAGTTAGCGACATCGGCCATAACGGACCGTACCCAGCAGGAGTTCGAAGAACGAGGCACACATCCACTCGACGCCTTGTTTTATGACACAACCGCTTCAACTCTCTCAAGTGATGGAGAACTTGTTTTTGCTGTTGAGCGATCCCCCTCACCAATTTCTCGACAACGACTCCGACAACCTGGCGGCCTACGCACTACTGAGGACAGCAACCGCCTTGTCGCTTACGACATTTCACAGAACGGGCAGCTTCGCTGGCAACTTCCACGAGCTAACAAGGAAGTACTAAAAGAGGAACCAGGCTCACGCTGGTTTTTGGGAAGCCCTTTACCACTCGGTAATGAGCTCTTTGTTCTTGTCGAAGAACGACAGCAAATACGACTCGACGTATTGTCTTCAGCAACTGGGGAAACAATCTGGTCACAGCCACTCGCCGAGGTTGACGTCGAATACGACATCAACAACCGAGATGATCGGAAACAGCTTGGGCTCTCACCCACCTTCGCTGAAGGCATCCTGGTATGTCCAACCGGCGCTGGTGCGGTAATAGCAGTTGATCTGGCGGCTCGCACACTTCTCTGGGCATATCGATTTACTATTCCAAAACCAGACGATGTACGACGATTAGCAAATGGTATTCAGTTGAGATTTCAGGTTTTGGCAGGCAACATGGCTGGCATGCAAATGAAATCTTCGGCAGAGGGGAACTCTGACGGGGGCAAGTGGGTCGATACCCACCCCATCATCGCCGGGGACAGAGTATTGCTCACGCCAGCTGGCTCAGAATTTCTTCATTGCGTCAATGTCCGCACTGGCAAACTACTGTGGCGATCTCCACGGACTGATTTTATCACGGTCGCTGGGATCACAAATCGCATGGTCATCCTGCTGGGGCAAAAGACCGCAGCAGCAGTCTCGCTCGACGACGGAAAGATCGCCTGGAAACAGACGATCGGACTCAATGATGAATTGGTTTGTGGCCGAGGGATTCTTTCTGGAGACCGTCTCTATGTCCCAATCGATACTCCAGCAGTCGCTGAAATTGATACGTCGAATGGCAAGGTAGTGGGGACATCTCTTGGCCGAGGCTCCGCTCTTCCCGGCAACCTTATCTCATACCGTGGTGAAGTGATTTCCCAAGGATTGGATTCTCTTGACGTGTACCACCAAACTGCTGATCTTGAACGCAGTATTGAAACCGCTCTGCAAGAAAACCCGAATGATCCATGGGCTGTCAACTGGCGAGGGGAGCTCAGGCTAGACGAAGGCAATACAACTGAAGGCCTGGAAGATATCCGACGCATTCACGGCAGTGAGGGACCACGACCTTCAGCTTCTGCATTGAGCCAAGCGATTCAGTTTGCTTTGAAAAATGACTTTTCAGCTGCTGCCGACTTCTGGCCTGAGGGTGTTAAAATCGCCCCATCTCAACAGACGGCTCAAACCATTCGTCAGCTTGCCGCAGAAGGTTTTCTTCAAGCACACAAACCCATGAGAGCTTGGGAGGTCTGCCAAGACTGCCTTGGATCATCGACATCTTCACCATCACCAGATGACGAGACGTTAATACGCGACCCCGTAGATACGTCGCTCTGGATCGCATCAAGCCGCTGGTTCCAAAGAAAGCTGAACCAAATCATTGAAACTCCATCATCTGAAAAAATACAGCAGATAATTGACCAGGATGAAAAAAATGAGTTTCAAAAAGTTGCATCAATCCCAAACCCTTCAGCTCGACACGTTGCGCTCGATGTTTTTATAGATCGATTCGCCAACCGTAAGTTAGAAGCCACGGCTACAAATAGTCTTCGAAAAACACTGCAAGAGGAACTCTCCGACCTAACGGGCATAGCCCGACAAAACATACTCCTTCAGCTTCAACTTCTTGCCTCAGACAACATCGATCAGCAAAAGCTTTCACGAAATACATCCAGAAAAATTGATGCCACTAAAAGCTTCGTGCGCGATACATGGCCACTCGGGCAGGTTGATGTCACGCAAAGCCAAGAAGCAGCGGAGGTAGGGGACGTCCTGAATAAATCAACACAAATCAGGCTCATTCATTCCAAGAATTCTGGCTTTCCTCATGCAACTCTGGAACATACCGGACAAAGTCTTATCCTTCGTGACCAATTTGGTGCAGCGATTGGAGATGCTATCTCGATTGATCTAGAGGGAGCAAAGCATCCACATCTTACGAATTATTTTCGTCTCCGTTCGCACTCCGCTTTCCTCATAAGCCGTATTCTTCTGCTCCAAACCAACCACTCTCTTACAGCTTTTGAAATTTGCGAACCAGCTGATGGTGAACACCGACTTCTCTGGGCAACAACTGACGACCGCATTATTCATCCAAGACAAAACTTCTCGAATCAGACCCCTAGCACCTCACTCGAACGACTTCTGCGACCTCTCGGGCCATTACCGCTTCAATCAAAAGTTGCAGTCGAATTAAGTAATCACCAAATCCAGAGGATACCGACGTTTCGCATTGGCAACCCACAACGCACAGGCGTCCCCGTAATCTCTGGCACCACGCTTGAGCTACGCCATATTCGAACTGGTGAGATTCTGTGGAGACGAAGAAACATCCCGGTAGGATCAGAAGTATTTGGTGACTCCGAAGTGCTCTGCATTACAGGACGCGACGGCAAAAAATCACAGATTCTCTCAATGACAGATGGCCACCTCATTTCCTGCCATGACCTCCCCCCCCGACAGAACCGACTCAGCGCTTCTGGCAAGCATCTTCTTGTTGTGAACCCAACTGATCCTGGCACAATTGAGAACATGCAGTTAGCGGTACTTGATGTACGTGACAACAGCCAACATATCGTTTGTAAATGCCCTCCCTCGGCCCGAGGGCTCATTGTTGATGGTGATATCTTTTTCGTGATAACCCAAGACGGCAATTTAACTGCCATCGACATTGCAGCCGGAAGAACAAAATTCACGACAACACTGCAAGAAATGCCGACCGGGTTTCAGCAACTCCGCTGCCTCGCTTGGCAGGATAGCTATATTCTGTTCGCGATCCGGAAGGAAAACAGACAGGATGAAAAACGGTTTAACGGAATTGACGCAATAAACCGTTTTGGAACTGGCCCGGGACAACTGAAAGCCGAATCATCAACAATTTGGTCCATCAGCCAACTGACCGGTGACATGATGTGGTCTCAACCTGCTTCAGTCCAACGGCACATTGTTCAAACTCCACAACCAACGGGCCTACCGACTCTCATATTTGGTCGCCGTCTGCGTATGGCAAATACGTCTACCGGTCAGGGAGGAAACTACCGGGGACGCTATCGCCTAAGCCTGCTGTGCCTCGATAAACGAACTGGTTCGTTACTCCACATTGACGACAAACTTCGAATGGAGCCCGATCAGAACACAAGCACTGCAGAACTGAGCGTACGTGGCGATCCCGTGAATTCAACCGTTGAAATGAGAATCTTAAGTAGACGACAGATGGGTGGAAATATCCCAAAGATCATGCTTCACTTTACGGGATTACCGAGCGAAAACACTCAACCATTTCGCGCGGAAGAAGAGCCGCTGGTCTACACGGACATTCTAAGTGAAGTGAAACACTGGATTGAACGGGCGATAATTGGCCAATAAATTGCGTCCATCGAAACGATATCCCAAACACCACAGCAATACCTGAATTCTGCCATCACGAGAGACCTGCATTAATGAATGAAAACCTACCTAGAGGATTAGGGCGACGTGCCAACCAGAGGTTTGTACCATTCACAATCGTCATTTCACTTCTTGCTGTCTTTGCTCAACCAGACTTCTTCTGGCAATACCATCGCGCAGACGCGGCGTCAATCAATACAAACGAGGCTGTATCGGGCGGTCTTGATTGGCTCGTGGCGAATCAGTCGCGACGAGGCAACTGGACAGCCAATGAAGGCCGGTACCCTACGGCGATGACGGCCCTTGCCGGAACAGCTCTGCTTCTCGAAGGTTCTACGCCTACACAAGGGAAATACGCTGACTCAATCGCCCAAGCTGTGGACTATCTTATAAGTCGTTCACGGCCGAACGGGCTCATCGGTGATCCGAAAACAGATGACCGCTACACCTACGGTCATGGATTTTCAATGCTCTTCCTGTCTCAGGTCCTCGGCGAAGAAGAGGATCTTGCTCGACGAAGTGAACTGATTCAAGTTCTTGAGCAGGCTGTCGAATTTTCGGGGCGAGCTCAAACAAAAGATGGGGGCTGGGGGTATGTAAGCGCAAAGGATGGAAACGACTTCGATGAGGGGTCAACAACCATTACGCAAGTACAGGGACTCCGAGGTTGTCGAAATGCCGGTATTCCTGTTCCCCGGGAGATAATCGATCGTGCCATCGCCTACATCCACAAGTGCACCATGCCAGATGGTGGCGTGCAATACAGCTCAAAAGGAGGAGGAGGACGACCAGCGATTTCGGCAGCAGCTATCGCATGCTTATTCAATGCCGGCGAATACGATGACACTCATGTCCCGCGTATGCTGACCTATGCGGAAAAGCATCTGGGAAACATCGCAAACGCTGGCTTTGGTCACTGGCACTACGCCCACTACTATTATTCGCAGGTAATGTATCGCGAAGGTGGCCAGAAGTGGTCTGAGTATCGTCGGCAAATCGAAAAACGCTTGGTTGCAGAAGCAACAAAAGACCGTGCAGGAGTTTTCTGGCAGCAGGGATACATTGGGCCCGTCTACACGACTGCCACAAATCTCACCATTCTTCAACTAAACAATGGGATGCTGCCGATCTACCAGCGTTAACGGGCTCCTTACGGAAATCATGTGGCACCGACCCATGAGACACATTCATGCAGTTGGTTGGACCGGCCCAAAGGAGGTATCATCTAATGATCAATTGTTCTGTCCCAACACAACCGCAACCTTTGAAAATGTTTCTGGAGCCGTGAATGCAGTCCGAATCTCAACTCCCGCCAACCACCGACAGGCTACACGAGGCTCACGAAAAGATTGTTGATCAACTTTCTCGAGTCATCGTCGGCCAACAGGACGTGATTGATGAATTACTGATCTGTCTTTTTTCTCAGGGACACTGCTTGCTGGAAGGGGTCCCCGGACTAGCAAAAACGCTGCTCATCAGCACACTTGCCAGAAGCCTCGACCTGGCCTTCAGCAGAATACAATTTACACCTGACCTCATGCCAGCTGACATCATTGGGACAGAGGTGCTTGAAGAAGACCGGAGCAGTGGGAGCAGGAACTTGCGTTTCATCGAGGGGCCATTGTTCTCAAACGTGATCCTTGCCGATGAGATCAATCGAACACCTCCAAAAACACAGTCTGCACTGCTCGAAGCCATGCAGGAGCGGCAGGTTAGCGTTGGTCGCACGCAACATCAACTGTCCGATCCATTTTTTGTTCTTGCGACACAAAACCCAATTGAGCAAGAAGGCACCTATCCGCTGCCAGAAGCACAGCAGGATCGTTTTATGTTCAAGGTTTTCGTCCAGTACCCATCGTTTTCAGAAGAATTTGAGATTGCTCAGCGAACAACCGGAACAACAACAGCTGACATCGAACCAATACTCACGGCATCAGAAATTATTGCTCTTCAAAAAAGTGTCCGGGAGGTTCCCCTCAGTGACCATATAGCACGCTATGCAATTGCGATCGTTCGGCAAACACGTGTCGGTGGTGATGGCGTTCCAGACTTTGTATCTGATCAACTTGCGTGGGGCGCTGGCCCACGTGCAGTTCAATATTTAATTCTTGGCTGCAAGGCGAGAGCCCTTCTTCAAGGAAGATCACATGTGACCATTGAGGACGTTCAAGCTCTCGCTACACCAGTACTTCGACACCGAATTGTCGTTGGCTTTGCTGCAGAGAGTGAGGGTGTCACGGCAGACTCAATCATTAAGCAACTTATCGAGACAACCCCCGCACACGAGGATGAACTCACGCGTGACCCCCGCTTCCAAACAATATTTGCCTCCTGATGTACTCGCTCGAATCGGGCGGCTTGACCTGAGGGCTCAGGCCGTTGTCGAAGGAGTTCTTGCGGGGATGCACAAAAGCCCTTACAAGGGAAACTCGGTTGAGTTTCTCCAGCACCGTGAATACACACGAGGAGACGACCTCAGGCGTGTCGACTGGAAGGTCTGGGGACGGCAAGACAGGTTCTACGTCAAGGAATACGAGAACGAGACGAACCTACGGCTCTTTCTTCTAGTTGATGGCTCTGCGAGCATGGACTACATTCCGCCTCGTTTTGATCAGGCCCCGGGATTAACAAAGTACGACTATGCAGCCACACTGGCAGCCAGCCTTGCCTGGCTTGGACTTTCCCAAGGCGATGCGGTTGGTGCGTCTGTTTTTGATGAAGAGATTCGAACCAATGTTCCACCAAGAACAAATCGCTCGCACCTCAACAGCCTTATTGCAGGCTTTGAAAAACCTCGCCAGCGGCACAACTCCGATTTTCATGCTGTCCTGCGAAATCTTGCAGAGAATTTACCGCGGCGAGGATTAGTGATAATTTTTTCCGACTTATTCGGAGATAGGGATGCTCTCTGCAAAGGACTCCAGGTTCTGAGGCAGAGAGGGCACGATGTTGCCATCTGTCACATACTCGACGACGACGAAATTGACTTTCCTTTCGACGGTCCGACCCGCTTTGAGGGGCTTGAGGCAGGCGGAGAAATCAGTTGCAATCCACGTGCTTTACGAGATGGATATATTGAAGCAATGGAAAAATTTCTTGCAGAAGTGCGAAATCGTTCGGCTGCCTCTCAGTGCGACTATCAACTCGCAAGAACAAGTCAGGCGGTGGATAAAACTCTTGTTAATTTTCTGTCTCGACGCTCCAAAACACGCGGAAGATCATAAGTTCAGATTTTCTCATATTTTGATTCTCCACAGTGAAAAAAAGTCATACCGATGCCAACATTTGACTTCATGACGTTACTGTGGTGGGGGCTACCGTTTGCGGCAGCGCCAGTAATTATCCATCTTATAAATCTACTACGACATCGAGTCGTCCGTTGGCCAGCGATGGAGTTTCTCCTTGCGAGCCAACGGAAGTACCGCACTCGTATTCTTTTAAAGCAGATTCTCCTGCTCCTGCTCCGAATTCTGGCAATTGCAGGCCTTGCTCTGTTATTTGCACAACCTCGCTGGGATAAAAATCTCGGTGGTGTACTCGGAGGCAACCGAACAAGGCACGTCGTTCTGCTCGACGACAGCTACTCCATGGGTGAAGTGCTCGGAACTGGCGACTCATCTGACCTACCTGCAACGACCGCGATGACTCGCGGCCGCAAGATGATAGAACGTTTGGTTGAAGAACTTGCAGCAACACCTGGCCAGCAGGATTTTTCTCTTGGCCGTCTTTCTCGACTTCAACGAACCTTCCCTGGCGATTCAGATAACATCGCCGAAGCGACCACCGATGAGCAACTTTTTGACATCTATGCGGAGGCAGTTACACCACAAAACCTTGACTCTGTGCGCACCGATGTTCAAAAACTCCGAACTTCAGCCACTACAACAGAAATTGTTCCAGGACTCCGAAACATTGCACCACTGTTTGCCGGAGATGACGGGTCTGGTGTTCTCTGGCTCATAACTGACCTGAGAAGCAACGACTGGCGTGCTTCTGAAGATATTGCTGACGTATTAAAACCACTGGCAGACACGGGAATAGAAATTCACATCGTCGATACAGCAGCAACTGAATCTGACACAGAATTTTTGAAAAACCTGCCAAGATCAAATCTTACTATCGAACGTATTGAAATGATTGGTGGCACGCCTGTTTCCAACGTACTGCTCCCGTGGGAAGTCACTGTTCGCAACTACTCTTCATCACCCTCGCAACAAGTGTCTCTTACTATTCGAGAAGACCGGCTCGAAAGGCCTGGGATACAAATAGATTCAATTCCAGCGGGTGACATTGCCACCGTTCGATTTGAGTCTCGATTTCAGAACACTGGCAGTCATACGGTTGAAGTTGAATTACCAGTGGACCGCTTGCCACGAGATAATCGCCGGACCGCCGTAGTTGAAGCGGTCGATGAGGCTGAAGTCCTGCTCATTACAACCAGTGACCGAAAAAACCTTGAAGATGATGCCTTTTATCTCGCAACTGCACTGAACCCAGGCGCAACTGCAGCAACAGGACTTCGGCCACGCATTGAGCAACCTCGTGCCCTTACAACACTCGAACTCAATAATTTTGATTCGATATGGCTTCTTGATGTGCCACCTCTTGATGCGAGGGCAATCAGACCACTGGAAGACTACGCTAGAAACGGCGGTGGTGTCGTTTTCTTTGTCGGCCCAAAGACAGACTATAAATCAATAAATGAATTTCTATTTCGTAATGGGCAAGGTATTTTCCCTGTCCCTCTCGCTGGTGCTGTTGATCTTCTGAAGGACCAACAAAACCCAAATGCCCCTGACATCGTTGCTGAAGAACATCCCATCGTCGCTATTCTTAGTGGTCGTCGAAATCCTTTCCTCGATGCTGTTGGTGTTGACCGCTACATGGCGGTTGACCGTTCATTTCAGGCTCCAACCGGCACCGGCCTTCGTCGACTTTTATCTCTCAGAAATAAAGCATTTTTTGCCGTTGAGAAGCCATTCGGTGAAGGCATGGGAGTCGCATTCCTCTCGACAGCTGCACCCACCTGGAACAATTGGGCGAGAAATAACCCGAGCTGGGTTGTTGTCATGCTCGAACTTGAAAGGCACCTTGCCAGACTCCAGCGAGAGCAAGACGCAGTTCTTGTCGGGCAGCCAATCACGATTACCCTTCAACAGGGCATTGATCAAGTTGATGTTGATTTTATTTTGCCGCCAGACGAGCGTGCTGTGCAGGAAGTTGCATCCATTGATCAAAACGGCAATCTTGCAACTTCGATGAAAGACACGTACGAGCCAGGCACGTACAAAGCCCGCTGGCAAACTGTTTCTGGAGTTCGACGAGAACTGGTAACAGCCGTCAACATTAATCCCATCGAAGGCAATCTAGAGCGAGTTTCGCTCTCCGAATTACCTGACTCCTTACCCGGCATCCCGTTTTTATACGACAGGGCTAACGACCTTGAACCTCGTGACGAGAGTCGTGGTGGTACATCTCTGGTCCGGCCCTTATTACTCATTTTGTTCATCGTCTTCGTCTGTGAACAAATACTGGGCTATGCCGTGAGCTACCACAGAACAAGCAAGAGAACATAAACCTTTCACTTTTCAGCCTAACGATGACGCATAACATTCCTGACACCATAGCGCACACTTTATTCTGCGTAACAGAGCATGTTGATTACCGTATCTCGAGCGGCCTTCTCGACAGCTTTTCTGAATGGTGGCACATGCCCGCTCTCGTGGTATGTGTAGCAACTGTCGCAGCATTCGTATTATGGGTATATCACCTTGATGCTGCCGAAATACCTCGTTGGAAAGGTGCGCCTCTCGCACTGCTGCGCATCTTTGCGTGGATTATCTTACTTCTTGGCTTGCTCGACATCAGCCGCACAGCAGAACATGAAATCAGTTTTCCATCCCGAGTTGCTGTGCTTGTCGACGGAAGCGCAAGTATGACGCTGGCTGCTAACGCCGGACCCGATAACGCAATACCGAACCAGACAGCAGAAGAGACGAGTCGAGCAAAGGTAGCGAAAAACATTCTCCACAACACCCCCCTTGTCACTTCCCTTCGTGAGGTGCATGAAGTGTCACTGTGGAGTTTTTCAACCGATTCCGAAAAACTTGTCTTACTTCCTCAGGAGACACAACCAACCGTGCGTCCCGTGACACAGAATGCTCCTCAGGAATGGCATGACAAGTTGCTCTCACAGGGAACGGAAACACGACTCGGCGATGCTCTCCTGAATGTCATGCGGCGTGAACCTGACGAATCACTCGCTGGCATTATCCTCCTCACGGATGGTGGAAATAATTCGGGAGTGGACCCAATACAAGCGGCAGCTACGGTCGCCAATTCATCGACTGAGGTGCATGTTATAGGACTTGGATCAGAGCGATTGCCTGCAAATGTACGTGTAGCTGATCTCCTCGCTCCACCACGTATTTTTCCAGGCGACAGTTTTAGTATCACTGGTTATCTCCAGAGTCAGGGCCTTGAAGGTGAGATCGCTCAAGTTGAACTTCTTGAAGCTGAAGCGGGTACTATGATCGATGCTTCTTCCAAAGAGCCCGCTGGCCGCATCATAGACACAACTGAAGTACGATTAGCGGCCGATGGTGAACTCTTAGCCGTGCGGTTTGATTTGGACGGCCTAGAAAATCCGGGCAGTCGTGTCCTTGCGATCCGTGTCATTCCTCCAAAAACGGATAGTCGGTCCGGAGATAATTTAGAAGCTGCGGACATTGAAGTCGTCGATGGCGAAACGCAGGTATTGCTTCTATCTGGTGGACCGAGTCGTGAATATCGATTCTTGAGGAATGTGCTCCAAAGAGATCAGAGTTTTGCTGTTGATGTCCTTCTCAATTCTGCGCCAACAGGCATATCGCAAGACGCGCGCAGAATTCTCGATGGCTTTCCGGAAAGTAGGGAAGCACTTGATGAATATGATGTTATTGTTGCGATTGACTACGACTGGGAGCAACTCGACCCAGCATCTACCGCTCGCCTAGAGCGTTGGGTGAGCGAAGACTCTGGAGGACTCTTCTTCGTAGCCGGCAACGTCTTTATGGAAAGCTGGCTTACCAAGCGACGCTTCGAAGCAATTAGGAATCTTCACCCTGTTGAACTTCGCCGCGGCGAGCAAATCATGCTTACGCCACAACTCTCCGCCATTGATCCACTACCACTCCGTTTCAGTCCTGACGGCAACGATAGTGAGTTTTTATGGCTCTCCTCAAATCCGATTGCGAGCCAGACAATCTGGAGTGAATTCCCAGGATTCTACGCGTGCTTTGATACATCGGTCGCTAAACCGGGAGCCACCGTTTATGCCAGAATCGGACGGGATGAGGGACTTGGACTTACCCGTGGAGGCCCAATCTATTTTGCGGGCCAACTCTACGGATCTGGCACAGTCTTTTATGCGGGGTCTGGAGAACTCTGGCGAATACGTGGTGTCGATCCAGCCGCTCATGAACGGCTCGTCACGCAGACAGTGCGGCACGTTGCGAAAGGACGACTTCTACGAGGATCAAGCCGAGGCAGACTCATGCTTGAACGCGATCGTTATCCAGTTGGAGAGACGATTATCGCGCGTATCATGGACACCTCGGATGACATTCAACCCGAAATCGAAGTAATCAGCCCTGATGGACAACGTATTCAGGTGCCAATCATCTCAGATCCAGTTCGAGCTGGTGGTCTCCAAGGCAGCTTCATCGCATCGAGTGAAGGTAGCTGGCAGATCGTCCTCACTATTGATGGCAACCAAAATGACCGGACCATTCGTCGGATTCAAGCAACACTACCAGACAGGGAACTGGCCCACCCAAAACTTGAGCGAGAGATTTTAAGTCAGGTTGCTATGGCTACAGGTGGCTCCACCTGGTTTCCAACTGGACCAACAATGAATACGGCTGATATCACAAAGATGGTCAACTCACTCAAAGACCGCTCTCGTAAAGAATATGAAACTGGCGAAAATGACAAAACATTCAAAAAGACCTTGAACGCTTTTTTACTGGGTATTGGAATTTTCCTCCTTTGCAGTGAGTGGATTCTTCGAAGATTGGTAAAACTCGCTTAGTCCATTTGCCAGCAGACTGGCTTCAGAGTCACGTATTATGATTGCTTCAAGTATTCCACTGAAAAAAGAACCAGAAACTGGAAAACACCCACGTGGCAAGATGCATGGTTCAACAAACGACTACAAGCTTTCTCAGTTTCTCAAGCGAATACGGAAACGGGCTCGGCGATGGATTCTCGTTGAGGCGATTTCACTTATTGGGCTATCGATAGCGGCGTGGTTCTGGAGCACGCTCCTACTTGACTGGCTTATTGAACCTCCGCCAGTGGTGCGGCTCCTGGCTATAGGAACACTTTGCCTTTGGGTCAGTACAATTGTTCTAAACCGTCTCATCAGGAGGTTGCGTGCGCCATTACGAGATGAACAACTCGCATTACTTGTTGAACGGACGCACCCGGAGTTACAGGACAGTCTTTCGACAGCAGTAGAACTGCGTCTCGGTGAAACGCAATCGACTCTGTCGACAATTGACGTCAGTCTCCTTGAACGTACAACGTCGATTGCTGCTGCATCTATCAAGCGAATCACGATGGGACGCCTCTTCAGACGCACTTATCTTCTGCGGAAAGCTGGGCTGAGTGGTTTTTCTGTTGGAA
>CAXEMW010000065.1:0-14627 GCA_963997395.1 uncultured Planctomycetaceae bacterium
AGTGGCTGGCTTTCACCAGTGCTATCCTGGCTGGCAATAACGGCGTCGGCTTCAGCCATAGCGTCAAGTTCAGCCTCTTTCAGAGAATCTGGATTGAGGAAAGCGGTAAGCGTCGGAAAGGGGTTGTCATTGATATCATCAAGCCCTGCGATGCCTTCGAGCTGTTTTCGTGCGCGTTGAGCAAGCATTGTTTTTGGATAGTCTTCAGCAATGAGTGCATAGTAGATTCGAGCAGAAGTATAGTGTTTTCCTTTTGCATAAAACTCAGCTCTCTTCCAGTGACGGAGGGCCTGCTGAGCTGCAATTTCAGCACGCGTTCGAACAACTCGTTCCTCTTCGTCGCTGCCTAATTGATTTGGAAATTGGACGAGAATCTGGTCTGCCAAAATCTCAGCCTCATCGAGCATGCCTCCCTCGTATGCTGGCCCCTGATATGCCCGAAGTTTTGCTTGCAGTGCAAACAGATGGGCCGGCATTAGAAACTCGCTGTCTGGGTACTCTGCTCGTAAGACTGAATAAAAGTAATCAGCATCAAGCCATTCTTTCTCAAGGAAATGAGCGTTTGCTTGTGCCATCAGGCTATCGTCGGCTAGTGATCCACGGGGATCATTCAGTTGAACATGTTCATATGCTTTGAGAGCTCTTCCTCGTGTGTCAAAGAGAGGCCGACTTCGATTAATCAAATTTGGTATCAAGAGTGGAACGTGCTGCTTTTCATCAAGTGCCAACCAGTACTGCGCGATCACAAACTGTCGTTTAGCTATACGATCAAGGTACCGAGTATTAGGGTACTTTTTCACAAGGGAATCGTACTGATCCTCCGCTTTCGGATACTGGTCAGTAAAAAAAAGACATTCACCAATCTGCCACATGGCATCTTCTTCGATGGCAGAATCCGGCCATCGGTCAATAACGCGATAATACTGTTTCAGAGCAGCTTTGTATTCTTTCTGAACAAACAGATCATCACCCTCGGCGAGAGCATCTTTCGCTACTGACTCATTCGGTCCACGACCGACCAGTTTCTTGAAACGCCGATTTATTGTTTCACCCTTCAACGCATTCCAACCAAAATCTTCATCACTCGGTGTGAATTCTGATGAGATGACAGAAGAGGATTCATCATCAATAAGTGATTCATCCGGTCCTACACTCGAATCACTCCATGGCCATGTTGGCTTAGTGAGTGTAGCGCATCCACTTGCAAGGAGCGTGATAAAGAACCCAATGATCAATGGGAAAGCCCTTGGATAGGCCCTCTGGTTGGTTGAACGGTTCATCGGTGTTTCTCGCGTGACGAGGGAAAGGTTTTCGCAAGCCAATGACTGGTTTTCAGACGATATCCGAGAATATTGGCAAATAATGTATTCATGATCGCACGAATCTCCCCAAACGGAGGTTCTGGCTGCGATGTGTATTCATTTTGGTCGAAGGAGTCGGCAAGTTGCCGCAAAGAGACAATTGCTTCACTCGAGACTGAAACAACAGATCTTTTTCCTCTTCTGCATCGTTGGCAGAGCCCTCCTCCTCCAAGCATGCTGAACGATATTCGTCGGCCTTCCAATGGTCGCTGACATTCGGCACAGCAATAGAGTGATGGGAGTTGTCCAAGTTGATGGAGGATACCCAGTTCTGTGTGAATAATAAGGGCCGAAACAGTTCTGGAGTCAGGTGCAAACCGCTGTTCGCTTCTCTGTCCAGGTCTTGGTGCAGAGAGGAATCGAATCGCTCGTGTGGCGAGATCAAAGAGTTCAGGTTGTGGGTCTGCATCAACGGTAACTGAATCCAGAAGGTCGGCGATGTAGAGTCCGGCAGCAAATGATGATTCATAACGACCGATTCGAAATCGATGCTCGAGGAATGCCTCTGTGAAAAGATCAAGATTGCCCGACGAACGATGAATGACGAGTACCTGACAGATGGAAAGGAGGTCAAGGGCGGCGTCAAATTTACTCTTTGGTCGCCACGCTCCCTTTGCCAGCCCCCGTACCTTGCCGATTTCACGAGTCAGCAAAGTGATTATTGCACTTGTTTCACCAAATGGTCGGGCCCGCAGGACGAGAGCCTGAGCCTTTTCGGCACTCATGGTGAATCAGGTGTTTGGGGTAATCTTGACACACGGAGTCGATCAATTCGACGCCTTGAACTTGCTAATACCTCAAGCGATACGCCATCAGAAACGATGGTTTCTCCCTCAGATGGTATCCGTCCAAAAACATGAAAGGCGAAGCCTCCGACTGTATCGTAGTCAGCTTCTTCCGGCAGGGAGAAATGCATTCGCTGATTCAAGTCATCAATAGGAACATTAGCCACTGTTTCACACGTATCCTTTGACTGCACAAGAATGCCATCAATCAGTGTTTCGTCATGCTCATCTGTGATCTCTCCAACAATTTCTTCAAGAGCATCTTCTATTGTCACAATGCCACAGACACCACCAAATTCATCCGTAACAATGGCCATGTGTGATTTGCCGTGCTGCAGGTCGCGGAGCAATGACTGAACACTCATGGTCTCAGGGATGAAGTAGGGAGGCCTAAGAAGATCACGAAGATTTGGTTCAGTTCGTTCAGGCTTATTCGAAGAATCTTGGTACTGAGCCAGTTCAGCCAAAATTTCGCGCAAATGAATGACACCAACGATGTCATCTGGAGAAGACTTCCAAACTGGGAGTCTTGAATATCCGCTCTCTACCGCGGCTTCAACAGAATCTTTCCACGTTGAGTTTAAAGAGATGCCGATGACCTGAGTCCGAGGAGTCATGATCTCAGAGACTTGAGCGTCTTCAAGTTCCATGACTCCTTCGATCATTACGCGTGCTTCTTCATCAAGATGCCCTTCACGATGAGCCTCATCCATAGCGAGTCGAATTTCGTCTTGTGACTCATCAGCGGTAGCATGATTCTTGCTCCTGTAGAGCACCCATTGAATGGCCTCAATACATTTGGTGATCCCTTTGGAAACAGGTGTGATAAGCCGAATGAGTGGTCGCCACAACCACCATGTTGTCACAACAATCCAAACTCCAGCAAACCGCGTGAGTGTCATGGGTACGATGACGAGCATGATCCAGCAAAGACCTGCCCAGAGTCCAGCAGAAAGACTGGTCGTGAGTATTTTTGATATAAAAAAAGTCGATGCAACTCCTGCGAGCACCACAACAGTGGCCGCAAAAAATGCTATTCCTTCACTTGCTCGTACGAGTTCATCGTAAACATCAGGAACACCTTTCTGACGGCAGATGTCTTGAAGTTGATGCCGCTTCGCTCCCCGGATGGCACGGGACTGCAGGGCAGCGAGGCTTGCGATAACTAATAAAAGGATTGCAGTTTGCATGAGCGTATTTCAGGACAATAAGAAAGGTTAGCGTCGGTGGCAAGTGGTTTTGGGACGTCTTCTTGGTGGAGAGGGGAGCCCAATCGCTTTCATTATCGCTCGCTCCTTCCGTCGCATAGAGATCCTTTCTGAGGGTGTCTGGTCGTCATAGCCGACGAGATGAAGCAAGCCATGGATAAGGTAGTAGGTTAATTCGTTTTCCGGACTCCAGCCGTAGACACGAGCCTCTCGCGAAGCTGTCTCAGCACTTGCAATAATTTCGCCATGAATTCCATGCCGTTTTCCGTGCTGGGAGAGTTGGGTATGTTCATGACTTGAAAGATCAAAGGAAAGGACATCTGTTGGGCCGGAAATTCCTAGCCATGTTTCGTGGAGCTCAGCAATTGCTTTGTCATTTACGATTGCCAGGCTGATATCAGAATCAGTCATGCCAAGGGCATCTATGGCAACAAGGCAAAAACGTTTGAGTGTCTTCGAACAAACTGCCGTCGTCCGTTGACGATTGCATAGAACAACCTTGTTGCTGCCAGAAGTGGCTTGTGGGTGAAGTATACGCGGTGTTGAGCAGTGGTGTGAGGCGGCCACTAGGCTGTCCTCTGGTCCGGATACTTCACTCGTCCGTGATAAACAGCTGTGAGACTTTTTACGAGGCTTTGCTCAATGAGTCGTAATTCTTCAAGCGTTAATCCACAATCCTCAAATTGGCCATCAAGAAGTCGTTTCATAGCAAGGTCATGCACGAGGCTAGAAATTCTTGCTGGAGTCGGTTCTGTGAGTGAACGGCTGGCACTCTCGACGGCATCAGAAAGCATCAAGACGGCAGACTCCCGTGTTCCTGGACGAGGTCCTGGGTAACGGAAGGTTTGTTCATCAACACCGCCCCCATTTGGGTCAGTTTGTGATTTCTCAGCGGCACGCCGGTAGAAGTACTCAACGAGCGTTGTCCCGTGATGTTCGAGGAGAAGGTCAATAATAGGTTGAGGGAGGTTGTACTGCCGTGCCAATTCGGCTCCCTCTTTGACGTGGGCAATGATAATGAGACTGCTCATTGCAGGCACAAGTGCCTCGTGTCTGTTTTCCTGTCTGTTCTGATTTTCGACATAATAAGCCGGCTTGAGCATCTTTCCGACATCATGAAAATACGCCCCAACTCGAACAAGGAGACCGCGTGCCCCGATTGCATCAGCCGCAGCCTCTCCAATGCTGGCGACATTAATCGAATGGTTGTATGTGCCTGGAGCTCTTCGAACAAGTTCTTGAAGCAGCGGGTGTGCAACATCACCGATCTCAAGCAGGCTTAGATCAGTGAGTACACCGAATGTTTTTTCTACAAACGGTAGTAAACCTGTCATCAGAAATCCTGCCAGAAGCGTCCATACACCAGTCCGAGCTGCTTCGAAAAGGAGGTAGAAGTCGAGCGGATGTTCTTCAAGGAGGTTGGCCCCAATCTGGGTCGTCATGGCAACAGCGCCCGCCCATAAGCCGACGTAGATCAACTTGCTACGACTCCTGATTCGACCCATCCAGAAAATCGTCGCGGCAGCTGCTGCAGTGAGTGTGATGTAATCAGCAAGGCCCTGACCTAATCCCACAACAAGAACAAGAGCTACCTCAGCAACAAGAAGGAGTGCAAGATCTTCGTCATAAGCGATTGCGACTGTCATTGCAAAGACGAGTAGGGGTAAAATTTCGGCATGCCATGAATCACCAGAGGCAAATACACAAGCAGCCATTGTTGCCACAACGAGAACAAGCAAGGTTGCTATATGACCGAGATCAACCATGACATCACGGTGATGAAGGTGGAGGTAAAATCCGGCGAGTGTGAACATTGCCACGAATAGACCAAACAGTGAAGCTGCTCGGCCAAAACTTTCACTAACGGGCTGCTGCCTCAAAGATTCTTCGTGTTCGAGTTTTAAAAGGGTAAGTTGCTCATTCGTAATCTCAACACCAGCAGGAGAGAGCAGATCACCTGCTGAATAACGAATGAATTGTTCAGGCGTTTCTTCAACTGCTTCATTCTTGGCTTTTGCCGTCGCTTCGTTATCAACAACCAGTGATCCTGTTAGCCGTGGATCAATCCACATGAATACACGATCTGTTAGAGGGCCAGGCCCTAATTCATCAGTCAGCCTTGCCTTGAAGCGAATCTTGGCCTCCCCAAGGAGTACTTCAGCAACCTGAACACGTATCATCTCGGTGACGTTACCAAGAGGGTGGACATCAATTTCCGTTTGGCTTCCCTCGTCGATATCGTGCTGAATCTTTTCGAGAACACCTTGTGATTCCAGCGGAGCGAACGCCCGGTCAATAGCTTTATTGAACTCAAGCAGTTTTTCCTTGGTTCCGACCGGATTTCGGAAGGCTGTGAATGCCTGTTCTGCCTGCAGTTTCTCTCGTGAGAATTCTGTGACCGATGGGTTCGCTTGCACAGCTTGATCCTCTGCAGCTGTTTCTAAAGCTGCGTTCGGCTGTGCTTGTGCTCGTATCACATCATCAGCTAATCCGATATCTCCGTTCGATGGATCGCCTTCTTTGCTGCTACTCGCTTTCTGCTCCACCTGTGTTTTTGATGAGCCCAATATGTTCGGCTCTAAAGAGGGGAGTGTGTCCTTGTTCTGTAGTTCTTCTTGTGTTGAGAAATCGGGTGGCTCAGGAGCAATTGGAAGTTCGGTGGGTTTTACTACAGTTCCTGGGGCCGGTATCGGAAGCCGTTCTAGAACAGCTGCTGTTTCTGGAGCAAACTCAAGCCATGCAGCACGTGACACACCGGCCAACGTTTCTGCTGCTGCAATTTCAGCAACCCGATTTTTGAGTCCATCACGAATACGAACTAACGGTGATCGATCCTGAATATAAACAACTCGGACCTGTGATGTTGCCCGTTGCTGTGCCTCACGAGTTCGTGCAAGATCGGGCTTCTCAAATGCAACTCGGGCAACAACACCTCGAGGAGCAACAGAGCCGAGTCTAAATGCGAACGGTTGTGACCATCCTTGTAGAAGAACAAGAAGGAAAAAAGCTGCCAGAAGGCAAAGGCCGAGGCGCACGAGTACTTCTGACCGCGAAATAGTTTCGAGGAGCCTGCCCCAGAAACTCTGCGGACCCTCCATTGAGGAGGCTCGGCGAATGCGGCGGCGAAATGACGACGGGGCGATACTCATCGTAAACTGCTGTTAGTTTCTCGTTTAGGGAAAGAGAATTGAAGTATGTAATTATTCCTCGTAAGCATCGACAATGCGCTGAACGAGAGGATGCCGGACGATATCACTGCCTCCAAGGCTAATTTTGCTGCAGCCTGCAACCTTGCCAAGCCGTTCCATTGCATCAATAAGACCACTTTTGCGGTTTGGAGGGAGGTCGATTTGCGTGGTATCTCCCGAAATTACCATTTTCGAGCCCACTCCCAGGCGAGTTAAAAACATTTTCATCTGGGATGCAGTCGTGTTCTGCGCTTCGTCCAGAATGATAAAAGCATCGTTAAGTGTTCTACCTCGCATATAGGCGAGAGGAATCATTTCGATGACATCCTGCTCAGTCAGCTTTTTCAGTAAGTCAAAGTCCATCATCTCACGAAGTGCATCAAGGAGTGGTCGCAGGTAAGGGTTTATTTTTGCCTGAAGGTCGCCCGGTAGAAAGCCAAGGCTTTCTCCAGCCTCAACAGCTGGACGCACAAGTACAATTTTTGTGACCTGTTCTTGGCGTAGAGCAGAAACGGCCATGGCGACAGCAAGAAAGGTTTTTCCGCAACCTGCCGGCCCCTCACAAAACACGATGTCAGACTGTCTGATAGCACGTACATAATCAGCCTGGCCTGATGATCGAGGAACAATGTGCCCTCCAGGTCGATGCACTTCAATCGATTCCTGATGTATGAGTTGTTCAGAGATGCTACTTCCATTGAGTAAACGGTCAACAAGTTGTCCCGTGATAGTGCCATGATCTTGGAGTGACTGATCTAGCGACTCAAAAATTTCTGTGGCCCTATGAACAGCAGCATCTTCACCCTCAATGTGTATCTCTCCATCTCGAGCTGAAATTCCAACATCGAGAGCGGTACGTATTTTTCGGAGGTGCTGATCACGAGGTCCGAAAAGTTCTAAAAGCCGCTTTGAGTCGACTACTGCGATCGTTGAGCGAGACATCAAAGTCCATCAACCGAGTGGAGGTTGATGGCCTCGAGGAACAGGTGCGTCCGCCACGTGGCAGACTGGCAGGAACCTGATTTCTGTCAGGTTCTGATTATATCTTACTCCGGCAGGAGAGGCGTTCCCAACAGGACCTGTTTTCATGGCTGAATTTGTTAGAAAACCCCACATTTAGCTACGAAGAAGTGCTCTTAGACAGATGCATTCACCCACAGAAACCATGCAACTGGTGCAGCGAACAGGAGGGAGTCAATGAGGTCGAGTGCTCCTCCCAGGCCACCTAAAGACTTTCCTGAATCTTTTGCTTTGAGCTCTCGCTTGATCAGTGATTCTGCAAGGTCGCCTGCCATGCCAGACAATCCAACACATAATCCGAAGGTAATCCATCCACCAAGGGGTTGCACGAGCAATCCATTATTGAAAATAAGTGAAGACTGTATTATCAACCAGGCAGTGAAAAGCGAACCAGTGAGTGACGCAATTGCACCCTCCCACGTTTTCCCGGGACTAATTTTTGGCATCAGCGGAATCCGGCCGAAAGCAGAGCCAACGAGATATGCAAAAATATCACCAGCTTTGACGACAGTAATAAGGCTGAGTAGTGGAATGATCCCAAGATATTGAGGGCCTGTTTGCTCAGGACCCAAGTTGGCAATAGTGACGAGCCTTAGTCCAACCATGAATGCCATCGGGAGACCTAGATACGTCAGTACAAAAATGCTTACTGCTAATCGATCAAGATCTTGATCATCTTTACGAGCGAGCAAAACTTCTTGGACAAAAAGTGATCCAACCGCGATTGCTGTTGCAAGTGCGGCCCAACTGAGAGCAGCTACGGGTGCAGCATCACCGGTATCTGAAACCATTGCTTGAGTGCCCACGGCAACGGCTAGAAATATTGCAATGACTCCGACACGAAGAATCCCACCTCTCAGCCTGATTCCCCGTTTCATGTAAAGAGCAATGAACTCGTTCACGCCCCCAATTGCAAGGAGGATTAAAATTGGAAGGAGCCACCAGCCGGGTAAACCGCCAAGGAATCCAGCGGAGTCGGCCCAGGCGAGTGCAGTCAAGCACGTGATCAGAGTGCTCGAGACGATAAACCGTGAACCAAGCGTTGCGAAGGAAGTTGAATTTCTCTTCATGTTGACGAAAGGCCTCCGAATCGACGTTCGCGCGACTGAAAAGCGGTTAGCGCCTGATCGAGATGATTCTCGGTGAAATCGGGCCAGAGGTCTGAAGTGACCCAGAATTCTGCATAGCTCATCTGCCACAATAAAAAATTACTGAGTCGCATCTCGCCAGCCGTTCGTATAAGAAGGTCCGGATCAGGCATTCCGTTTGTTTCAAGGTGATCTTCAATACTTTTCTCAGTGATTTCATCTGGCTGTAGCATTCCTTCGGCCACTTGGTGTGCGAGTGTTTTGGTGGCTTCAACAATTTCAGCCCGCCCTCCGTAGTTGACCGCAAGACAAAGCCGCATGCCGGTATTATTGCGACACATATCAACCGTTTCATCAATAGCTGCGAGTGTACTGTTTGGTAAGCCAGCTCGGTTTCCTATCATGACTGGTCTTATACGTTCCCGCATCAGGAGCGTTCGTTCTTCAATCATGTACTGTTCGAGAAGGAGCATGAGGAAATCGAGTTCGGCTTTTGGTCTACGCCAATTTTCGCTTGAGAGACAGTACAGTGTGAGCTGCTTAATGTTTCGTCTCGCTGCATGTTCAGTGGCCTTTCGAACGCTTGTAACGCCCTGCCTATGGCCTTCGATTCGTGGAAGGCTTCGTTTTTCGGCCCAGCGGCCGTTGCCATCCATGATGATTGCAACGTGCTGTGGTAGGGGTCTATCTGTCGGTTCGGCTTTTGGCTGCTCTGCCGTCCGAGTGGAGTGCTTTGTAGGTGGGATGGCAACAGGGTTATTCACACTGTCGCTCGTTCCTGTTGGGTATTTGGAGGGCATTGTGCAGGTTGGTTATTTCCACTGCGAAAAATGGTTTGCTCTCGGTCTGGTCCAACTGAAACGATTGTCACCGGCCGGCCGAGAAGTTCTCCAATACGATCTATATACTGTATAGCATTCAGCGGTAGATCTGCTTCGTTACGAACAGTCGTTAAATCGTTGTTCCATCCGGGAAGTGTCTCGTAGATTGGCTCCGCAGCCTTCAGATCATCAATCTGTCCAGGAAACTCATTCACAACTTTTCCGTTTATGCGATAGCCAGTACATATTCGGAGTTCATCGAGTTCCGAGAGAACATCGAGCAGCATCACCGCAAGTTCATCAGCACCTGAAAGGCGAGCTGAATACCGCGTTGCCACTGCATCAAACCAACCACAGCGTCGTGGTCGCTGAGTCACAGTGCCAAATTCTCTGCCGCGTTCCTGAAGGTGTTTGCCAATATTGTTGTCTTGTTCAGTTGGAAGAGGTCCGCCTCCAACCCGTGTGGAATAGGCCTTCAAGACACCGATAGTTCGGGTGATCCATCGACCCGGAACACCTGATCCACTTGACACTCCAACCCCAGACGAGTTGCTACTCGTCACAAACGGGAAAGTGCCGTGGTCGATATCAAGCAGTGCACCTTGTGCACCTTCGAAGAGAACCGGTTTACCGGTTTCAACAGAATCTAAAAGAAAGTTTGTCGTCTCCCCGACGTAGTCACGGAGTCGTTCTGCATATTCCTGATATTGGTCGAAAATCGTGTTGCTATCAAGTTCAATGGCATCACTGCCAGTTGGCTGGCTTGCTTCAAGGAACCGCTGCTTTACCTTGAGAATATGATCAAAAGTAGATCGGAATTCTTGGCGGTAGAGATCTCCGAGTCGAATTGCAAGTGACCGACCGACTTTATCCCTGTAACAGGGCCCAATACCCCTTCCCGTTGTTCCAATTGATTCGCCACCGGAAAGACTGCCATTAAGAATCCCATCTTCAATGACATGCCATGGGAAAACAACATGGGCTCGATCACTAAGCCGTAGTTTGTCAGCTACTTTGATGCCTCGTGACTCAAGCATGTCAATTTCACGTATCGCACTCGCAGGGTCAAGAACAACACCACCAGTTACAACACAGGTAACATTATCTCGAAGAATACCACTCGGAATCAAAGAGAGCTTCCACGTTTCCCCGTTCGAGACCACGGTGTGACCAGCATTTGCGCCCCCTTGGTACCGAACAACGACATCGTGTTTTTCTGTCAGAATGTCGACAAGTTTGCCTTTGGCTTCATCGCCCCATTGCAAACCAATGACGCAGGTTCCGGGCACGCTGGATTCCCCTCACTTTGAGAATTTCTATTAAGCGGCGAACGGAACGCCACATTCATAAGGAAATGAGTCTAAAACTAGGTTTTTTGTGGTCAAGCGGTTGGCGATTAGACCGCTTTAGTCTTATGGTTTTGCCATCATTCGAGGGGTAGCCCCTTAGAGCAAGCAGCTACGGAATGTAAGATTTGGAATAAGTGATGGTGAAATTATTTCCTGTTCTTACAGAAAGTCATTCAAGGGCTCTCGAACAAGAACGTATTCGTTAGTTTTTGATTATCCATGGTAAAGCACGGAACTGGTCAGGTTTTTCATGTGACCGATGATGAGAGTGGGCGGACACTTGCGGCTTACCTCAAAGAGCAAATAGGTGGAACGAGTTGGGCAGTTGCTGAACGCTGGATTCGGAATCGGCGCATCACAATTCATGGCAATATCTGCGTGGATGCCGCGAGACGCCTGAAGACAGGCGAGGTCGTGAAATTTCTTGATGTGCCTGCCGCCGCACCGCCCGGGCCGCAAGATGTGAAAATTGTTCACCTCGATGATCACGTTGTCGTTGTCGATAAGCCTGCGGGCCTTACGACCACTCGGCATCATGAAGAGGCAGGATGGCCGCCCCGCCGCCGCCAGTTGCAGCCAACTCTTGATGAACTTCTTCCAACAGTAATAGGACGATTCTTAAAAGCAGCACGACAAGGTAAATGGAAGAGTGGTTTAAAAAAAGAAAGACTGCATCGCTCGGGTCAAGTTCGAGCAGTCCATCGAATTGATCGTGAAACGAGTGGGCTCCTTGTGTTTGCCCGAACGGTGCCAGCTGGAAGAATTTTGGCCGAGCAGTTTCGACAGCATACGACTCGGCGTAAATACCTCGCCGTTGCCGTTGGTCGGGTTGGTAAAGGCACTATCATGTCGAGTCTTGTACGGGATCGGGGGGATGGCCGCCGGGGTTCAACGGTTGATGGGAAAGGAAAGCATGCGGTGACTCATGTTCAGCCAAGTGAACATTTTGGTGATGCATATACGTTGGTTGAGTGTCGCCTGGAGACTGGAAGGACGCATCAAATCCGAATCCATCTCGCTGAAAGTGGGCACCCCATTTGTGGTGAACGGGTCTATTCGGCCCCATTGGGCTCTGAACTGAAAGACCAATCGCTTGCACCGCGAGTGGCTTTACATGCTGCTGAATTAGGATTCATACATCCAGTCACCGGTGACGAGATGCTTTTTCACTCCCGGCTTCCCAAAGATCTACAGGAAGTCTTGAAAAGATTGGCAAAAATTCATGGTCAAGAAATCATAGAGCCTCCCCACGAACCACCGGTTTGCTGATTTTGGGCAAGGGTGTGAATAATAGGGTCCAGTAACAAAGCTTTTGGAGGCGTAGCGTGAGAATTATTCAAGGGATTCTTGCCTGTGTTGGCAGGCTGATGATTTCCATTATCTTTCTGCTGAGTGCATTCGGAAACAAAATTTTGAATTTCAGTAGTGTTGCTGACTTGATGGCGGCACAAGGTATGCCTCAGGATGACATACTGGGAATACCTGCTCATAAGTATTTACTGTGTGGTGCGATAGTATTTTTGATCTTTGGAGGACTTTCGGTTGCTGTGGGATTTAAAGCTCGTCTTGGTGCGTTCATGCTCCTTCTCTTTCTTGCTGGAGCAACGTACTATTTCCATGACTTCTGGAACGCAGAGGCTGATCAAAAGCCGACCGAAATGATTCAATTTCTCAAGAATCTTGCACTGAGTGGCACGATGCTATTTATCATTGCCAACGGAGCGGGCCCAGGAAGTCTTGATCGAAGAAAGAAGCTCAAGAGCATGCGTGGTGACAACACGCTTGGGAGCCAGGGGACGGACGAAAAAAAGAATCGTCATTCAGATGCAGGTTCTTCCAAACCACTTCACAATCTGCGGGGCACGACACCCGAATCTGACGATCATTCAACACAGCTACCCGGCTAGGATTTGAACCTAGACTAAGGGTACCAAAAACCCTTGTGCTACCATTACACCACCGAGTAGTGAAGTCTCTCCAGTATAGCGTGTTTCTCTCCATTCTGTTGAAGCCCAATTCAGAGTCGGTTTGAAGGGTTCATAAAATGCTCTGAACCCATAGGAAGATTCTTAAAAAACTGGTGTATTTATTTGTCCCAAAACTGAAGAAGCAGCGATATTTTTCCAATGGTTTAGTCCCCTGCAAGGATCAAATCTAGTCACGATGGTGTGGCGCTACGGTATGCGGGTTTGTCAACACGTCATGGGGATCAGAAGGCTGATTTGTTGGGCGATTCAGAATGCTCGTCACAGCGAAAGAAAGTTGTTCGAGCTCGATTGCAAGGTCTACGGCTACTTCTTGTACGTTGGCTGGAAGGGTGAGTGTCACGGGAGCAAAGTTGACAATACCTTCGATGCCAGCCTTCACAAGGTCATTGGCTGCTTCTTGTGCACGATTCGCTGGAACAACAACCATGCCAAGACGAATTCCCTTTGTTTTGACGGTTTCTGATAATTCGTTGAGGGGCTGAATCTGTATCCCCTGAATGACTTTTCCAATTTTTTTTGAATCGGCGTCAAAAGCCGCTTCGATAGAGAAATTCTGTTGACCAAAACCTTTATATCCAAGAAGTGCGAGACCAAGATTGCCTGCTCCGATCATTACAACGGGCCAGGATTGGTTTGTGCCCAAGATGTCACGCATGGCGTTGATGAGTTCGTCACAACGATAACCAACTCCCGGGTAGCCGAATTGCCCGAAAAATCCAAGGTCCTTTCTTACCTGAGCATCACTGAAGCCAAGAAGAGTCCCGAGTTGACTCGAAGAGATGGTTTCTTTGCCCGCAGATTGAAGCCGTTGTAGTTCTCGTAGGTAGAGACTGATTCTGCTGACAACAACCTTTGGAACAGTAGCGTCCGAAGGCATCTCGTTCGGGCGTTCATTTGTGTCTTCAGTCACCATGAAATATCTGCCAGACCCCAGTGGAATATTAGATGACTTTAACCCGAGGGAATGAACTATCGCAAATCCCTCGGTTCCAACATCCGGATGTAACGGTTGTAACGCCATAGTGACAATGGAAAAAATGCACCGATTTCGAAAAGAAATCATCCTGCGCAGAGTTTATGGGCGATCTTTAAAGAGTACTCATTGACGTTTCACTGGCCTGACCAGTCTGCGTCCTCTGAATATTTAAGAATCGAAGGATTGATTTCTATCGGGATCGAAGAGCAAGAGAGAGCGTTATGAACAAGATTTTTATCTGTGCCATGATGTCGGTGGCAACAGTGTTCCTCAGTGCAAGCAAAGTCGATGCTGCTTACTGTGGTTTAGCTAACTACCAGCACGGAGACTCTAAAGTTGCCTCCGTAAGTTTTTCGAAAGCTCGTAAGAGTTGTAGCCACAGTGAATGTTGTGAGCCATCGTGCGCAGCTCCCTCATGCTGTGGTCCTCGGCTCGTCAAGGATGTTGTTTACGAAAAGAAACAGTACACCTGTTACAAAACCGTATGTGAAAAGGTTGTTGAGCAAAAGGAAATCAACTGCATTCGCTATGAGAAGGAGCAATGCTACCGGGACGTTGAGTACACAGTCTGTAAGCCGGTCTGGGAGACTCGTACAAGAACAATTCCGTACACGGTATGCAAGCCTGTGTATGAGACGAGGACGAAAGAGATTCCGTATACAGTGTGCAAGCCTGTGTATGAAACGCGCGAGCAGTGCTACACGGTATGCAAGCCTGTGTACGAGACGAGGACGAAAGAGATTCCATATACAGTGTGCAAGCCTGTGTATGAAACGCGCGAGCAGTGTTACACGGTATGCAAGCCTGTGTATGAGACGAGGACGAAAGAGATTCCGTATACAG
>CAXEMW010000066.1:0-14561 GCA_963997395.1 uncultured Planctomycetaceae bacterium
AGAGGTCGTAAAGTTCCCATTGGGATTTCCCTGGTGATTTCCGACCACCCATCCGTACAATCTTCCAATCACCGTGCCGTAATCCGGACTTGCCACCCTGACGCCAAAAGAGTGTTTCATGGGGGACACCTTTTTTCTTGCCAGTGACGAAGGGAACCAAGTCAACGCCCTCAACCAGCTCGGGCGCAATCACGCCTTCGCTATTCGCCGCGGCGGTCGCATAGATATCGAACGAACTGACCGGCTTCTCATACGTCTGGCCCGCTGGAATTGTTCCTTTCCACTGCATCATGAATGGCACCCGCAACGCGCCTTCATACATCTGCCCTTTCGATCCTCGCAGTGGCAGATTACTGGAAGTCAGTTCACGCGTCGGGCCACCATTATCACTCAGGAAAAACACGATCGTATTCTCTTCAAGGCCTGACTTCCGTAGCTGTGCCATGACGGCTCCAACACTGTCGTCCATGTTCGACAGCATGGCAGCAAAGATGCGGCGGTGAATGTCTTCGATGTGCACAAACTTTTTCATGTAGGCGTCCGCACCCTGAAGAGGGCTATGCACCGCGTTGTAGGCGAGATATAAGAAGAATGGTTTGTCGTCGTGACGGTCAATGAAGTCGACGGCTTCACGGGTCAGCGCATCAGTCAGGTATTCAGTTTCCACGACGGGCTGACCGCCCCGGGTAATGGGATTGTCAGCATCATAGTCGGGCTCGTTGCCGCCCATATGGTCAGTATAAATGAGCCCTTTTTCTCCAACCCAGCGGCCCGTGTATCCATGTGGCAAACTCTTGCGGCGCAGCATCGTTGTCACACCTTTATACGGTGGCGGCACGAAGTAATGGCCCTCGTGCAAAAACCCAAAGAACTCATCAAAGCCGTGCCGAAAAGGGTGATAGTCCGCCGTGCCACCCTGATGCCATTTCCCGATGAGCCCAGTCGTATACCCAGCGTTCTGTAACGACTCGGCAATCGTAACTTCCGCAGCAGGCAGACCAATGCCAGGGTGTTCATTGACTGCACCGATAGGATTGAATTCATAACCAAAGCGAGTCGGAATTCGCCCACTTAATAATCCTGCCCGCGAGGGGCTGCAATTAGGACCGGCTACATAGCCGTCGGTGAAACGCACGCCATTGTTCGCGATCGAGTCAATGTGCGGTGTGGGAATTTCTGAATTACCTTGACAGCCAAGCTCACCGTAGCCGAGGTCATCAGCAAACAGAACGATGATATTGGGTTGCTGGTCAGCAGCAAAAAGAATGGACGTGGACACGGCAAGACACAACGCTTTCATCAACGTAAACCGAATGCTTTTCATAAGTGTCTTCTCTATTTAAATCTTTGGAAAAAGGTCAGTTGTCTTCGTGAACTTCGCCATCGACGTGCGACCCCGGTACCTCCAAGGTCATTGCCACTACCAGGGGAGCCGTGTGATGATCAGGTTTGACGAGTTCAATCGTCTCAATAACTTCATCGCGTTTGGGACGGATAGAAAGGTAACGCACCTGCCCACCATCGGCTGCCTCAAATGCCAGTTGCGATTTGGGTACATCAAACATTCCGATGTAGTCAGCAAAGTGCTGTCCGTCGATCAGGGGATGCTCTTCAGTTTTCCCATCGGCATACTTGAGCCGCACGATCAGACACGCTCTTCCTTGGATTGGCTTCTGTGATGCCCATCCGGCAACACCACTAAGCATGTGAATGCCCTTCACTGACGTCCGACTTCTGATACTAACGCTTTTGGGCATCTGCGGAGCGAACGGTCCATTAGGGCCGTTGAGCATCACAACATTATTAACGGTCGTCCCCTGTGGATCGATCAAACTGAAAGGAATGCCATTGAAGCTGATCGTGCCCCACTTCGGTAAGATCAATCGCTCATGTTTGTTGTCTCGACGCGAAAACATGCCGTGCGTCGACACCGTGTTGGCAACCTTTTCCAATCCGAGTGGAATGAACTGTTCGTGTTCGGTCAGATACTCAAGCAGATTTACAAAGCCTTCATCGTTGATTGACTGCTCGAATCCTTCCGGCATCGCCGACTTCCTCGATGCCATCAACTCCTCGATATCTTCTCGCAGAATCGTGTGCCTTTTTCCTTGAGCATCAATAACTTCGATGGTGGTCAACGATTCCGCAGCTAACAGGCCACTGATCACGACGCCATCCACTGTAAGAACGGTGTACTGCCGATAGTTGGCTTCGACACTGCGGTTCGGGTCAAGAATATGGGTGAGCAATTCAGCTTTTGGGTGCACGGACATACCATTCAAGTTCGGCCCAACATTTTTGCCCTCACCTTTAAAAATATGGCATGTCGCACAGTTCTTTGTGAAAACCGCTTTGCCTATTCCTGAGTCTCCAGTCTTTTCCGTGAGAGGCATTTTTGCAGCTAGCAGCTTGTTGCGATCGTTGCTGATGGTAACACCACTAGACTGCATCACATCTCGCATGCCTTGGCGAACATCAGCCGACGGGTACCTCGAAAGGACGCCAACCTGCTGCGTCGAAAGATCAGAAATATGCAGATCACCTGCTTTGATCAAGGACAGGAGTTGCGTTGTCAGTTCTGGTCGCGACAACATGACGCGAAGGAGTTCCGCTCGAAGTGCAGGTGTGGCGGTCGTGTTGATGCGAGCAAACCGCTCGGCAAGTCCTTCCGCCTTTGACCGGCTGATCGTTTGGATCAGACCGACAGACAGACTGAAGGGTGAGTGCGGGCCAATTAAACCCTCGATCGCCTCTGCTGAATCCACGCGGCCAGAATCGAGTCGCATCAGTTCATTGGCCGCGTAGATTCGATCTTTGATGGATAAATTTTCATCTTCAATCCGACGGATGAATCCAGCGACAATGGGAGCAATCTCCTTTTGTAGCGACTGGTTCGACCACGATGCCGCCAACCGTGCCAACGATGCTTTTACGGAAACAGACGCTGACCCAAAGACCGATTGAAGATCGGCATCAACAGATGCATCCAATTTGATGATGTGATCTTTCGGCCAGCCAGCAGCCAGGCCCCTGATGATCGCATCCCTTGTTTCGTTGGAACTCTTCGCCATTGCTGTCAGTATTTTTGACACGGGCTCTTTCGTCGGACGCGTGCGAGTGAAATGCTCGGCAACCCGTACGATTAAATCACTCGAACGCGGATCGACTGATTGCTGATGCTTGAGCACGGCAGCCAGGAAACTATCGGCATGCATCGCGGCGGCACTCGTCAAAGCATCTTTCAACCATCGATCCGATAGAACCTTCGTGTCGTTAATTAATTCGCTAAGGTTTCTTCCTGCTTTGCCTCTAGGTGAATCAGACATTTTCAGGAGGGTCGCCAGTACCACCTGGTCATCGGTGTCTGCGATCACATTCGCCTCTTGTAACGCGGCAAGCGTCGCCGGGATTTCTGGAAGAACTCGCACAGCATTCAGTCGCACTCCGGCAGACGGATGGGTCAGAGCCTTCGTGACCGCATTGAATGCAGGACTGCTGTCGTCCCGCAACACGCCAAGTCCATGCAGTGTGTTCAACGCGTGAATCGCGCCAACGTTCAGGCCAATGCCATCAACGGTTTGGTCTTCAATCAGCGAGATGAGTTCAGGAACAACCTCGGTATCGCCCTGTTCGACGAGCAACCTCTGTGCGTGCAGGCGGACCTGCATGGTTGGGTGAGTGAGCTGATCCGTACGACATGATTTCAGTTTATCGTTGTTCTTGACGACAGGCTGCAAGTCTTCCGCACGTGGTCTGTCCGGTACGATGCGATAAATGCGGCCATACTTCTTGTCTCGCAACTTGGTTTCGTAGGCTGCTCCCTTGCCCGTTTCAAAACCTTGCGGCGTTGGGTTGTGCTGCACAATAAAGTTGTACCAATCGAGTACCCAGACATTCCCATCGGGACCAACTTCCGCCATGATCGGAGCTGTCCATTCATCATTGCTGGCGAACAGATTAATCGGGCTGCTGGATTTCATACCAGCACCATCACGCTTGATAACAAAGGTACCGACAAGCTTACCGGTTGGCCCACAGACGAATGCCGTACGGTTCCACCAGGGCTGTGGATAATTTCGAGCCGTATACAAAGCGTGGCCAGCGGCTGCGGTATAGCCGCCATGATGATCAACCTGCCGAACTTTTTTCGTAATGGGTTGGAATAGATGTGTGTCGGCGATCGTGCCTAGGCGAAGTGATGCTGTCCAGCCGCGCACTCGTTCGTAGTAACGGTTGGCAATCGGCATAAACACACTGGGGTTCCGGTTCGCCGTCGAACCAAAGATCAACCCTTCTTCAGAGATGCCCAGCCCCCACGTATTGTTGTTTGTCGATCGTATGAATTCGAGCTTTTCCACCACCGGGTCGTCGTCTTGTGAGAGCCTGAATCGGAAAAATCCCATGCGGAATGCCGGTTGCTCCACACCGTTGATGACTGGCGAGGACGTGTTGTATCCCTGCATCGCCCATATCCAGTTATCCAACCCATTACGAAAGTTGCCCACGCCACCGTGAGTGTCTCCGAGTGTCCAATTGGACATCAATACTTTACGAACATCAGCCGTACCGTCGCCCGTCGTGTCTTTCAGGTACAGCGTTTCGGTGCCGTTCTGTACGACTAGTCCACCACGGTGAAAGGCGATCGCAGTGGGAATGCTCAAGCCTTCGGCAAACACCGATGACCTATCAGCGCGGTTATCGCCATCGGTATCCTCAAGCACGCGAATACGATCACGGCCACTCCCTGACTCATTCAATTCATTGGGATAGTCGACCGTCTCACAAACCCATAAGCGACCTTTTTCATCCCAGTTCATCGCGATCGGTTTACCGGCTAGATAGGCTTCCGGTCTACCTTGGTCTTCTATTCCATGGATATCATTCTCATCCGCGAATAGCTCGACGTGAAAACCTTCTGGAGTCACGATGTGCTTGATGGACTCTTCTGCCGGAGACGGCCGTTGCATGAGTTTGATTGGTTTGCCCAATCGACCCTTGGAACGATCAGCGTTGTAGTTGGGTATCTCCGGCCCCACGTCTACATACTCAAACGCCTTGAGGCCATTCGGAAGTTTCCGCATATGCGGTAGGGCCGTCGCGACCGACGGGGCAGTTCCTATCCCTGCCTCACCTGCACCGCATGCCCAACGAATACCTCGCTCAAGCAGATTATGGAAATGCGGTTGGTTCCACGTGTGACTATCATGTCCCCATGCGGTGTAGAACACACGTCCCATGCCGTGAGTACGAATCCATGTCCACGGTTCACGCGTGTTGCCATTTGCCTGTAATCCGCCGGCGCGGTATTCCAGCACCAAGCGATTCTGCTCATTGTGCTTGTGATGGACATAGGTTTCATCAAAACTCGTAAAGGTCTTGTAACCCTCTAAGATTGGATGTTCCACTCCGGCTGACTGAGTGGTCATCTCGCCTTGGCCATGGCTTTTGAATTGACCTCCCATTAACGCGACAACTTCGGGCGAATTGCGAAAGCAAAACGTCGCACAATGAATCGGCACAAAGCCTTTCCCCGAGGCAACATACTCGAGTAGTGCCTTAGCTTGCGACGGCTTAATGGTGTCGATGTTGGCGTAGAGAACAAGACCATCGTACTTACTGAGAGACTGGGCATTGAGTTTGTCCACGTCTTCGGTATAGCTGAGCTTGATGCCCCGCTCTGCCATGACTGGCTCGATGATTCGGAACCGCAATGAAGGCTTGTGGCCTTTTTGATCACCAAGAAAAAGAAGTTTAACGTCCGTATCAGAGGCGAAAGCCGCCACGTGGCCGACAAGAAACACGGAAAGAAAGCACACCAATCGAAAATGCCAATTGCTCGTCAACAGCTTCCGGTTGTTCGCCAAAAAACCTAAACACAACATGTTTATCACCACACGTTTCATCTCATGACAATTGAAGAGCAACTGTTTCTTAATACTGACAGCTTTGATTCGTCTGGTTCTCGTCGATTGTTTCTCTCTGAGAAATGCATATGCACTGTTTTGATTGTCGATTTGCCGGGCAGTGCTTGGCGTTCTATTGAGGCTTTCCATCAACGCTCCATCCCTTCGTACTAATCTTCCCATAGTACGGATAGTAATCCCAGTCCACGGTACCACCGACGATGCGAGGATCACCGGTTTTCTTCAGGTGATCAAAAAGCCGACGACGAAGTGACGCCTGCGCCTCTGTCAGCGCGGTCGATCCTGCCAGGTTCACCATTTGGTGCGGGTCGCTCTTCAGATTATAGAGCTCCTCAGCCGGCCGCATTCCGAATGCAAGTTCTGCCAACTTCGCAACTCTATCTTTGTTTTGATGTTCCATTATAAATGTCTTGGTGGGTGATGTATCGATCTCACCGAACGGTATTGAACGCGCGCAAACACTTGCATCGGGAGACCCTGAGGGCCATCGCGTGGGTTCAAAGTTGTGAATGTAGAGATAGCCTTCCGTCCTAATCGCACGGCAGGGATATCCTTTGCCCCCTTTTCGACAGCCATCATGCCGTTCCATGGCGATAAATGCCGCAGGACGTCCTACAGGGTCGTCACCTGAAAAGAAGATCTCCATCAAGCTTTGTGCGGTCATCATATCCGGTGGCGTGAGGCCAGCGGCTTCTAGAAAAGTTGGTGCAAGATCGCTGAGGTTTACAAAGGCGTTTACATCACGACCTGGGTTGCAAATTCCACGAGGCCAGCGAATGGCAAGAGGCACTCTCGAGCCTGCATCGTAGAGACTTGCCTTCGCTCGAGGAAAGGGCATGCCGTGATCACTTGTGATGACCACGATGGTGTTATCCAATTGACCTGTGGATTCGAGTATCGCAATGGCACGAGCGACGTGTTGGTCAAAGGTTTCGATCTCAACCAGATAATCAAGAATGTCATTTCGGACAATGTCGTTATCCGGAAATATGGGTGGCACTATGACCTTGCCTGGATCTTTTCCTATTCTCTTTCCGGCTCCCAATTCATAGGCCCGATGTGGTTCGGAGGTCCCCAGCCAGAAACAAAACGGCTGATCATCTGACACCTGCTCCAAGAAATCCTGAAAATTTCCAGCGTAATCCGTGTTCGACATCGACTTGAATGGTGGTTTGGCTTTCCGTTTCTGAAACGAAACGCCAGCAGGATTCATCGTACGACCACCAGGTTCCAGTCGGCCGGGACTCCATCCCTTACCCGTGAAGCCAACTACGTACCCTGCTTCTGCCAACAGTTCCGTATAGGTTGTGAACTTTGCTGGCAGTGTGCTGTGGATATTCCCGGCTTCTTCCAAACGCCAGATATGCTGGCCGGTGAGAATCGCTGATCGAGATGGCCCGCAGGTTGGTGCATCACAAAATGCATGTGTAAACCGAAGCCCTTCTCGTGCGACACGATCAAACGCTGGGGTCTGGACGACCGGGTCACCATTCGCACCAGTATGGGCATAACTCTGATCATCAGAAATACAGAACAGAATGTTGGGCGGGCGTGCCACTTGATCGGGATGCTGATCTGCCACTGATATCGAAACTAAAAGCGTGCTGAACCCTTGCATGCAGAGAAGAACGATTCTCGTAATGGAAGCTTGACGCATGCTGCTCTTACCTGTGTTGATCTTCATTTTTCACACTCGGCCACAGACTAAAAAAAGCCTAACGAAAACGATCAGTCGCACAATGCAAAATTGCGCATACAGTCTATGTTATTTAACAACCGCAGAATGCATTGAGGTTCAACTCGGGACGATAAGTTCGCTGAGGATACGATTCGTAGTGTCATTAATTACTCATCCTTGATTTAAAAATAACTTCTTCATGAGCTTCCAATGGGCACACGTAAAAAAACAGATACCGGAAACTCGCTAATACCACTCTCACGTGTGGGAACCGCTATCGGATATATCGTTATGGCTGATGTGTCTCTCTGAACTTCTCTTTATTTCTGGAACAGCTCCAGAGTGAGCACACGTCGCCGCGGCGACCTCACATGAATTTCGCAGGTTTTGATCGTGAGGATCGCCTCGCAGTTCGCCAATGAGGAAGGCTGCGGTGAATGAATCCCCTGCCCCAACTGTGTCGATCACGTTCGTGGAGATTCCATTCTGGGTGACAGTATCATCAGGCGTGACCAGCACGGCTCCGTCTTTTCCACAAGTCAAAATAACCATGTCAAGATTCCCAAACTCGAGCAGGCCTCTGAGATCTCCTTCGGGCTGGTCGGTCTTGCTGATGCTACAGGCAGAACAAACCTCAACCAGTTCGTCGTCACTAAGTTTTAAAATACTGGCGAGCTGAACCGAGTTACGAATCATCTCAGCATCAAAGAATGGTGCCCTGAGATTGATGTCCAGAATACGGGGAATACCTGCAAGGCCAGCTGTCTCGACAACTCGACGGATTGTGGCTTGTGAGACAGGATCGCGCTGTCCCAACGTCCCGAAATAGACCGCATCAACTGTAGCTATTCGCGAAGCTATCGCATCGTTCCAAGTGAGGTTATCCCATGCCGAACCCTGATGAATCACAAACGTTGGTTTGCCATCATCATCAACTTCAACACTTACTGTACCAGTCGGCGTTTCAGAAATTATTTGCAGAAGACTTACATCAATGCCATACGCACTGAGTATGTCGATACCATCGCGTCCGTGTTGGTCATCGCCGACTGCGCTGAGCATTGTTACGTCGGCACCTTGAATCGCCGCGTGACATGCAAAGTTTGCTGGCGCACCGCCAAAGCGTTCACCATCCGGAAACAAATCCCACAGCACTTCACCAAGCGAGAGAATCGTAGGACGTTTCATTCGGCCATCTGCCGTTCAAATTTATGTGTAGAGATCACGCAAGAATATCGCTGACGACGTTGCCATAGACGTCAGTCAAGCGAAAATCACGACCGGCATAACGATACGTTAGCTTTTCGTGATCAATTCCTAGAATATGCAGGATTGTTGCATGAAGGTCATGCATATGTACTTTGTTGTCTTGTGCAAAATAACCAAAGTCATCAGTTGAACCATGACTGAAACCAGCCTTTACCCCAGCACCACTCAGCCAGATAGTGAATCCAGCAGGATTGTGATCGCGGCCGTTTTTACCCTGTACAACTGGCGTACGACCAAATTCAGTTCCCCAGACAACAAGCGTATCATCGAACATCCCTCGTTGTTTCAGGTCTTCCAGAAGTCCTGATATTGGCTTATCAACACTGAGTGCATTCCTCGTATGGCCCTTTACGAGATTATTATGCTGGTCCCAGACATATGGCGTACTCACTTGAATGTATCGAACTCCAGCTTCACAGAAACGACGAGCCAGGAGGCAACGGTGACCGAAATTGGATGTTTCTTTCCGGTTCATACCGTACAAATTTCGTGTTGTTTCAGATTCATTGCTGAGATTAATTAATTCCGGTGCAACACCTTGCATACGCGCAGCCAATTCGTAACTACGAATCACACCATCGAGCTGCGGATCCTGGCTCTTTTCAAAATGCCTTGTATTCATTTCATGAAGCATCTTGAGCTGGCGATGCTGATGCACCGAGTGGGCACCATCCGACTGGAGGTAGTCAATCGTTGCATCTTCTGCTTTACTCGCTGAGTGACCAAGTGCTGTGGCCTGATGATGGGCAGGAAGGAAGGCTGAACCATAATTACGGGTTCCACCATGTCCCGCTGGCGGCGTAATACTGATGAACGCTGGAAGATTTTCATTCTCTGCACCAAGGCCGTAACTCACCCACGCACCAACCGACGGTCGCAAGAGATTATCGTTACCCGTATGGATCATCGAAACAGCTTGACCATGCGACGTCCCTTTTGTGTGCATAGACTTGATGAAGCAGAGATCATCGGCATGCTTTGCGAGGTGAGGCCAAAGCTCGCTTACCCATGCACCACTTTCTCCGTACTGCTGAAACTTCCACGGTGTCTCAAGTAGTTTGCCATACCCCGCCTTGTCTTTCAGTGACACATCGAGGTTTTCAATCCCTTTGAAGGGCAGTTTTTTTCCATTGTACTTAGTCAGTGCGGGCTTCGGGTCAAACGAATCCACCTGAGAAACACCGCCGTGCATGAAAAGAAATATCACGCGATTGGCTCGGGGCTTATGATCCAAGCCGGAACCCGCAGCGCATGCAATGCGTTGCGCGAAAGCCTGAAATGCGAGAGCCCCAAAACCGCAGGCTGTTGACTGCAACCAGTGGCGGCGATTGTAAGGCGTTGTGAATTGATGACACTGATTCATACCACGTTCCTGATGCCACTACTCAATAAACCGAAATTCTGCTGAACAGAATACAATCTGGACAAACGAAGCAAACGCCTGCTCAAGTGCCTGCCCCCCCTCCATCAACTCAGCAACATATGCCTTACCATTTTGCACTTCATTGTGACCCGCTTGGCGAATGAGAACACGTTTATAAAGTTGCTGAATGCTCTTCTCAATTGTCACATTGTTCTGCAGTAAGAGCAAACTCAGAGCATGTGACATTTCATGAACAAATGGTGAGTTCATCATAAACAAGGCTTGCGCGGGCACCGTTGTCATGGCTCGCTTCCCTGTGACAAGATCGGGGTTTGGAAAGTCAAACACAGCCAACGATGGTGGAACAGCACCTCTCACAACAGGTAGATACACACTCCGCTGTCGAAGCTTACCAGTTTGCCCCAACGACACATGCCGCTTTCCGTTTGTATTAATAGCATGCATGCCCAACTCACTTACAACGGAATCACGAGGCTCACTATCAAGCTTCCCTGCAAGTGCCAATATCGAATCACGAATTATCTCAGCCGGAGCAGGCCGCCGGCACTGTTTCTGAACGTGTGATTTTTCACCAGTTTCCTCGGAAACGTCTGCGACAGCCTGCTGATATGTCTTTGACATAACAATCTTTCGGATCACACTTTTGATTGACCAGTTGCCTTCCACAAACTCTTCGGCAAGAAAATCAAGAAGCTCGGGGTTCGACGGAACCGTTCCGCGCACCCCAAAGTTGTCGCTCGTCTCCACGATGCCTCGGCCAAACAGATGCTGCCAGATTCGATTCACCATAACTCGAGCAGTCAGTGGATTCTCCTTTGCGGTGATCCACTCAGCCAGCTGCACTCGCCCTGACTCATGAGTTGGGATAGAGAACTGTGTCGCACCATTCCAGTTCACTACCTGGAGAACACCCCGCGGGACTCTTTCTCCCAGATTCTTTGGTTCTCCTCGAACGCGCACATGTAAGTCATCTATGCCTTGTGGCCCATTGTCTTCAGCAGCCATAGCCTTCGGCATTTCAGGACTATCTTTTTTCATAACCGCGAGCGTTTTTTCGAGATTTGCAAGCTCCTCATCCAAGAAAGACGTGTCAGTGGACACGTCTTTCTCAAGATCTTCGACATGCACAAGTCGAACGGCATCAGCAAGAACAGGCTTGTCAGTCCCGTTACCAGCAAGATTTACGACAGCTTTCGTGTCAAATTTAAACTGGCCAAGCGGCTGCCAGAGCTGATCAATCGAAGGAAGGACTGTCTGATCAACAACAACTTGATTCTCGCCATCGGCATGATGAACCGTATAACGAACTTTTGTTGCAAGCCCCTTACCACCTCGAAAGCTGACCCGAAGCTCATATTCCCCTGGTTTGGGCAGAGTAGCTTTCCATTGAATTGAAAATGGCGTTTTCTGATTATCTGCCACAAGATAGTGGTCACCGACATAATTCGGACGATGAGTCGACTTCCGCCACGTCCCTTTTCGAGTAGCGTCACTATCGTCAACGAGCACGCCAACTGCTGAGCCTAAAACGTCCTCTCTTTTCCGCTTTCTCTGCTGAATCCTTTCCTCAATGTCTCTCACCTTTAAACGGAACACTTCCAACCGCTGCTTCTCGTCGTCATCGATCAGAAGATCTGTTTCTTTCCACCCGGAAACATTGACATTGTTCATGAGAATGCCATCGGTCGTCCGGGTGCTGTGAAGGATGCCCGCCATGGCGTAGTAGTCTACGGTTGGTATCGGATCAAATTTGTGGTCATGGCAGCGGGCGCACCCAAGCGTGAGCCCCATGGTTACTCGACTGATTGTGTCGAGCTGTTCATCGGCAATATCAAGACGCATCTTCTCCTTATCTCGTTCGGTCAACATTTTCGGACCAACCATCAGAAATGTTGTTGCAACGAGCTGCCGATTTCTTTGTTCAATTGTGTCGTACGGAAGAAGATCTCCTGCGATTTGCTCCTGAAGAAACTGATCATACGGAAGATCGTCATTCAAAGCATGAATCACATAGTTTCGATACCGCCACGCCTCTTGATACGTAAGATTGAAGTCACTTCCGTTCGAATCCGCATAACGAGCGACATCAAGCCAATGGCGAGCCCACTTTTCTCCAAACTCTTTTCGACCAAAGAGGTCATCGAGAGCTAACTGGACTGCTCTCTCGGGAGATTCACCGTGATAGACCTCATGAAATTCCCTCTGCTCATCCAAAGTTGGGGGCAGCCCTATCACGTCAAGAAACAGCCTTCTTACAAGCTTGTCAGCAGAAGCAGGCGGCGACTGAGGACAAGCAAGCCCATCAATCGACTCATCTTCAGAGAATGTTCGATGTGGCTGAAAAGACCAAAAGCTTTTTCCAGCCTCGATATCTATGACCTTTTTTTCTAATGCAACCCCTTCGGCTTCTCTTGGGTCGACAGCTCCGTCTTCAATCCATTGAGTAAAGTCACGAATCACTTTGGACGGGAGCCGCGATTTCGGCGGCATTTCTGACATGTCGCCACTGTAATTTATCGCAAGAAGAACATGACTTTCATTTGGCTTACCAGGAATGATTGCCGGCCCTGAGTCTCCACCAACAAGCCATCCTTGTTTGGAATCGAGTCGCAAGCCACCTTTTGCTTCTCCGGACTCGGCTGAATGGCATTCATAGCAATGTTTGATAAGCACTGGCCTGATGTTGGCCTCAAAAAAATCAATTTGTGAAACGCTACCATCGGACGCAACGACATGAGATGCTGCGATTACACCGCAGCCAACAAACGCTGAAAGAACGTAGATAATGATTTTTATTTGCGACATAACATCCCACACTATGCCAATTACCCCATACAAATGTCGCGGACGGGCATGCATTATGAAAAGCAATGCCACAAACCTACTTCGCGAGGATCACTGCAATATCTGCTGCAGATCCAAAATCATTACCTGAAACTTCGGACATATTGCGTACCAGTACATAGCGAGCCTTTATTTTATCACCCTCCACACGCTGAGCCTGCTTTTCTTTTTTAAAGAGACAGCGCACGTACGGCTCTTCTGGAAAGTGATCAGCGTCATCCGACACATAGAATTCTGTTTCTTCAAAAGCACCGTTCCACCCCTTATCTTGCCTCGCTAAATAATAGAAACCATTGATCATTCGGTTTTGACCCAAATCAATCACCAGTTCATGCGGATGCTTCTTCTTTTCTTGTGAAAACTGTGAATGCCATACGGTACTCGGCTTTCCATCTATTGCATATTTCGCAAGTCGATCGTTCACCCTGTTTTCACTGCTCCAACGGATCAACTTCATCTCTTCGAATGGCACGATATCCTGTTCTGGGATTCGTTGTGCGTTTTTCAGGGGACTTTGATCTTCACGCAACGTCCCCCACTTTGCCTTTCGGTCTCGCTCGTGACGCTCTCGACTTTTGTCATAGTACGTTCCGGCTTCAACCGGATCGTGCGAGGCATCTGCAAAGACTTTCATTTTCTCAAGAATACCTGAATGACTATCTGCGACAGATGTAGACTCACTCACATCTCTGGACAGGTCATAGAGTTCCCAAGGCTGATTCTGCTTACTTCCCTTTGGCTTTCCGGGCTGAATTGCTTTCCATTTTCCATAGCGAACCGCCGTCTGATTCCCGTACTCCCAATACATCATTTCATGCAACTCCTGCGAGCCGTCTGCCCCCAGAAGCGTCGGAGCAATCGAAATGCCATCGGTATCTTCAGGAGCTTTTGTATTCGTTAAGTCAGCAATCGTTGCCATAATGTCGGGCTGGTAAAAAACAAGATCACGAACCGTATTCGCCGCAACTACTCCAGGCCATCGAACAAGAAACGGAATCTTTAAGCCACCTTCATAGAGATTGCCTTTCCCACCGCGAAACTCAACCCCAGTCTCTGGGTTGACATTCGGCCCAAAAAAACCACGCGGATGTTCCTTGCTTTTAAATCGATCCTGCCCACCGTTATCTCCGGTAAAGAAGACAATCGTGTTTTCTTCGAGCCCAAGTTCACGCAAAAGATCAAGGACATTCCCGACCTCACGATCAACCATTGAAACCATTGCAGCATAGTTTTTTGTGTCTTGAGAAATCGTGGGGTCACGCATCCATGCTTCGTTCTTATACAGTTCCCATGCAGGGTCATCGGCAGGAATGTCGTACATGCCATGAGGCGGTGTGATTGGCATGTAACATAAGAAGGGCCTTTCTTTATTGTCTCGTATGAACTGAAGGGCTGCTGCATGAATTGGATACTCTGAATAGGTTTTTCCGGTTCGGCCACCCACATTCCCCTCCAGAACAAC
>CAXEMW010000067.1:0-14510 GCA_963997395.1 uncultured Planctomycetaceae bacterium
TTGGTTTGATTCATTTTCAGTTCGTTGCCACAGCAACTTTCGATTCGGCCGCTAACTCGGCAAGTGCGCGTTTGTAGTCTCGAGGCATGACTTTTACAAACTGACTAAGTGATTGCTCCCATGTCTCCAAAATGCCTTTTGCCACTGTCGAACCGGTGTAGTCAGCGTGCCGCTGTATGAGTTCCTTAAGTTCAGCACTATCTTCAGCAGACTCTACTGACTCAAGTTCGACGAGCTCTAAATTGCAGTTGAGACGTAGAACATCCCGATCAGGAGCGTAGATGAACGCGACTCCGCCAGACATTCCTGCAGCAAGATTACGACCTGTTGGTCCAAGAATGACGACTCGACCTCCCGTCATATATTCCAAAGCGTGATCGCCAACGCCCTCAACGACTGTTTGGGCTCCACTGTTTCGAACACAAAATCGCTCGGCAGCCATGCCTCTGAAGTATGCCTCGCCGGCAGTGGCACCATAAAGAGCAACGTTTCCAATAATCATATTTTCTTCAGGAACAAAGGTGGATCCTTCTGGCGGTGCAATGATAATTCTCCCACCTGATAAACCCTTACCCACATAATCATTCGCATCACCCGCAAGATCGATGGTGACACCAGGTGCTAACCATGCCCCAAGACTCTGTCCAGCTGAACCAACAACATCAATATGAATCGTATCGTCAGGCAGTCCATTCTCCCCATTCGCCTTAGAGACCTCATGGCTCAACATAGTGCCGAATGCCCGATCAATATTTTCAATTTCCATTGGAAATCGCGTAGGGATGCGTTCATGAATCGCAGCTATCGATTTCTTAATAAGCTCATTATCAAGGACTTCTTCTAAACCATGATTCTGGGAAATAGTGCATGTGGTTACAGTATCCGGATGAGGACCCTCTGCTGGCGTCAATATTGGAGCAAGATCGAGCCCCTTTGCCTTCCAATGACGCACTGCTTCATTAATTTCTAGTACTTCTACGTGGCCAACCATCTCATTAATGGAACGAAAACCGAGGCTCGCCATAATCTCTCTGGCTTCCTCAGCAACAAGAAAAAGATAGTTCACGACATGCTCGGGCTTCCCTGAAAACTTCTTTCGAAGTTCAGGGTCCTGTGTAGCAATACCAACCGGGCACGTATTGAGGTGACACTTCCGCATCATGATACAACCCATAGTAATGAGTGGCGCGGTCGCGAATCCATATTCTTCAGCACCCAACAAAGCAGCAATAACTAGGTCACGTCCTGTTTTCAACTGACCGTCAGTTTCAAGTCGCACGCGACTGCGCAGATCATTCATCACCAAAGTCTGATGCGTCTCGGCAATGCCAAGTTCCCACGGAAGACCGGCAAACTTAATACTCGTCAGTGGTGATGCACCAGTACCTCCATCGGTACCAGAAATTAGAATTTTGTCGGCCTTGCCTTTTGCGACACCCGCGGCAATTGTGCCCACACCAACCTCTGACACAAGCTTCACACTTACTGCCGCTGATGGATTCGAGTTTTTCAGGTCAAAAATAAGCTGCGACAAGTCTTCGATTGAGTAGATGTCATGATGCGGAGGTGGACTAATTAACCCTACTCCAGGCGTTGAGTGACGAGTGGCAGCAATAATTTTATTGACCTTGTGGCCTGGTAGCTCACCTCCTTCACCGGGCTTTGCTCCCTGTGCAATCTTAATCTGCAATTCGTCTGCATTCGTTAGATACCAACTCGTGACACCAAAACGTCCTGAAGCAACCTGTTTGATATACGACCTCTTCGAATACTGATTCGTTTGGGCCTTGGCCTTCTCCGGGTCAAGATTTTCAAGCGTGTGAAGCATTGTCTCGTGCTCGTCTTCAGGGCGACCATACCATTTGAATCGCTCTGGATCTTCACCCCCCTCTCCGGTGTTGCTCTTCCCTTCCAGCACGTTCATTGCAATGGCAATCGTTTCGTGCGCTTCCGCAGAAATAGAACCATAGCTCATTGCACCAGTACAAAACCGCTTCACAATTTCACGAGCTGGTTCTACCTCTTCGATAGCCACTGGGGTTCGGTCATTTTTGAATTGAAGCAACCCTCTCAAAAAACACCGACGATGGGCATCCTCATTCACTGTCTCGGCGAATTGACGATACGCATCTCTCGATCCTGTTCGAGCAGCGACCTGTACCTGGGCAATAGTATGTGGATTCCAAGCGTGTGCCTCACCTTCTCTTCGCCAATGAAACTGACCATCGTTAGGAAGTATTGAACGGGCTTCATCACGGCGTGCCGGATAGCCGATTTCATGCCGACGAATTCCTTCTTCAGCGATGACATCAAACCCGACGCCTGAAATTCGGCTTGATGTTCCAACGAAGCATTTTTCAATTACCTCTGGCGCCAATCCAACCGCTTCGAATATCTGAGCCCCCTTGTATGAAGCAAGAGTAGAGATACCCATCTTGCCCATTACTTTTTTAATACCCTTGGCAACCGCTTTTCGGAAGGCCGGCACGATTTTTTCATCACTAAACTCTTCTTCGAGCAGACCATCAATACGAGCCTGACGAAGGGCTTCAAATGCAAGATATGGATTAATGGCATCTGCACCATACCCCGTTAGCAAGCAGAAGTTATGGACCTCGCGTGCTTCTCCAGATTCAAGAACAATGCCGATTCTTGTTCGTAGTTCTTGCTTCACAAGTGCATGATGAACCGCCCCTGTCACAAGCAGTGAACTCACTGGCACACGTTCAGGGCTCACCGCTCTATCGGAAAGCACTACCAGCGAATAGCCGTCATGAATCGCTTGAGTCGCTTCGGCACAGATGCGATCAATGGCTGGCCGAAGGCCTGCATCTCCCTCGGATCGTGGATACGTAATGTCAATAGTCTTTGACTTCCACCCACGATGATCGATTGCTTTGATAGCCGCAACTTCTTCATTGGTCAGGATTGGATGAGGAATACAAAGCCGGTGGCACTGCTCCTCGGTTGTTTCCAAAAGATTTCCTTCCGGACCAATAAAACATTCCAGCGACATGATGACCTCTTCCCGTATCGAATCAACAGGAGGGTTTGTCACTTGTGCAAAAAGTTGCTTGAAATACTCGTACAAGAGCCGAGGTTTATCAGATAGACAAGCAAGCGCTGCATCGTTACCCATTGAGCCAATCGGGTCTCGTTTCTCTCGCAGCATTGGCATGAGCATGAACTGGAGCGTCTCAGTCGTGTAGCCAAACGCTTGCATCCGTTTCAGAAGTTCGTCACTGTCATAGTACGAAGGGGATTTTTTTTCAGGAAGATCATTGAGATGAATTACCTGATTTTGAATCCAAGCCTTATACGGACGCTTTGTAGCGACAGACGTTTTTAGCTCATCGTCTGCAATAATACGACCTTGTTCGAAATCAACAAGAAACATCTTTCCTGGCTGAAGCCGTCCTTTGGACTTCACCTGTTTAGGATCGACCTGCACAACACCTACTTCACTCGCCATGATGACGCGATCGTCGTGAGTGACGTAATACCGACTTGGCCGCAAGCCATTCCGATCGAGGACAGCACCGATGTAGTGACCATCTGTAAACGAGACCGAGGCTGGCCCGTCCCATGGTTCTTGAAGTGCTGATTGATATTCATAAAACGCTCGCTTGTCTTCAGGCATGCTGTGATGATTCTGCCAGGCTTCGGGGATCATCATCATGACTGCTTCCTGAAGCGATCGACCTGAGTAATAAAGCATTTCAAGTGCGTTATCAAAGTTCCCAGAATCGGAACAATCGGGCTCAATAACTGGGCAGAGCTTCCGAATGTCGTCTTGCCACAGATCGCTCTTCATCACACCCTGACGGGCAAACATCCAATTTGCATTTCCCCTAAGAGTATTGATCTCACCGTTGTGGGCCATGAGCCGACACGGCTGCGCCCGATCCCAACTCGGGAATGTATTTGTTGAAAATCTTGAATGCACCATTGCGAGGTGCGTTTTATAGTCTGGATCCTGGAGGTCTTTAAACAGCGGAATGACCTGCATGGAACGCAGCATGCCCTTCCAAATAATGACTTTCGTTGACAACGAGCAAATGTAGAACATCAACTTCTGGGAGAGGCTGCTCTCTACTCGAATTTGTTGGCTCGACCACTTCCGAATAACAAACAACTGCCTTTCAAATGCCTCCTGATCAAGACCTTCTCCAGCGGCAATAATTACTTGATCAAAGTGCGGCATTGCACGACGAGCAGTGGGACCAACATCCGCGGCATCTGGATCAACCGGTAGTTCACGCCACCCGATGAGTTTCTGGCCCTGCTCATTAATTATTCGGTCAACGATTCCTCGGCATTGCGCTCGCTCTGCAGGATTTGTTGGCATGAAAAAGACACCGCTGCCATACAAGCCACGAGGTGGCAGTTCCTGCCCCATCTCTTCCTGAGAAATTTTCTCAATTAACTCATACGGCAATGCTGTAAGCATGCCAGCACCATCACCCGTGTTGTCTTCACAGCCGCAACCACCACGATGCTCCATGTGCTGAAGCATACGATCGGCATCGTCAACAATTTGGCGAGACCTCTTCCCTTTAATATGTGCAATAAAACCCACGCCACATGAATCATGCTCGTTTGCTGGGTCGTAGAGGCCACGGCTTTCCGGAAGTCGTATTGGGGGTTTCATTACTTGTTTTCTCATCGTGAGGGTTTCAAATTTTGAGTTTTGTTATTTTTTCAGTGGAATTCGGCTTTTGAGGCCGTAGCCCCCGAATTACCTTTGCCACTACCGAGTCATTGACAGGTATCAGGCTGTGCCGACAACCGCCAAGTCACCAAGTGCTTCGGGTGGACGCTTTAGCTCCTGAATACCTTCGTCAGTGTCATGTGCATGGCCACGTAACAGATCAAGAAATCTTCTCGCGGTTGGGGAAAGGGGTTTGCCTCGGCCGCGAATAATTCCAAGGGGTCGTATGAGCGGATTCTCTTCGAGTGGCAAACTGACCAGAGTGCCTACACCAGTTTCTCGTACAACAGTGGGTTCCGGTAGCAAAGCCATACCCGCGTCAATTTCCACCGCCCGCTTGATTGTTTCGATGTTGTCAAATTCCATAACAACACTCGGCTCTGCTCCTACCGATTCAATGGCCTTGTCGATTTCTTGACGAATGACGAGATCATGATCAAAACCCACTAATCGTTGTCCGTGCAGATCTGCAAGAGATGCACTTTCTCGGGCAGCAAATGGATGATTTGGACCGCAGACCAGAACGATGGGCTCTTCGCGCCACGACTCAGCTTCTATGACCCTCGAACCCCGTGGGTAGCTCACAATGCCGACATCTGCCTGATCATTTTCAATGGCTTCACAGACTCTCTGCGGATGTAGATACTCCAGTCGTACGTTCGCCTTTGGGTATCGCGCCATAAACTCCTGCACATATGCACTCATATGATGCAGTCCAACTGAATAGATGGCTGCAACACGAACCCGACCGGCAACATCTTCTCGAAGTGAGTGAACTTCATCCTCGAGTGCGTCATACCGCGCGACAATATCTCGACAGCCTTCGAAGAAGACACGGCCTTCATGCGTGGGCATAAGTGGCCGTTTGGATCGCTCAATTAACTGAACACCAAGGCGATTTTCCAATTGGCTCACAACCTGACTCGCACCAGATTGAGAAAGGCCATTATCTTCCGCCGCCCTTGAAAAGCTCTTTCGGGTAACGATGTCACAGAAGATTTTGAGTGATTTAAGGTTCATATCCGCCACGTTCCAACTGATGACCACCATTCCCTTTACAAACCGCACCGACAACCAAAGGAGGCCGAAACCGCAAAAAGCAGATCCAAGCCATTCGCTAACCAGGCACACGTTGGCAACAACACTATTTAAAAATCAAATAGTGTTGCTCGCAAGTATTTGAGAATCCAATACAGCCTATGCTGTTGGCTGGATTCGTCAAGATATCACCTTATCTGAGGGTATTCGCATCGTTCTGGCTCAAAATGACACGCCATCACACAAGAACACATTGCATCACATATCTGATTGGGTCAGCCCTGTTGACCGTCACACATGCTTCCCCTCCTGATTTCGAGATGCAGCTAGGAGTCGCTCATATCGGTGGGCTGTATTCGTTTTCGGATACCGATTATCTCAATGAAGGTGCTGCCGTCGCACGGAACATAGGTGCGCGTTGCATCAAAGTCGCCCTTAGCCTGGACACAGATAACCCCTCGCCAAAGCTTTATCCATTTCACTCAATGTGGCCCTCTACTGAAACCCTCGAAGATCTCGCAGACACACCCTATTTCCGATCACTTTTTTCAAGAAGTTTCGATACTTTTATTTTGAACGCCTTTCGCCCCGGACGCTCTGCGAGTTATTGGAGGGAGGAATTTACCTCTCAGGATGAGCAAGCTGAGGAGGAATGTTTTGCGTCGCTCACCCGCTATTTGCTTTCCACCTACAAAAATTCACATAAGACATTCATCATTCAGAACTGGGAGGGAGATTGGGCATTGCGGGGAAACTTCAATCCTCATTCTGCACAGGAACCATCCAGCACCGCAGCGATGATCCGATGGGTAGCAGCCCGGCAGAGGGGCATTGAACGTGCCCGGGCCGCATGGAATCACAGTGAAGCACAGGTTTTCCACGCACTCGAGGTCAATCTTGTTAAGCAGGCGATGACTCGCAGCGCCCCAAGCGTTACGACAGATGTGCTGCCTTATGTCTCAGTAGATTTAGTTTCTTATTCCGCTTGGGATACCAAGGATTCGCCAGAGGCTTTTAAACAATCACTGGCCTTCATATCACAGCACAAGCGTCCGACCAGCCCATTCGACACCAATGGCGTTTATGTCGGAGAGTTTGGACTCCCTGAATCAGAGGCAACACCAAAAGTTGCTTTTGAGCGAACCACCGAGTTACTGAACGTTGCTCGCAAGTTCGGCTGTCCGTATGCGGTCTACTGGCAAATCTACTGTAATGAAAAGACCTCAGCGTCTCCGAAATCAGAAAACGGCTATAAAGGTTTTTGGCTTGTGCGTCCTGATGGAACACGAAGCCCGATTTGCAAACTGTTCAAGTAGACTGCAATGAAACCATGAAAAGCGTGAAGCAGAGTGGCAATTCACGTCGAATTTTTTAATTAACGAGACCCGCCGCCACCCGGTGACATGAGACAACTTCAACTGACATGCTGACACCTTCTTTTTGCCTTCCTTCCGCGATCGCTGACCTGCTTGACCCAGACCTGCCGCCACTTGGGCCAGGAACACCAAAGGCCGGATTCGACCAACGGATAGACAAAACCTCATCAGAAACTTTATTCGGAGCCTCCGTTGTTTCGCCAGCAGAAGCCGATTGCTGCCTTGCTGGCATATGGCTATGGAATGGCTTTCTCGACCGGTCTCATGAGCTCAGCCAAAACATTGATACCCCTGAGGGCAGCTGGTGGCATGGCATTATGCACCGTCGAGAACCCGATGCAGGTAATGCGGCCTATTGGTTTCGCCGCGTCGGCGATCATTCATTGTTTTCTGTACTTGGAGACAAAGTGCAAAAACATGCCGCATTAACTTCACTGCCGGAAGAAGCTCAATGGCTATCACAATGTACGCACTGGAAACCACAACAATTTATTGAGGCCTGTGAATCGGCACGCCACGATTCCAATGAAGCTGTGTGCCATGTGCTCCAGGAGGTGGCAGCGATTGAATGGTACACACTCTTTGAGCACTGTCGAAATCTGGCGTGTAACGCCCATCGGTAGCCGAATACTGGTTACGTCTGTCTCAAGATAAAACAGATATCTATCTATTTGCCATCTATTCTTTAACTCGTTCTGTGTATTCAGCATTTCGAGTATCTACCTTCACGAATTGACCCTGCTCGATAAATGCAGGCACCATGATTTCCGCTCCGGTCTCTAGTTTTACTGGCTTCGTCAGATTTGTTGCCGTATTTCCACGAACAGCAGGTTCGGCATACTCAACTTGCAACACCATGTGCTGTGGTGGCTCCATGGTGATCGGATTTTCATTGTAAAGCATCATGGAACAGACCGTTCCTTCCTTCAGCCACTTCCATGCGTCATCAACTTGTTCAGATGACAACTCGTACTGTTCGTAATTATCGTTATCCATAAAGACAAACAAATCTCCCTGCTTGTACAGGAATTGTGCATCGATTGTTGTAATGTCAGCAGCCTCAAGCGAATCGCCACTCTTGTACGTCCGATCAAGCACGGTACTTCTAAGCAGATTGCGAAGCTTGCATTTGTAAAGAGCCTGCCCCTTACCTGGCTTTACAAAATTGCATTCAATCATGATGTACGGATCACCATCAATCTGGACTTTGAGCCCCTTTCGGAACTCACTTGTATTAAATGAAGCCATCGAAATCGCACTTTCAATTCAGGACAATACAGGCGTCTAGTGAGTATGCCGCGACACTCAAGCACAAGCCTCGTCATCATCATACAGCCTGTCAACGGTGATTCCACAGCTGCCCGTTCCAGCGAACTATTTTTGAACCGGCCCCATCCTCAAGAACGTCCACTGTAGACTGCACATGGAGCCTCCTCACAATCTCGACAACCGCCCTGACATTTTTTCCATGGAAACATCAACAGTCCGAACGATCGGCAGTACAACTCTTCAGCCACCAATGGTTCGAGAAGTTTGGAAACAAGAATTAGCTGATGCTGTTCGCGACCCAGCAGAGCTTTGTGATCTATTACATCTTGATCCAGCAGTTGCTCAGAAATCGAAAGAAGCGATCCGGGACTTCCCGTTTCTTGTACCGCGAGGTTTTATTTCACGGATGCAACCAGGTGATCCGAATGATCCTCTGCTCCTTCAGGTATTACCACGACTTGAAGAATTGGATGACATACCAGGTTTTGTATCAGACCCAGTTGGTGAACAGCCGGCTCGACGAGGGACAGGACTGATTCAAAAATACCATGGGCGTTGTTTACTTCTCGTCACTGGTGGGTGCGCCGTGCACTGTCGGTACTGTTTTCGTCGGGAATTTCCTTACGCTGAAAGCGGAGCATCCCCTGCCAGTTTTGCAGCTGCAGTGAATGAGATACGCGAGGATGAATCAATCCATGAAGTAATTCTTTCCGGCGGAGATCCTCTTCTCATCGATGACACGCTACTTGAAGCACTCATACGCGACATAGGCTCCATTTCACATGTTCGGAGGCTTCGTATTCATACGCGGATTCCTGTTGTGTTGCCTTCGCGTATTACTGAGCAATTGCTCCACGTTCTGGATACAACACGCTTGACAGCCTGTGTTGTTATTCATGCGAATCATGCTGCTGAACTTGATTCTGTTGTCGCAGGTTCAATGTTGCGAATGAGCCACACAGTCCCAATTCTCTTGAACCAAGCCGTTTTACTTCGCGGTGTAAACGACACGGCTGAAAGCCTCATTCAGCTCTCGGAAAGACTCCTCGATCTTGGTGTAATCCCGTACTACCTTCATCTTCTAGATCCCGTTCGTGGGGCAAGTGATTTCGACGTACCCGAGGAAACCGGAGTACGTCTCATTGAGGAATTACGTAATCGATTGCCCGGATACGCTGTGCCACGTCTTGCCCGCGAACACCCCGGAAGCCCTAGCAAGACGTGGTTGGCCTGAAGAATGGTCAAAAAACATGCCATAATAAAGGAGTAGGCCTCGGGCCAAAGGCTTTCGCCAAGTAAAGAAAAAGCAGCTACATTACTTTTTTCAGAGTAAGCAGGAAATTTCATGAAGGTTTTAATCGGCGTTGATGGGTCACCTCTATCACTGGACGCGGTGCGTGTAGTCGGACACATTATCGATCCAAGTGAAGATCAGCTCGCAATCTATTTCTCACCGACAGAACTTCAGCAGCGGCTTCCTGCATCATCGTCTTCACTCGTGAGTCGGAGTGCCGCTGATCTATTTGCAGAAGCACGCGCACTGCTTCCGACAGAATTTGCAAAACCGGTTGAAATGATCAGCAGTTCGGCCTCAGCAGCTGTCGGAATCCTTGAGTCAGCGAATGGCTGGCATGCTGACCTCGTGGCCGTTGGCGCTCGTAGCCACGGCTCAATAGAACGATTTCGTCTCGGAAGTGTCTCTCGAGCAGTCCTTCACGGAGCACACCTGCCTGTACTTATCGTGCGAAGCCACCCACCGGAAGATGAAAGTTTTCGTACCATGGCCTGCCATCACCCAGCGAGTGCTGCTGCTGTCGGTGCAACACTGAAGGAGCTTCATTGGTCCAAGGAAACTGAAGGGACTGTTATCGGTGTGGCCGAGTCAATGCTCGCTGGCCCGCTACCAAGCTGGCTCGAAAAACGTGTTCGTGATCCGGATACAGCTGCCATCGCGCAGGCGTGGCAGACAGAACATGATGATGAAGTTCATGCACTCAGTAGCAAACTCGAGGCTTTTCAGACAATCTTGCCTCAGTGTTTCCACGGCAAACCCCCGATCATTGTCGAGGGCAATCCTGGTGACAGAATTCTAGAACAGGCAAAAAAAGACCGCACAGATCTTATTACGATTGGCCGAACACCGAACGATAAACTCAGCCGTTGGTTACTCGGCAGTACCTCTGAGGCAGTTCTCTCGCATGCATCTGCCAGTGTGCTTGTTGTTCCTGTTGAAAAATAAGCAAGAAAAAGCCTGCCCCAAACATGACGTAAAGGACAGGCTTTATTGATTTTGAATACGGGGTTTTAGCAGTCTTATTCACTTGAAAGTTGAATGCTCACGTCACCACCAGATGATGACACGGTCACTTTCACATCCGTGTCGTCGGAAGATGAATACTTTTCAGGGATCAGGCTTTTTGCAGGGGTGATCCGTCCCCGCTTTTCATCCTCAATCATAAATCCATCTGTCGCACGGATAACGGCCTTGTAGCTACCTGGCAAAATAGTCATTTCGAACGCACCAGTCGATCGGTCGAACGATCCAGAACCTCCACCATTCTCACCCGTTTCTGAAACGAGATTCACGTACGACTCACCGTCACCTTCACAAATGAGTGGGGAACCATCCAGCATGACCGTACCGTTGATTCTTACTCTGCCGTCGGTGTTCTTTTGGCCACACCCAGTGGTACATACCAAACCAGTCAAGAGAACGAGTGGAAACAGAAGGCTATAACGGCCCAGATTTTTCAACCCAAAATGAAAGATAGAATGTGGTATGAACACTGCAGGACTCCTCGAATGAAATACGTCTCTCAATAAAAAAGCCCATCCCCAGTTCGGCTCAGCTAACTGAAGATGGGCGTGAATCACCAAAAACTACTAAGGCAACTTTCCACGTGCATCACCGTCGCCACGATTTCCAAGAAAGTTGTAAACCTGGAAGTCAATCGTATCGCTCAGCCAGTGACCAGCCCCATCGGCAGTAGCCACGCCAAAGACACCACCAGTGTGCATGCTACTGGCACCACAATTCTTTGCTCGTTGTGGGTTGTTACCCGCAGAAGTTGTGTCATCGATATGCGATGAATTTGGACGAATTGATGTCGGTACACCTACATCTGCGGCGTACATTGCAGACCGCTGATGTAACCCAGGCCGCCGCTCGATGAGCAGCAAGGTATTCGAAGTACCATCTGTAATGTCCTTGAATTCACACTTGAACTCAAAACTCCAGTTAAACACTCCAGGGGTTGATGAAATCTCACGAACTGGATTTCCGCCCGAAGCCCACCAATTCGAATTCGCACGACACCAGGATGCAGTAGATCCATTTGGACAATCGGGAGTAGCAGCAGGAAAACCAATGGGACCGAGTGACACATCATAGCACCTGCCACCTGAGCGTCGGTTGTTGTTGATGGCGTACCCACCAAAGTATTTTCCGTCTACCGTTCTCCCAGCAAATGAGTCCGGATCAGAAGGGCAAAATTGTGCAGTATAAATTGGATTGCCCTGAGTAACTGGTGCGAGCTTCCACCAGTTCGAATTTTGACCACCTGTGCCATCCAGTTGACTTTTGGTGAGATCCAACTGGTCATAGACTGTACTCATCTCAATAAAGGGCATCAGCTCAACGGTAAATGATTTCCATACCGTATTCTGAGCGGTGCTTCCCTCTGATCGACGACTTGATCCAGAAGGAAGCGATCTATTTGCATCAGCATAGGTATGCATTGCCAACGCATTTTGTTTCATTTTATTGCCACACGCCGAACGCCTTGCAGCTTCACGAGCCTGCTGCACTGCGGGCAGAAGAAGACCGACAAGGACACCAATAATGGCGATCACGACCAGCAGTTCGATCAGCGTAAATGCAGAACGCTCTCTCGAAATATTCATAGTTCCCATAGCATTTCCCCAAGAAGTGAAAGAAAAATTTATCTTTCTGAGTATCTGCAAACAGGCAACCACAAACCATCCCGTAAACACATGAATGAACACTAGAAACTGGTTCAAGAATATCACTTACCAAGGCTGATGTAGGCCTCACGAAGTAGTGCTTCAGTTTCATCCCAACCAATGCAGGCGTCGGTGATGGAAACACCATATTCAAGAGCTGAACGATCCTGATTGGGCTTCTGTTTCCCAGGATTAACATTACTTTCAAGCATGACGCCGACGATTGAATGATCTCCCTCAATGCGCTGCTTGAGAACATCTCGGAAGACAATTGACTGTCTACGATGATCCTTCCCTGAGTTTGCATGACTGCAATCGACTATGACTCGCGGCTTTAATCCAGCCTGCTCCAGTCTGTTTCTCGCATCAAGTAACATATCCGGAGAGTAGTTTGAACCAGCTCGTCCTCCACGAAGCATCAACACACCCCAAGGATTTCCAGCAGTCGACACGACGCAGATACCACCTCCGTTATCAATACCCAAAAATGAATGCGGGGCCTTCGCTGCTTGCATGGCATCAATCGCAGCTTGTAACGAACCATCTGTCGAGTTCTTGAAGCCAACTGGCATCGAGAGACCGCTCGCCATTTGGCGATGCGTTGGTGATTCTGTTGTGCGAGCCCCAATTGCACCAAGCACAATTGTGTCAGCAATAAACTGAGGCGTGATGGGCTCCAGAAATTCTGTTGCTGTCGATAAACCCATGTCTGCGATCTCAATCAACAACTCGCGGGCTAAACGTAGGCCAGTTCCAACATCAAAAGAATCGTCAAGGTGAGGATCATTAATGAGACCCTTCCATCCAACGGTAGTTCGTGGCTTTTCAAAATAAACCCGCATGACAACCAGAAGTCGGTCAGAAAGTTCCCGTGAGAGTGTGACCAATTTTGCAGCGTACTCGCGGGCACCATCGAGATCATGAATCGAGCATGGGCCGACAACGACCAAAAGTCGATCGTCTTCGCCAGCAAGCACTTTTTCGACCTGTTCTCTGCCCGATACGACAGTTGCTGCGGCAGCATCCGTCAACGGATATGTCGACACCAGTCGGGCCGGTGGTACAAGGGGGTCAAGACTCCTGATACGGACATCAGCAGTCGAAGGACGACTCTCAGATATATTTGCGTGTGATTCCATCTCATTCACTCTACACCACGTCTGGAAACACTAAACCCCGGGGTGGATTTGGCCGAGTAGCGATCGACTTGGGTCATTCGGTATGTTCATGGGGTCGTTAATATCTGCATTTTTGCTCACTTCGTCTTTTTAGGAATTTTGCCGCGTGACTAAGCATATCTTTGTGACCGGTGGGGTCGTCAGCTCACTTGGCAAAGGGCTCACCAGTGCCTCAATCGCGATGCTTCTCGAATCGCGTGGGCTGCGTGTCAAAATGCAGAAACTCGACCCGTATATCAATGTCGACCCGGGGACAATGAGCCCATACCAGCACGGTGAGGTCTATGTGCTTGATGACGGTAGCGAAACCGATCTCGACCTTGGTCACTACGAACGTTTCACCACAACACATCTTACGAGACAGAGCAATTACACCACGGGGCAAATCTACCAATCTGTAATCAACAAGGAACGACGAGGTGAGTTTCTAGGAAAAACTGTCCAAGTCATCCCGCACATAACAAATGAAATAAAAGAAGTTGTTCTACAACTTGATGATGCCGACACAGATGTTGTGATTACAGAAATCGGTGGCACCGTCGGAGATATTGAAAGCCTGCCTTTCCTTGAGGCGATCCGGCAGATTCCTCTTGAACGTGGTCGTGAAAATTGCATGTTCATTCACCTCACTCTGGTTCCATTTTTGAAAGCAGCTGGTGAATTAAAAACCAAGCCGACGCAGCACTCTGTCGGAATCCTACGACAGATTGGTATCCAGCCAGATATCCTTGTGTGCCGCACGGAGCGAAGCCTCGACACCTCCGACCGTGAAAAGATTGCACTCTTTTGCAACGTTCCGTTGCACTCCGTCATCGAAGAGCGAGACAAAGATTTCTCAATTTATGAAGTCCCGTTGTCACTTCAGGCAAACAAAATTGACGACCTCATCCTGAAACAACTTGGCTTGCCTGCAGCTTCGGCAAATCTTGAAGGATGGCATGACATTCTGCATCGGCTCCGCAACCCTGAGCACGA
>CAXEMW010000068.1:0-14417 GCA_963997395.1 uncultured Planctomycetaceae bacterium
GAGGATGATATTGTGCCCCCCTTCTCTCCAGATGACTGATCTGCTTCAACGCCGGCCCAAGCGGCAACTGAGGTCACGCCCTCCAGCACACTCTGCCAGGACGTACCTCCGTTTTGACCAGATTGACCTGCAACACCACCTTCCGGGGAATTGACACCACTGGCATCGAATTGCTGACGAAACTCCTGCAGGAACGGATCCACCGTCTCATGGATATCTGCCGGCAGAAATTGGTCTGCCTCACCAATGAGCTTTGCGACAATCTGACCACTCTGACTGCCCGTAATTTCTCCCCGGTATGCTGGCATCATTGTAACTGCAAAAAACGTTACAACCACACAAATGAGAGCGCCTTTTGCAAGACCAAATAGCAAACCCAACTGGTGATCAAATGCTGAAAGATGAACTGCGTCGATTAATGTAGACACAAACCGAAATGTGATCCAAACAACCAGCGATGTGCCCACATAGAGAGCAAGCATTGCCAGAAGCCTGTTCCAAGGCGGCTGCTGACCGATAAACGGAGCAAGTTCCCCACTAAAACGGAGTGAAACGTATGAGCTTAAGCAGATTCCGGCGATCCATGCGATCTGCCAGACGATTCCCTTGAAATAGCCGAGGACCCCCGCAGTAGCCAAGAGCCCAAGCATCACCATGTCATAGCTATCTATCGCCACTCGTTCTCTCCTTTAATCGACACTCTTTTGACCGACAAGCCGATCAAAATTGAAGCGTTTGAGACTGTAGGGTCTCCGGCACTGCCCAAAAAGTCCAGTTTCGAAGAGAAAGCGATCACAGGCCGTCTCCCCGCCCTAGCCCTACATACCCCCCAGGCCCTCCAGTGCCCCCTGCTTCTTGTTATGACGCTCGCTTTATTCCGAAAACTCTTGCCTTGCTGATTGGGCAGAATAAATCATGTCGGTAGTGCAGGGGGTGCAAAAGAAAAGGCCCTCTGTAAAAACGACCAAATAAGCCGAAGGACATATAAAGACGTTGTTTTGTGGCGCCCTGTGCGCTTGGTGATTGAGGGAACAATTGCCAACAACGGCCAAAGTTACTGCACTTTGCAGCAACTTTTTACAGAGGGACGCCTCTCGAGGAGGGATTCGCAGAGTGCCGGGATTCCGTGAGCACATCACCGGTTCGACGATCGTTGGCATTGGCTACGGGACAGCCGCTTGGTATGTCGGTGAGATTCCTCCGCTGACCTGCGTTCTCGGGGCTGGCTTATGCTCCGTTGCAGGCATGCTCCCTGATCTGGACAGCGGACCAGGAATTCCTCTTAAAGAAAGCGTTGCGTTTGCCGCTGCTGTTGTTCCCGTGATGCTGTTACCTCGAATCCAACAAATCAGTATGCCTTCAGAGGCACTCATTCTCGTGTGTGCTGGAATCTATCTGGCAATTCGATTTGGAGTCACGTATCTGCTGAAGCAATTCGCTGTCCATCGAGGAATGTTCCACAGCGTACCGGCAGCTGCCATCGCAGGACTCACTGCTTTCCTCATTTTTGCATCTGAAGAACCCATGCGCCGATATTTTGTCGCAAGCGCTGTTGTTCTCGGATTCCTGACCCATCTGATACTCGATGAAATATGGTCTGTGAAGCTTGGTATGTTCGGCCCCAAGATAAAAAAATCATTTGGAACAGCAGTAAAATTTCTTGGCAATGAGGCATGGGCCAATATCGTGACATACCTTCTTCTCATAATCCTGGGAGCCTTGGCTGTGAGTGACGCGGCCGTTAACGAGAATCTGTCGGCAGTTCGCCAGCAGATGGAGCAGGCCTCCCGTCAATACCCTACCTACCCCACAACGCAGCCGCTCTATAGACGTTGAGTGACTCCGGAGGTAATCGGTAGACTTCTCCGTGGGGAATACTCGGTCATCCTCTTGCTTGGCCCCTTGGCATGAGGGATCATGCAGGTAATGTGAACCTCTGTGCTGCAAGAGAATTCAGGTTTTCCAGAAAGAACTACGTCCCATGGCCCCTCCGCTGGAAGCAACAGGCACTGCTTATTTGGGTACTCAACTGCTACTTGCCAGCTACCTATTTCTTATCGCGATTGTGGCATTCGCAGGCGGTGTTTCCGTTAGCTTCCTGACACTCGGCCACCGCAGGTTGCAGGTCTTCCTGTCCTTTACGGGCGGTGTTTTACTCGGTGTCGGACTGCTCCACATGATACCGCACGCATTTCTTGAACTCGACAATCGCATTGACCAAACAATGAACTGGGTCCTCCTTGGCTTTTTTGTGATGTTTCTGCTTGAACGAGCATTTCATGGTCATTCACACCATGCCGCCGACGGTTACGACAGCAGTACAGCATGCCTTCACGGCACAACTGAATGCGACCAATCCCAAGGTCACGCTCCAGACCCTACCCTGCACGCGCACAACCCAAGTCAATTGGGATGGAGCGGAGCCTTTATTGGGCTTGGACTGCACAGCCTTGCTGATGGCGCGGCACTAGCAGCAGCCGTCCATTCAGACATTGGGCACGGGGTCACGTCGCTGGCCGGCCTTGCAACGTTCCTGGCGATTGCTCTCCACAAGCCTTTCGATGCTGGCATCATTTCAACCCTTATGCTCGGCTCAGGAATTCCAAGAAATACACGGCTCGCACTCAACTTTCTTTACGCTCTTGCGATACCTGCAGGCGCTTTCTTCTTTGTCTTGGGACTTAATTTCCTTGGTGATTCCCAATCATCACTTACGGGCGCGTCGCTTGGTCTGGCAGCTGGAGCGTTTCTCTGCATAGCTGCAGCGGACCTACTACCGGAAGTACAGTTCCATAGTCATGACCGCATTCTTTTGACCGTCGCTCTTGCAGCCGGAATTGCGTTGGCATGGGTGATGACTACACTTGAACAAACCAGTCATTCTCACAATCAAATTGTGATTAAAACGACTGAGAGCGACCCGTAATCATGTTGATGAATGGAAGCTCAAGCGTCTACTGAGTCCACCGTCACCTCGTTCGGTTCAACATCTAAGCCACGAGCTTCACGCATCGCTCGTACTTCAACAAGAACATCTTCAATCAAAAATTGTTGCTCGGTAATTTTTGCCCGCTGACACTGAAAGCACGCAGCAATTACACCAGTGAGTCCAATTCCTCCCAGGAGATGCGGGGTGACCCAGGCTTCACTCCCTCTTCGCCCCGCTGCCGGATCTGCAGCACCTCCCAAGGCAACAATCCCAACAACACTAAGCATGCCACATAAAGCAAACGGAAACGACTTTCGCTTTATCGCCTTGCTTCTCAAAATAAAATTATCTGACAGGCGGTATGTTTCCACAACCTCTTTGCACCACCGCGCGGTCCCAATAAAGTACGTCACCGACATACTGTTTACGAGAACAACTACCAACGCCGCTAAGACACCAGAGAGCCGGTGGACTGTTCCCCAACGAAGGATCGCTTGATCCGTTTGGCCATGAAGATCACCAAGCCACAGGCCGAGCCCAGCGGTTGCAGCCATTAACGCTACTGCAAAAATGGCCACCGATGAGAAAATCTTTTCCATTTTTACTCCCTAGATGCGTGAAGTCACTCTGATGATATATACATCTCTTTTCACTTCCATAGGATAGTCCTCTTCCCTTCAACGAAACAGCGAAACGTGTCTGGTGCCGGCGGAAAATGAACCAGATTTTGGTCGCCTTATTGCCTTAGCGGCTGAATTCCTTGGACGAACTGCTCTGTCACATCAAGAAGACCTTCTGCCGACGGCTTATACACAAATGCAGCTGAGTCTATCGGTTCCCCCAGCCTTACTTCGTAGAGTTCGAGAATTGATATTGGCTCAACTTCGCCATCATCACTCCGACCACTCCATGTTATTCGGAAGGGAAATAGCTGTTCACTCCCAATGATTAACTCTACGGAACAAGGCGTTCCTGCAGGAACCTCCTCGGCAACGCCCTCTGAAGAATTCGGCAACGCCTTGAGGTGTGGGAAAATTTCTATCAGCCGACTTGAGTTCCATCGACCGACTACTCGCCAGACCGGAAGCCCTTCGAGCGATTCCCTCTCGGCTGATTCAAATTGAAAATAACGCCGTATGTGTGCGAGTGCCCCTTGCAATCCACCCAAATGAGGAGCAACGGCCTGACCTTCCTCGATGCCAAAATCTTTGAGTTTTGTCCGAATTTGAGAAATGTCCACTCGGGCTAAACGTACTGGCGTACTGCTTCCCTTTTGAAATTTCCAAAAAGAAAGTCCATCAGAAACTTCAAGTAACTCAAATGTTTCGGTATCCGCTTTATTGACTACCTCAAAACGAAATTGCTGATCTACCCCACTGCCCTGTTGCAGATATCGCCCTGTTCCAACAATCACCATTCCTTCAGCTCGGGTGCGCTGCCTGATACGTGCAGAGATGGACTCTACACGCCCAAGACGCGACAGCATTGAAGCAACCAGTCGTTCAGCCTGCTTCTGGGAAGAGATCAACTCTGCAGTCTGGCGAACCCCCGAGTTGGCTGACTGCTGATAGACGCTGCTCTCGGCTCTCTCTTGAGATCTACTTCTCCCACCGAAGAACAGAGACGCTACCCAGACTAACAACAGCGCAACGCAACGTAAAAAACGTCTGTAATCCAACGCAAACATCTCGGCACTTCGGGCAAAATCTACCAATTTCGTGATTTCTACGGGTTTTTCCAAAGATTTCGGTGCGGGAAAGTCGAAGTATGACAAAGCACTGATTTTCGCCATGCCGGAACGTTCCGGTGTCGAGATATCAGAAGTCTACGAAATAGAAAACGAAAGGCACATGCCGAATTTTCGGTTGCCCAAGAATAGCAAGAAACACCCCACCCGGTTCCCAAAGGCTGGAGACTCTGAAGTGAAATTCAACATCTGTGCTCGAAAACTTATAGGGCTTTCGTTGGTGACAGCACTTACTGGCTGCCACATCCCAGCAAATTCCCCTCTTTCGGGAATAGCCGGCCTTGGAACTGCTGCTCAGCCACACACGAACGTTTTGCCGCCCCCTCAAATGCTCGCCCATCCAGGACCTGGTGTTGATGGGCCTGGACCAGGAATCATAGCCCCTGTTGGCTACGAAGAGTTCGTGTCAGAGAACGGTGTCGCCGCATTAGCAACCGGCGGCATGGTCCCGCCTGTGGCCAACGGACCACCAATGTCTCAGGTACACTTCTTGGGTCCCGATGGCATGCAAGTCCGTTGGGACATAGCAAGTGTGGGCGGGTTCGATTCAAGTCCACTCATTGCCCCTGGCCGCTCTGATTTCCCACAAGGAGCGATCTATCGACTGAAGCTAACGAATATTCCTGGCACAGATCGTGAGGGAGTCGAGTTATATCCGACGCTTGAAGTCGCACCAACCACACCAAGAACTGCTGCCTTCATTGCGCACAACACGGTTCCTGTCCAACTTACTGACGAAGACCTTGACCAGGTCACAACTGGAAACTTTGTTACAAAAGTTGTCTATCTTCCTGACCCGGACTACCAGGAGCTTGCAGTAGCCGGCGTTGAAACACTGGTAAGCACACGCCTTGACCCGGGTGTTGATCCCGTTGTTGAAGCTGATCGCAGAGGATCAATCCTGGCAATTATTCGGATTGGTAACAAAGATCTTGAATCCATCGTAATGCAAGGTGCTATGCCTACAGGTGCCATTTCACAAACCGCAGCAGGCATGCCTCTTGGCCTACCCTGTGGTGACACATCAGGACAATTACCACCCGCTTTTGTGGCAGGCATGACAGCTCCAAGCTATGGAATCCCTATTACGGGTACACCAATTGGGCTTCCTGGCCCTGCACACATACCGCTTGGTGGCCCAGCTGGCCTAAAGAATCATACGATTACGAATCACACAAGAACAAACATTCCAGGTCCAACAAAACATTTGAACTTACATGTGCAACAAGCGCCTGGACTGAGCTATCCAAAACCTGCGTCTCGTGCATACGTTTCCGAACGCTCGGATGTGCCACAGATACACCTCAAGCAGCCTCGTGAAGACCGTACCCGCTGGGTTGATAACGGTGGCCCGGATCCAGACGCAGAGGCAGCAGCGGCAATCATCTGCCGGGGATGCGGTCATCGTGACTGTACCTGTCCTCCGACTCCATCAGCTTTTTAAGGAAAAATTTACCAGCAACCAACACTCAGTCGATAGACAGTCCGATAGACCAAAAGAACCTTTACCACAATTTATGTCCAAAACTGATACTTCCATCCAGACAGGGTCCGCGCTGCGGAACTTCGGCGGAATGCCGGCGATTGCCACGGTGGTCCTTACAATGACAGTAGCCCAAGCTGGCGACATCGAAGGACCACGGTTGGAGAAACCAATCGCCGTAAAGACAGAACCGGGAGCGATTGGCAGTACCCGCCCCCCGCAGTTCGGTCCCCGTCTGGATGAAGTAGAGCAGTACCAGCAACCAGTCGAACTAAGAGGGCCGAAGGGCCTTCTCGTTTCAATTCAAACTAGAACCGGCTGGTCGCAATCCGAGGCACTTCCTCTAAGGGTCGGTTTATTGCCTGGTCTCAGCTATCGATTGAGGATTACAGGAGTGCTTCATCGTCCGACAGATGAGCTCTATCCGTCTGTCCGCGTTTTATCTCCGCTAGTAACACCACGCGGACAGAAGTGGCGATTTCCAATCGAAATTGTAATTGACGAAGATGATTTGAACGAGGCGTTCTCAGGGAACCATGTACAACGTGTTGTGTATGTATCAAATGAACCAGAAGCTTCTGACGTTCTTGCAGACAGGTGGTTCGATATCCAGCCGGGCGACAGTTGCCTCGCAGTTGCAAGCACCCTTGGTGCCCCAGTCGCCGAATTACGAATTGGTAACCGATTGCCTCTGTAATTGTCGCAGGAATACCAATGTTTTTTTTGTATCGACATCACGCACGATCCGTTCAAAAAATAATTGTTACTTTTTTTTCCTGCACTGGACTTGTGAACTTCCCGCTGTTGGCCGCAACGCCTTCACAAGAAATTTCTTCACTCCACGCAGAGTCTTGTGAATGCTCGGCATATCCCAGACGTACAAATATCGTACACCTTCCGCCAATCCTTCCGCCGCTTATCTGCAATGGGGGAGACGGGAGAAACTCCGCATATCCTATTGGCCATACGGGCATAGGAGGCCTCTCGGCCGGCGACACTGTGGCTCGCTATCGAAGAGATGAGGATTCCGACCTGAATGATATCAACGCTGCCAGATCGTCACGTATCACCCGCACAAACTGTGAATGCATTTATGCACCTCGCTTTGGAAGTGTTCGAAACGTGACACGGCTCCACGAGGAATCGGTCCCTCTGGGACCTGCTGGAGTTTCTAGTGATAAAAGCCTCGCCAGCCAGACAATGCTTCAACCGCCGGGTAATGCAGCCCAGCTAACAAGCCTGCAGATGGCACGAAAATCAAAGTCTGGCCTGGCCGTCGAAGAACGTTCCGGACCACTTGGCGTCGATACCACAATGCTACCGAATCAATCCCTCAGCCAGGAAAAAGTTGATGAACGTGTGTACGACACACATGTGAAGTCTGCGGACAAGAAAGAACACATCGCCGAGTCTATTGGCATTGATGTCCCCATAGCCTGGACACGACTCACAGCAGCCAACGCAGTCTTCAATGACCAAAAGGCTGATGTTACTTCTGCAAGTCAGGGAATCGCCACGCTGCGAGTTGAGTCTTTAGGGCGGGCTGAACTGACCTTGTGCAAACGATCCGGAAGTGATTCTGCGCGAATCGGTGAAGAAATTGACTTCACGATCGCTTTTTTGAATTCCGGAGACGTGCCCCTCACTGATATTGTGATTATGGATGTCTTACCACAGCGGTTGAAACTCATTGAGTCCTCACCCGCGGCCAACCTTCCCTCGGAGATCAAAATAGCCCCGGCAGCCGATGGGACAACATCTATATCGTGGCAGCTAGAATCTCCTCTTGAGGCTGGACAGAGTGGATTTGTTCGCATGAGGACTATTGTCCAATAGGCTATTTGGACTCCCTAAGGCGAACTTTTGGCCATCAATTGCCGAAGCGGTCTATCTCAGAGTAGGCTGATGTATGTTGGGATTAGCACTCGGCCAATCCTTTTGCTCAGCAACCACTTCCAGACTCAGAAGAGGCTCCCCTGATGGCTCGTTTTTTCACCGCTCTTGGTCTTCCACTTTTCTTGCTACTTGTTTCAGGAACTCTCAGCACGTGGGCCTTTTCCGCTGAACCAGGAACCGCCAATCAAGGCGAAGCCACCAGTTCAGATATCCCTCCTGTTCCAAAAGGAACTCCCGAGGAGATGCTCGACTACATCCGAACAATAAGGCAAAACGCTGCACAGCCGACATCACGTGAAGAAATGATGAAATCCATGCAAGCCATTGCAACAGCCACAGCAGAGGCTGCCGACAAGGCACTGTCGCAACTTAAGGATTCCGATGAACTCTTCGATGAAGCCGCGACTGCAAAACTTCAAAGCCTCATGATGCTCAGCCGACTTGGTGATACGACTGCCTCCTCAGACCTCCAGGCATTCGCCAAGAGCCTCATTGAAGGGCCCTCCCCTGCCCTTGCCGTTGAGGCAAAACGGTTACTGCTAGTGCAGCAGGCTCAAGAACTTTTCACGAAACGAGACGTTGAGAAAGCACCTGCGATAATCAAACAAGCCGGTGAACTTCTTACGGCCAACCCAGATGATGCCGCGACTGCCGGTCTTGCAATGCAACTCGCAAGTGCCTTTGAGCATATGCCTGGTGGTGAAGCACTATCAAAGCAGGCCTACGAAACATTCGGCCCTATTTTTGCTAAGAGTGAAAACGAGAGTATTCGACAGATGGCCGAAAGCTTTCAGGGAACACTCCGTCGACTCTCTCTTCCTGGGAACCCCATGAAAATCACTGGGACCCTACTCGACGGGCAACCATTCGACCAAAGCACACTTGTTGGTAAAATTGTTCTGGTTGATTTCTGGGCAACCTGGTGCGGCCCCTGTATAGCAGAAATACCAAACGTTCTAGAGCAATATGAAAAATACCATTCCCAGGGCTTTGAAGTTATTGGAATTAGTTTAGACCAAGAACGCGATGCACTTGAAAAGTTTGTTACTGAAAGAAAAATTCCATGGCCCATTCTGTTTGAGCCTTCGGAAGGATCTGGGTGGCAACATCCACTCGCCACATACTATGGCATCAGCGGTATTCCTACGGTTATCCTCATTGGTAAAGACGGCAACGTTGTGAGCCTCAATGCCCGTGGTGAGCGACTCGGCGAACTACTTGATGAGCTGTTCAAGGATTCTTCGGGGGAAGGCAGTTGATCTTCGGTGAAGGATTCTTCCGGAAATCAACGATCCGCTATTTCTCGCCGGGCATCTCGTTTTGACTCGTCTGGGATCAGGCGCGTGTTCGAATTAATGCGGACACTCGAAGACCCGATCAACCTCTCGATTGGCCAGCCTGACTTCGCAATGCCAGAGGCCGCTCGTAACGCAGCCTACGAGGCAATGATGAGCGGCAAAAATGGATACACGGTTACTCAAGGAATACCAGAACTTCGTTCACGGATTTCGAGCGAGGTCCAACAAAAGCTTGGGCACACCGACCGAGCATTTTGCATCACGAGCGGTACAAGTGGGGCATTAGTCTTAGCACTTATGGCCCTCATCGATCCGGGTGATGAGATCATTATTTTCGAGCCAGCATTTGTCATGTACCGACCGCTTATTGAATTCTTCGGAGGGCATTGTGTGGCGATCGATCTATCTCCCACTTTCGAGATAGACATAGATACAGTTGCGTCTCGTATCGGGCCAAAGACTCGTGCCGTGCTGCTGAACAGCCCAAACAATCCGACGGGAAAGGTTGTTTCATCCGAAACATTGAAGCGACTGGCTACTCTAACAGATAAGCATAAAGTGACGCTCATCAGCGACGAGCTTTACCGGGGTTTCTGTTACGACCACCCTTTTTCTTCAGCTGCAACATTTAGCGAAAACTCTGTCATCCTTGATGGATTTTCTAAATCTCACGCTATGACCGGGTGGCGAGTTGGCTACATGCACGGTCCGCCAGAAATTATTGATGCTTGCATTACGCTGCAACAATACACGTTTGTCTGTTCACCTCAAGCAGGGCAATGGGCTGCTCTTGCAGCAGCTGACTGCGACATGACGAAATCTTTTGATGCCTGCCGAAAAAAAAGGGACCGCCTTATCGAGGGCCTGCGTAGCCACTACGACTTTACTCATCCTGATGGAGCTTTCTACTTGTACCCAAAAGCACCGGGGGGTTCGGCCGAGCAATTTGCCGAGCTCGCTGTAAAGCAAGAGCAACTACTTATTGTGCCGGGTACTGTATTTGGTGGTGCCGACACTCACTTCCGCATCTCGTATACAGTTTCTGACACCATGCTTGAGCGAGGAATTAAAGCCCTTATCCGACTCGCAGACAATCACTAAAAACCGACTACGCGCTCTTTGGACGAGCTGCTGGAATTGGAAGAATTGGCTGTTTTTCATCGACATGTGCTGCTTCTATGAGGTAGCTACTTCCCGTGTTATCAGGGAGATCAAACATCACATCGAGCATGACATCTTCCATGATGGAACGTAAACCTCGAGCTCCGGTTTCTTTCTTCAGGGCCCGACGGGCAATAGCGAGCAAAGCATCATCAGTGAATTCAAGCTTGCAACTCTCCATCTCGAAGAGCTTCTGATATTGCTTCACTAGTGCGTTCCGTGGTTCGAGGAGAACTCGAACGAGGGCCTCTGCACTCAACGGACCAAGTGAAGAAATCACAGGCAGCCGGCCAACAAGTTCTGGTATCAGCCCAAACTCCAAGATGTCGTCGGAATCAATCTGCGGGAGCAACTCCGCCAAGTCTGCCTCGGCTTCTACACTATTCGACTGACCAAAACCAATGGTTCGCTTGCCAAGCCGTCCAGCAATGATTTTGTCCATGCCAACAAAAGTTCCGCCACAGATAAATAAAATATTCGAGGTGTCAATCTGAAGGTACTGCTGCTCAGGATGCTTCCGGCCGCCCTGCGGTGGCACGTTTGCTACAGTTCCTTCCAGCATTTTCAAAAGTGCTTGCTGCACACCTTCTCCGGAGACATCGCGGGTAATAGAGACGTTCTGACTTGTTTTCCCGATCTTATCGATCTCGTCAATATATAAGACACCCCTCTGGGCAGCTTCCACATCAAAGTCAGCTGCGCTGAGTAGCTTCAGCAAGAGGTTTTCTACATCTTCACCGACATAACCAGCTTCTGTCAGAGTAGTCGCATCACCGATGGCAAATGGAACATCAAGAATCTTTGCAAGTGTCTTCGCAAGAAGAGTCTTGCCACAACCCGTTGGACCCATCAGCAAAATATTTGATTTTTCAACATCAACGTCACCTCCTTCTGCTCCAATCATCAGCCGCTTGTAATGACTGTGCACTGCTACAGAAAGAACTCGCTTCGCATGATGTTGCCCGATAACATACTGGTCGAGATGTCCGACGATCTCTCGTGGTGACGGAATAGACGTAAAGAGCTGTTTACTCGTTCCTCTTCTACGCTTCTCTTGATCGAGAATTGATTGGCACAATTCAATGCATTCGCTACAGATATAGACATCACCAGGTCCTTCAACCAACGGCCCGACATCCCGGTAGCTTTTTCTACAAAACGAACAGAAGGCATTTTTTTTTGTCGTGCCACCGGCCCCCCGGCGTCCAATTCCATTCCCATCTTTTCCGGTCGGCATCTATTTACTTCCTCCTGTCCTCTCCTGTCACCCACGTTGTTATGGGTGACGTCTCGGCTAAATCCCCGGCCACTTTATAAAAAGGATCACCGAGTGTTCTTATTCTTCGGTATTCATCTTCTTCCAGCACACCTCTATCCCGGAGTTTTTTATATTCCGTGAGTGTTTGCTCCCACGTTTCGTCGCAATCGCCACGACCCGTACCAGTTCCACGAAGTTTTTCACGGATCAGAACGATAACAACGATCCCACAGGCGACGACAGCCAGAAGAATCAACGAATTGATCAGTAACGGAACCAAAGTTACCTACCTTTCTTTGAAAAGCTGCCTTCGAATCAGAAATCGTGGTCTTTCGCCTCGAATTTACAGAGAAATGGTCCTGCCTAATTTTTTTCGTCACCTCAGACTGCCTTAGGCCACCCTTCTTTCGTCGCTCGCTCCAATATCCCTGTTTTCGTGAGCCGCGAAGTTGAACAACACATTATGCGTTTGAGCTCTTAACCCGAGTCTGTTGTATCGGAAAAGCACGATTTTCGGAAACAAATGGCCGATATCGATTGTGAGGTCAATGTACGGAGATTTAGAGAGATTCATGAAATCTATGAATACATTTCGCTTAAACGCCTTGCTATTCCTCTTTCTCTGCCTTATTGCTGGCTTTTCTGAAGCCTTTTCAGCAACGACAGTAGGGAAGTCAGCAAGGCTGCCAGAGCTTGTTCGCGCCACCCAGCGGCAATTCGCAATACCCTTCCGGCTGCCTAAGCCGGCAACACCAGATGCCAAAGCGCAGCAGGTGGAAATGAGTGTCTCAACTGATTTTGGGCTTACTTGGACACCAGCAGGTTCAACTTCACCGCCAAATTCATCCATCCCGTTTGAAGCAAATACTGACGGTGAATACTGGTTTCGTATTCGTGCAATCGACCAAAAAAATAGAGCCCGAGGTGGTGAGGGGCCTGACGCACGAGTTCTTGTTGATGCCGCAGCTCCCCGGCTCTCTGGTCGTGTGTGGAAAGGGGCAGATGGCGAGATCGTTTGCCGCTATGCTGCAGCAGACGACTCAATTAATGTGGATTCGATTCTCTTCCAATACCGGCAAACAAGTGGCGATTGGAAATCAATTGCCACCGAGCCCGTTCTTTCAAGAAGCTCACCGGCACATCTTATTGGCGAAGAAATATGGTGGGCTGGACAAGAGGTTGATGAGCTCACTGTAAAAATCTCTGTCGCAGATAGTGCTGGTCATCGCACAACGAAGCAATTCTCGATGTTGTCTGCTGATCCAAACGTATCTCAATCTGACCTTGCAAATGAAATAATTGCACCTGCACTTCCGTCACCACTCGCCAAATCTAATCGCCAGACCCAATCTGTAGTAGTGAAGAACCCAATCTCTGAAACGAGTACCACAGGCGTGGGGTGGCAACCAACTCCTGGCAATCCGTGGTCAGACGGGGAACCTGTTGCCTACTCTCAACATTCGCCTGCTCAGGCCAGAACTGCACAGGAACGTAATGAAGCAGGAGGTTCCACGGCCCCCCTCCTCACAATTTCCTCACCAACACTTGCTGACGCCATAGAGGAAAATCTGCGAGAACCGAACTCTTCGCAGAATCTGGAAACTGGATTTGTTGGGCAATACCAAGGCCGCCCCCTCCACCTCATGCGAGTGCAAAGCTTTCGTTGGGAATACAGTTTTGATGTACCTGAAGACCTGCAAGGTCCTTTCCGAGTGGAACTATGGAGCACTCGAGATGGTGGCCACTCGTGGGAGCGAATCGCAGTTGATGAAGACACTGCAAGTCCTATTCAAGTTGAATTCCAGGGGGAAGGACTCTTTGGGTGTCGTCTGGAAATTGTTAGAGATGTCCCTGGCCCTCCAATCTCCCCTCGGGCAGGTGAATCACCATCAACTTGGATCGGAATCGATACAACACCACCACAAGTCACGAGCCTTGACGTAACCACGGTCGATGGAAACGAATCAGATACTTTCGATATTCAATATACATTCGAAGACCCCTTGGCGATTCCAGACAGTGTTCGGTTGTCCTATTCTCCTCACAAGACTGGACCTTGGGCCACAATAGCAACGGACCAAGCTACCAACGGCACATTCAATTGGAAGCCGCATCGATCACTCCCAAGTCGTGTATTTGTTCGTATTGAGATGCCCGATGCAGCCGGAAATATCGGTGAGAGTATTACGCTTGATCCAATCACTCTACGCACGGCTCGTTTCGTCGGCACACTTGGCAGCCCTCAAATCGTGCCTACGGACATCCCCTGAAATTCACGTCCATCTTGCAAGCACGCCCTTCTCTGCCGGGTTTTCACCAGAGGCTTGACCGCTTCCTGATAAATCTCGCTACACTGCGTACGAGTGATTTTCTTTCGTTCCCAGAGGAGGCGACCGGTGGCAAAAAAAAAGGCGGACGTGTTGGGCCTGGATCTGCTGCTTGACCACCGCCCTGCTGTGCTACGGCCTTCCGTTCAACGCGAGCACGGTACGCTGCTGGCTTGCTCTGCCAAGCGTCAGAGCTGCCAGCGCTTCTCGCGCACGGTTTGCAGAGGCGCGCACTTGGTCAGGTGCCGTGCCGCCAATGTGGTTGCGGGCAGCAACCGAACCTTCCAGCGTCAGCACCTCAAATACGTCCTGCTCGAT
>CAXEMW010000069.1:0-14353 GCA_963997395.1 uncultured Planctomycetaceae bacterium
TTGCATGTTCATATGGATCCCAGAGCTCAACGGATGTATTCAGGTAGAGCACGCCGTGATCATGGCACCAGCTAACAATCTCACAGCAGTCAATGTTCCATGCGAGATCAATGAGCAAATCGCCTTCACTGACATAGCGTTGGAGCACGTTGCCTAAATTATCCGGGCAGACCTTGTCTTGAACGAAGGTGACACCTCGTTCGATCCACGGGCGCAGTGCTTCCTCATCCGGTTCAAAATCAATAATGGTTATATTTGATGGGTCAATTTTTATGTGTTTAAACAGAATTGGTAGCGTGCAACGAGCAACAAACCCAAAGCCAACGAATAAAATTTTGTTGTCAAATGTGACCATGCGAGAAACCAACTCCTGAGGTAATGCTATACGCGCAAAAGTGTAACGTTCATGAAACCATTGGTTTAGAAATGAGCACAAAGTATAACGTTGATTCCGTCGGTCAGCGTTACCGGTAGATTTGCTTGCAAAAAGATGTATCGAAAACTGAATAAACAAACGTTTTAGGTTTACGAATACTTCTTTATGATGCCGTCTGGATATGAAACCAGTGCAGTCGTTATTTTCTCCCACCCTGCCTGAATCAGATTGTTGTTTCCAATCACAAACCCTCTCAAGTTGTACTAGAAATACTCATGACATTTTCGCATGCAATCTGGCTGGCAGTCGGTGGAGGCCTTGGCACACTCTCGCGTGTTCTGGTGATTATGCTAGCCGTTCGTTTGTGTGGTCGTGATTTCCCTTGGGGAACTTTTGTGGTCAACCTGTGCGGTAGTTTTCTGTTTGGATTGATTGTAGCCTTCGGCCGTGGTCGGATGAACGTGCCCGCAGGTCTTGAAACAATATTGTTGGTTGGATTTCTTGGAGGATTTACAACGTATTCGAGTTTTGCATTTCAGTCATACGAGTTGTTTCAAGAGGGGAGGCCAGCCCTTGCCGGAGCTTACATGGTTGGAACAACGATCTCTGGTTTGGCAGCTGTCTGGGTAGGGTTTTTTGCAGGTCGATTCTTTGCCGGATAAAGTGCATCTTTGAGACAGCGGCGAGCGTTATTTTGGTGAGCAGTATGTGTCTCATGTCAGGCATTATCAAACAAGTTATTAAGGATCTTATGTATTCTTTACGACGGATTTCGATTTTCGTATGCGTGCTTTTCGGAATGACTGGAGCAACGACTTTCCTTCATGCGAAGGAAAGTGAAAATAAGAACAACGAATCTGTGTGGACAACCGATCACATGCAGGTTGGTGTACGTTGGCAGCCTTTTGCAGGTCGTCCAGGCAACAACGCCTATGATGCGCAGCGCCCGGTCATAGCCCAAGACAGCAGTTATGTGCAGTTCTGGATGGCGTGGCCAGCACTCGAGCCAACTGAGGCAAATACGGACTATCTCAACCAGCCGTCTGGGTATTTGCAATCAATGGAGCAAGCAGTAGACGCGTGTAAAAAACGTGGAATCAAAGTAGAATTTGTGTTCTTTCATTGCCCGGCGTGGGCTTCTGAGTCTGGTGAAGCTGGCGGTCAACGCCCCCAGCGAGGTGCTTTTCCAGCATTCATAAGCCGTATTGCAAAACATTTCAAGGGACGTGTTGATTCCTATCAGCTGTCTCATGAAGTGAACAATCAAGGAATGATGAAGGGTGCCGATGTTGATTTCTTGATCGATGAAGTTTTCATTCAGGGTGCTCGCGCTGTGAGGCAGGAATATGAACGGTCTCCAAAATTACCTGTGCTTATTTCCACATCGGGAATGAGTCCATGCGAAAACTGTGGGCAGATGAAAGGTCTCACGGCAAAGGGTGGCCGTGGAGTCAATGAACTCTATGACCGCTATGTTGCAAGTGATGATCTGATGAAGTCTGTTGATGCATTGAATTTAAACGTGTCGGACCAGAATGATGGATACGGCGGCATGGATGGCAGTTTTGTATCTTCTGTTTGGGGGAACTACGACCTCGTTCGAAACAAATTGGATAAAGCTGGCTATCACCACAAAAGTGTTCTTGCAGCTGAGTCGTGGGTTTCATGGGATGATGGTGGAAGTGCAGTCGACGTCAATGGAGACGGCGTCAAAAACGAGCAGGATGCTTTTGCTCGCACACTCACAATCATTGGTAAGTGTATGGAGCGAGGTCTTAACACGATTCAGCTTCCTTGGTCAGATAATTCGAGTGGCTGGGCAATGGGATTAACAAAGCGGCGAGATTACAATGGCCGTATCGCAAAGATTGCGCCAGAACTCGTGATTGCAGCAAGTGACGGTGGTCCAGGTATCGTGACTCAGAAAGTTGGGCTTGCCGGAAACGACGAGGGTTTTCAGATTCGACCACTGGAGGGCAATGTTTTTACGGTTGATGATTACATTAACCCACCTGATCCAAATCATCTTCACTATTACATCTGGCGATGGTTTTCTCAGATTGCTGCAGGGCCCGACGAGGTCATTCGTCATGCTGTTGCGGGAGAAGTTGGTAACGATATAGCTGTCACGGGTAGTGGATTTACTGGGAATGAGCGATACCGTATTGCCTCGTATAATCGCACAGAAAAGTCCTTTCGTGTGCTGATCTATGCATCGGGAGCAAATGGCAAGACATTCACAAAAGTCTCAATTCCAAGCACCATTCAAACGGGTCGACATTCTAATACGGGCAAAGGCCTACAGGACTTTCGGGGCGAGGGATTTCATCCTGGTCAGGCTTATCAGGTAAAGATTGTTACAAAAAACATAAGTGTCGAAGACGGATCTGATGTCCATCGAAGAACAATCAATTCAGAGCCGAAAATTGTTGAAGATGGCGTTCTAACGGCGACTGTTGTTGGGGTTCAACAATTCACGCTCATCGACTTTATTCCTGTGACTCAAGATTAGACGATGTGATCGGAAAGATGCTTGCCTTTATGAGATCTGTATGATGTCAAAACAAAAAAAGCAACATCGTCACAAGCAGAAAGCCAGCGTCGTCCCCCCGTTGGGGAATCTGGATGGTGTGCTTTCTCCTAGTGAACAAGTCGTGTTGGCAGAGGCACTTCGAGCACGACCACCAAAAGCCATTCGGATGCGGTTGCCGCAAGCACATGGGCCAGCGGAAGAAGGGTCTCTTCCGTTTTCTTCAGAGTCAGTGCCATGGTATCCGGCAGGTTTTTTTTGTAGTGAAACATATCAGCCAGGTCGCTTCCTTGAACATGCAGCTGGTGCATATTTTATTCAGGATGCAGGATCCATGTTGGCTCTCCGTCTTCTCGATGTCCAGCCGCATGAGTGGATTGCAGATGTGTGTGCGGCCCCAGGCGGGAAGGCTTCAGCAATTCTTGAACAGGTAGGGCCAGGTAGTGGATTTCTGTTGGCAAACGAACCAATTCGAGGTCGACTTCCAGCTCTTGATTTCAATCTTGCACGAGTTGGTTTTCCTCGTTACTGCATCACATCAAAAGATCCTGAACGGTTGGACCCCCAGTGGGCAAAACAGTTTGATGCTGTACTTGTTGACGCTCCCTGCACAGGCCAAATGCTCGTTGGGAAGGGGAAGCAGTCTTTTGCGGCTTTTACAGAGTCTCAAGTGACCCATTCTGCAGCGAGACAACAGCGGATAGTTTCAGCAGCGGCACAACTTGTACGACCCGGTGGCCGACTCGTTTACTCCACGTGCACGTTTGCACCAGACGAAAACGAAGATGTCATCGAGACTTTTCTTGCTACACATGATGGCTGGTGTGTGGAAACAGTTGCTGATTTACAACCATGGCAGACTCCACGTTCACCAGGCGGATATCGCTTGTATCCGCATCGTGATCGATGCGCAGGGGCTTACGCCGTTCGCTTGCGTTTGATGGGGGAACCGATCGTAAATCAAAGATATTCAAGTAAGAAGGAGATGAAAGAAGATCTTCTTGTAGTAGGTGAAGACACTGTTGGTGGCACGCGTGGTGGTTATAGGATTCAACAGGCGAACCATTTGACAGAATTGCCAAAGGACATCGAGCGATGTCTTGAGATGCCGTGCGGAAGACATAGTGAAATCGCCTATCGCCCCGCTAAACATTGGCTTCCGTCACATGCGCTTGCTTTGCGGAGGGATAAGTATTGGAGGCCCTGCGAAACGTATGAACTAAGTGATCGTGAAGCCCAAAACTTTGTCCAGGGCTTGTCGCTTCCAGCTGGGCCACTTGGTTGGGTTGTTGCCACATGGCGAGGCCATCCTCTTGGCTGGCTTCGTGGCAACAAAGAACGCCTCAATAATCGCCTACCAGCATCAGCAAGGCTTGGTTTTGTTCCAGTGTCAAGTTCTGTGGCTAAAGAAAACCTCTAGAACTCATTCATTAGTCCATGCACTTTCCTAATCGGCCTGTATTTGCTCAGATATTTTTCTGTCAGGTCTTGAAATGGAAGAACTAAAAAATGAGTTCCGTTGCTGTATTCTTTTTTTGATTACTCATAAACCGTGTTGTGGTAGGGAGTCTCAAATGAAACTTTTCTGTCGTGTGTTGCTCTGTACGTTACTGTGTGCTGGAACCAGTTTTTCAGCCTCTCAAAGCGTAGCTGCCAGACCGAATGTCGTGCTTATTGTTGCTGATGACTTGGGGTGGGGAGAGCTCGGTTGTTACGGTCAGCAAAAAATTCCGACTCCAAACATTGATCGTCTTGCTGTTTCTGGCCAAAGATTTACCCAGTTTTATTCTGGTGCGCCAGTGTGTGCGCCATCAAGATGTGTTCTTATGACTGGCCTCCATTTAGGCCATGCTGAAATTCGTGGTAATCGGCAGGCGAAGACAGCCTTTCCTGAATTTGATGAGGGCCAATATCCCATTCGACCTGAAACGATTACGTTTCCTGAATTATTGCAAAACGCTGGGTATGCAACCGGCGCAATGGGAAAGTGGGGACTTGGACCTGTTGGTAGTACAGGTGACCCGAATAACCAGGGATTCGATCTCTTTTTTGGATACAACTGCCAGGCAGTTGCACATAGTTTCTATCCCGAGAGTCTCTGGCGGAACGCTGAAAAAGTACACCTGAACGATCATCCAATTCCGGGACATAAAAAACAGCCCGAAGGTGAAGTTCGAATGGAAGACTGGATTGCAGAGACGTATGCATCCAAGCCAATTGTTGCCGAGGCAGAACAATTCATACATGACCATGCTGAAAAACCGTTTTTTCTCTACTGTCCGTTTACCGAGCCACATGTTGCGATGCATCCACCTATCGAAACGGTGAATCGCTTTCCGGAGTCTTGGGACGACACACCATATCGTGGTGGGAATGCATATCTCCCACATCCGCGGCCGCGAGCTGGGTACGCAGCAATGATTGCTGAACTCGATGACCATGTTGGGCGGGTGGTTACAGCAGTGAATAAAGCGGGCCTCATGGACCGAACCGTCATAATTTTCACAAGTGACAACGGTACCACACACGAGGGTCGCGGTGAGCCGAACTTGCATATAGGTGGTGTTGATGCCTCTTTCTTTGACAGTACGTTGAACTTGCGTGGTTACAAAGGAAGTGTCTACGAGGGAGGTTTACGAGTACCGTGCATCGTTAGGCTTCCAGGAGACGTTGGGGCCGGTCGAAGTATTGATGCCCCGGCGTGGTTTCCAGATATTTTTCCGACAGTGTGCGATATCGTAGGAATTCAGAAACCTGACCATCTTGACGGTGTTTCTTTGTGGCATCTTTTAACGAAAAAGAAATCTCTCGATCCTCGTCCTTCACCACTCCTATGGACCTTTCCGGAATATGGAGGACAGATGGCAGTTCGGCTTGGTGACATGAAAGCAGTACGCAGGAACCTGAAGCGTAAAAAGGCCGAGCAAACTCCGTGGGAAGTCTATGACTTGGCAACTGATCCAGGTGAGACCGTTGATCTAGCTGAAAAGCGACCAGATATTGTTGCCGCAGCCGTTAGGGTCTTACTTCAACAGACCTCAGCCAACTCAGTGTTTCCAATGCCAGAGCCAGAAATTTGAGTACGGCAAGCGTAAGAAATGAGTAGCAGCCCAGCAGATTAATAAGTTAACTGTTACTTTGTGGGCGTGGGCTGACAGATATTGAATCACCACTAGGATTCGTGCAATCAAAACTGAGTGCAATCTTGTAAAAGTCAGTAGCATGAATGGATTCGACCTAGCCACGCCTCTTCGAAGGATTTTTGTGTGCAAACAGGCGATAATTCATTTCGAATAAATTCTGAGGCGTTGTTGGCAACGGACATCGCTTTTTCAGGGTGCTTTCGTAAGAAATCTACAATCTCGGAGAGTGTTTCACGGTTGGCATATAAAAAGTGTTTTCCTTCTTCAATATTTTTATGCCAATACTCTACCCACTTTGTCTCAAATCGAATTGGCACACCCCCGAACGTTCCGATCAGCCAAAACCTGTGCCATGAAGAGGTGTTTCCATCAATATCTAATAGGTAGCGATGCTTGTTCAGTGTCTTCGTTGAATCTTTCTCTGCACACAAACCTTGTGACCTGAGCGTCGTGAGAAAAGTGGGTGGTGTTTGTGGGAAGTCCGATAAACCGCAGTCAGAGTTCATGATTTTCTTTGCGGCCAGACATGCTGCAACCCGTGAGTTGTCAAAGGATTGTAAGGTCCCAGTAAGAGCGCCCCGAAAGTACAGCGAGTCTTGTTTACGTTCCCACTCGATGGAACGCCATGCACGGCGAGTTCTTTTAAGCAAAAATGGATTTGGTATCAGGTCGTGAGGGTCACTGAATAATTTGGCAAACCGAAATGTATTTTCTGGGACTGAAGAATCTGTACAGTCACTTACGTCAACAGGTATATCGCTGAATTCTATTTTTGGAGAGTGCCTGATTAATCGACCTAATGCATTCGCTATATTCCGCCATCGATAAGAAAGGTCCTTGTAAGTATTCTCACTTGTAAAAGTAAGTAGGAGACGTTTTTTATGCGAGCGTTGTGAATAGGTCCACCGAATAACTGAAGGGTGCTGAGACCATTTGGAGTCTTCAAACCGAATACTTATCGGATAACGAAATACGTGTCGCCAACGGCGGGGATGCAGCACCGTATCGAAGGCCGTGAGCGGCTTCCAAAAACCAATTTTTTTATAATCTGTGCTCATAAGCAAATTTTTCAAGAATCTTTTTGGGCAAGTGCAGACGGAGGTGCTTTGACCAATGGTGGCTCAAGTCGGCAATGTTTTCTGTAACTTAAGGATTCATTCGGTATGTTACGACATTGACGGCCTCATTTCGTGTTCGCCGCATACGATGGAAGTTTTATGCCCTGTTGGTGCAACTGCTTTTCTGCCTGTTCCTGCCATCCTCGATTTGCAGCGGGGCTTGCAGGGCTGGGGTGCAGAATCGTACCGATGGCTCTATCGTTTTTACCTAGTGCAGCCAAAGCCCTCCCTTCAGCAAATTTTCCTATGCCAATGACACATTTTGGCTGACACCATTTCACAAGCCGTCGCAGTGCTTCATCACATGCCAGAAAGAGCGGTTCACGCTCTTGGGGAGAAAGTTTGTCTGGTGTGCGGTTACGACCAGATTCTTCCATAAAGACAAGCGGGCAGTAGTTTGCAATGAAAAATCGTTTGTTGAACGTTGATGCCTTTCTAAAACGATTTTGAACCCAGCCCCAAAGTCGTCGACCACTCACCTCACTTCGTTTGCACGCAAAGCCATTGATTGGTCGTTTTGGATGAACAATGGGAGGCTGGTTAACGGATTCATCAATTCCGAGAAAGTCACGCACCAAAGAAACTTCTCCAAATGGCACACCTGTTTGTGCCATACCCCATGGACCAGGATTCATGCCAAGGAACAAGGCATCAAGTCCCTGCTTTGCATGTCGCTTGAGATATGCCTCGTGTGGTTTACGCGCATAAACAAGTGGATTGTAAACACAGTTGATCGGAGCTGAAAATTGAAGTGAATCAACTTCACCGGCGAGCCATCTGGAAATACATATAGGAGACATGGGAATATCTGTGGTGATATGAATCGAGAAGATATGGTGTTGCTATCAATCTTTTATTTTTAGACTAGGTGCTCGCACCTGATGCTTCATGTGCTACTGAGAGTTAAGCAAGAAGATTAATTTGGATTTTGAAATTTCTGCGTCTGAGATCGATGCTGACAGACTACGAAATCGCTTCACCAGTAACAATTTCAACTATTCTCCAGTCAAGCCATCGCATGTCTGGATCATCCCCTTTTTTACCAACAAAGCCGACATGGCCTCCATAATTGGTGGTCACCAAGTGGACGTTTTCTGGATAGGTTATACGATCACTCGAGAACATCTCAAAAGGCACGAAGGGATCATCTTGTGCGGTGATGATGGTGGTAGGTATGCGAATGGCGGAAATCACTTTCGCAGAGCTTGCTGCCACATAGTATTCACGAGCATTACGGTAGCCGATTGCCGGTGCGGTAAACCAGTTGTCAAAGCCTTCGAGTGTTCGTGGTCGTGGGCCACGTGGAGGACGGTAGGCGTCTGGACGGACACGTGACCATTGTTCGTGGTGTTTTAAAAGCATCCTCGTGAAATGACGCTCATAGACACGATTGCGTCGGTTGCTGATGGATTCAATGCCAGCGATAAGATCGATGGGAGGATTGACGGCAACGGCGCGTTGTACCATTGTGGGAATGTTATCTGGTGACTCTCCGAGGTATTTAAGTAGGACATTTCCAGAAAGAGATACTCCAAACAATGTGATATCGGGAGAGAGGTCACTTGTGTTTTTGCAGCATTTTTCAATGACGGCATGAACCACAGCACCGAGGTCTTTGGAGCAACCTGCGTGATAGGGGTGGCGAGCCCACTCAATGCCCGCACCACAGCTACGCATATCCCAGCGAAAGACACGAACTCCCCGAGCGGTTAGCTTTTCCGTCAGGCGGACAAGAAGTGGTGTACGGTGATGATCGGTAAGGCCGTGGGAGAGGATGGCTACTTTTCCACCAGCAACCCATTCTTTCGGGCAATCTTCATGAACGGCAATCGCATCACCGTCAGATAATTCGACTCTATGTAGCTTGGCTTTGTGGTCGGCAAGTTTCTGGGGCACCACGGTTGGCAGAATAGTTTGCAAGTGAGGGTTTTTCATCCACCATGGTGGTCTGAAAGAAGTACCCGTCTGGTTTGAGTTCATGCTGAAGGTAGTCTGTCATCTCGAAAGATTGTGGGACAGTTCGTGTAAAGGTTGAATGAAATTGAGAGTACCGCAGCAACTTCTCAAAAGACAGTTGGAACTACCTCCGTACAAGGTTTTTCAGTGACTGAGGTGACATCTTGATCTTGCATCAAGATCGAATCTTGATACTAAAAAAGATGATTTTTACGTGCTGCCTTCAAAGAATACACCAACGGTTGAGCGGTGTAAATTCATCGTCTCGGTTACGTGCTGGGAATCGGTCCAGGGAAAGATAACTCGTTACCACTCTATTAAGTTGACCGCATTACCACTCAATAGCGGTCTGCCGTTGTCACTTATCGAGCCGCAAGAAAATCAGAAACAACATCAGCGAAGCCTTTCGCACTCGGCACTGACAAGTCGAATATAAAAGTTTTATTAGCCTGCTTTGGATGTTTTACTATGAGCTTCTCCGACTGCAATAATTCAACTATTTGCGTTGCCGCCAAGTTGTTTGTGATCCAATCGCCTTGCCAACTTTTTGCTTTACCGACGGCCTCAAAGAATTTCCCAACCGGCATGGATTCAGACCGTAAGAATACCGCGCACTGATCTGGCTCAATCGATCCCCTGTCAGAGTTCTCAGTTGTGCCACTGAATTCACCTGTTTGAAAACCAAAAACTGGGTATTGCTTGTCATCAACCACAACTTTAGAAACACAAATGTAAGCAGTTCCGATAGTTCCAGGAACCTCCCAGGCCACACATTCAGTTTCCTCACCAGTGATCTCATTAAGAGTTGAGTAATAAAAAGGTCGAGAATTTTCTGAGTCGACATTCACTTTTTGAGTGTCATGACTACTCATAACGAACCAGCATACTGGCACCAATAAGCACACCATGCCCCCGGCAACTACCCGTAGCAATTGTTTTTTATTTGTCCAAATCATGACTCACCTCAAATGATGTGATAACGAAGATGTGATAACGTCGAAATTTTAAAATAATGCTTCAGAGAACTCAATAAATGGGTGACCAAAAATCTAGTATTCTGAAGTCATTAATTTTATTCAAACAGAATTACCGGTATTTATGTCATGTCCGGGAAGAAGGTTGTGCTAATTTTATGAGCTCATTTTCCTCTGATCCTCTCAGCGTGAATAATCCGCGAGGCTCGACATGAATGCCGCATTGTTTCGGTAGGCTCAATACCACACTTATTTGGTAGATTCTTGGAAGGATTACGTGCCACGAGCCTCTCGGGCAGCAGTTCCTCAAATCGCAAGTGAGATGTCGGTGCTATTGGAGGACATGCTCAACCTCCGCGATGACACCCATCAAAGCCAAGATCAAGGCTGTGTCGTTTGTGATTAGACCTTAGCCGATTGTCTTATCGCGGCTTGGTATGAATACCGATAAATTGAACCCGACAAAATCTCTACCACCGCGGGGATGGGAATAACGAATCCAACGGTCGGGCCTTGGCGATTCACGGACAGTGCGTGACGCACTTCTTGAAGTGATCGTGTCTTCATCGCATAGTCTCCTTGTGGGTAACTACTCGTTAAAGAACTATTACACATTACGGCAGTCGGGGCTGGTGAGTTCGTGGTCAACGCGAGATTTGGCCAATTTCAAGCAAAATCACGGGTTTAACCAAAAATAGGGGTGTAAACTTTTGTTTGCCTCCTCGTCGCGTTAGTCAGCTTATTCTTACTGATGTGCACGTTTCTTGGGTATGTTTAACCCATGCAAGACGATCCAACAGAAGACGATACAGTCAAAGTAAGTAGCAGGACGTTTGTTACCTGTGGGAATTGCAGCAAAGAAGTAAGCGACGACGCAAAGACATGTCCCTACTGCGGACGAACACTAATTTTAGAATGGAGTTGGACGTTAATAGTTCTAAATGTTGTGTTACTGGCTGGTGCAATAATCCTGTATTACCTTGCCGGAAATAAATAACCCCGAATAGACTGCATGTATGCAAGACGATCCACCTGTAGACGAATTCGACGGCATGTTGGACGACGCACCATCGACCGGGCCGCACATGCCAGAGGAATAGAAAGGGCGGCAACGATTAAACGCTGCCAAATCTGATTAACGCTTACCGTTTCCCCTTCCGCCAATCCCACGGTGCCATAAGGGTTCTTGTCAGCCTCAGGCCTCCAATGGCCTGGAAAAATATTTGCTATGAAAACTATGGCCCAAGAATAGCTCTAGCAATGACAGCAATATTCAGCCACAGAAAAACAGTGATGCCTAAAACAGCAAAGAAAGCAAACATAGGAGTACCTCCATTCAATTCTAGGCTACCGCATCAAGACTATGCGGCTTTTCGTTTTTCGGCGTCGTCGCTGCTTTCACTCTTAGGACTTTGTTTAGCCCGTACCATTGCGAGACAGTACCGACACGGTTTTGCATTACTCAGGCGTTCGCTACAAGTGCACCTCGTAACCTCAGAATATAGTCCCATGATCTCTCCCAAAAAATGCAGTTTTACAGACTATGGACTCAGTTGGAGGTTTTCATCGCTGACTGCTTCCGCTTCAAGACTTTGGCAGCAGGCACCGCCACACTTGAAACCCATAGCGGATCGCAGCGAGTTCATGCCTACCGCTGCCGAAATAATGAAAAAGATAATTCCAATGAGCACTGCTAATTCCTTCATCTAGCTACCTCGCAAAGCAGAACGATGATTTACCTGTCGGCAAACAAAGCAGGATTTTTTTGCGGGTAAAAAACTCTCACTATTTACAGAAAACTACTTTATGTCTTTATCGACACTACCAATACGCTCGGCAACGTCAGGAAGCGGAATGTCTTCAGGTGCTTGCATGGCTCTGCTGTACATGAAACTGTTCCATGCACCATACGCAATGATGATTGCCGCACTGATGGCGAGAAACTTTGCTCGCCTTATCGTCTCCGGTTGCACGTTGATGGATCGGGTGCCGCATAACCCGCACTTATTGAACACAGGTGTGGGTTCCACGCTTCCTGCGATGTACGCCACCAAGTCCTCGTCGATCTCAGCTAGATCGTCTCGGCACTGTTTACAGACTTCGGACGCCATGGATAACCCCCAAGAAATGCAGTTTCCTTACACATCGGCAAACAAAGCGGCATTTTTTAGGCAGTGACTATTTCCTCGCACTATTTCACAAAAACACCTACTCTCAACAGAAATTCACATTCAGGTCGCCTGTCCTGGTTGAGCCAATAGCCAACCCACTGACAACCTAACCCCGCTGGGACGCTGCAGCAGTCTGATAAACTGCAACCATGCAAGACGATCCGCCTGAATATCGTGCAAAGGCTAATTTTGGATGGGTGTTTCTTGCACTTCTTAGTGTCCAAGTGCTTGTAAGGCTTGTTATCCATTTCCGAAACCCCTTTAATATTCCCGTGTGCGATCGTAATCCTCTAGCTGTCGATTTCTTCACAGATCCCCTGATCTGGATTTGGGCTGTCCTTGCAACGATGAGGCTTAACAAAACTGCACCTATTCAAGACGATCCGCCTGAAGACGAGCCTGACGAATTCGACGGCATGCTGGACGACGCACCGTCAACCGCACCGCACATGCCAGAGGAATAAAAAAGGGCGGCAACGAATAGACGCTGCCGCCATTCTTCTGATCAAGGCTGGTGGCGTTTGTTTTTGCTTACTGTGTCCCCTTCCACCAATTTCACAGTGCTATAGGGGTTAGGTCAGACCATGGTAGGCGTTCACATAACCCCCTTTCGCATAGCCGATTCATTTCAGAGAAAGGGGTAAAGTCAGAAGGTTGCTTTTGCAATGAGCCTAATTAACGTTAAGTTATTTGGCATTCTTCTGGGCTTTCACCCACTGCTAGCGCTACTGGAAACAGTGCGCTGCGGGGGTGCGGGTCAACCAAACCCCCCTCCGAATAACTGAGTTATTGCACGGCTGTCCTTAGCCTGAGGTTTGGTGATGCTATTCACGCCGTCTTGAGGAGAACCCCGTAACAAAAAGAACACAGCCCTAATTCTTGCTCGGGTGTTTAGAAGGGTACCAACACAAGGCTGAGTCTTTGGGGTGAGGGGAATATGAGAAACCCTCATTCTTCGGAAACGAGGGGAAGGTTTGGGGAAAGCCCTCGCTTATTGACTCTAGTCCTCAGCCAGAGGTTATGTAGGAGAACCCCCTATAAAAAACCTGCGGATTAAATCACACCAGTACGAACGAGATTCAGAGTCGAAAGGGCGTTTTGCAGCCAAACACCCCGTACCCCTCAGTGGCACTGCAGGTTGAATCACAACTGTCTGATCTGCATTTGATGTAGTCCCACATCAACTGATATTCACGTACCCCTTGTGTTGGTATGCGTACAGTTCTGGTGTTGGTGTGGTAATTGGCTTTTGGATTGGGGTAGGTCTAGGATTTATTAACGGAGATTGAACCGATGGATTTGAATGTTGTTTTGGCTTCGATAGTGGTGACGTCATGGCTGGGAATTGGTGCGTACTATTTCGCTTCACCACTTTACGACGGCTGAGGTTCTGTCTATTCCTAATGCGTTGAGCCAACGCACCACCGGCTACCCCCGAAGTGTCACCGTTGCCACCAAACTTTGGTTGTTTCTGTAACTTCCTCTCGTTTCGCTTTCACGGGAATACTTTGCAGAAACTTGGTGACTTTGGTGACACAAGCCACTAATTCAAGACAATTCCATGCCTTATTGTCTTCCTACGATACTCGCCACCAGTAGCCTTTTCTTTCCAATAACCTCTATTTTCCATCTCAGCCCCGAACTTTTGCCGGCTGAATGCTCGGCAGCCTGTACGTTTGCACCAATCACGGAATGCACTGAGTAGGTCGGTAGCCAAGACGACTGCGTCAGGTTTCGTGGTGCATTCGTCAGCAATGAACGCACCAACAATATCACTTTCGTGTTGATATTCACAAGTAGCAGCGAGCACACATTCCGGCTCTTGTAGTCCGTTGTATAACCACTCGTCCAACCCGTGCTGTCGGCAGAGTGCCGTTCTTGATACGTCCCATCGTCATACCTCCAAGACTTGATAACGGCGAAACTTTTTCGGTTTTCGCCGATAAATTCCAAAACCAAGTCCTGAACGGTACGACCGCGACGGGCGATCGGTAAGGTTCTTACCTATTTCTATTCGCTGTTTGCGTTTTAGGCAAACAGTCGGGGCGACATGATTCGAACATGCGACCTCTTGGTCCCAAACCA
>CAXEMW010000070.1:0-14253 GCA_963997395.1 uncultured Planctomycetaceae bacterium
TTTTTTTTGTCCATTTAGGTTCAATTCCGATTACAACACATGCAGCTACATTTGGGTTTTGGTCCGTTGATGGACCAGAAACATTCGCCGGGCGAGCAGGTGCAGCCTGCTGAGGGAATGACTGTCTATACGGTGGCGGACTTGTAGCGGGTGCCGGAGTGGTAGCTGCAGGCGGTTGATATCCGTACGCTGGACTTTGTCCTCGCCATTGGGGCTGCTCGCGCATCTCAACAGGGTTGACGGAGTTCTTCGTGCCTGGAGTGGGTCCACGAGCAGTATCTGCAGAATTTTGCTTGGATGGTGATGGAGCTAATTCACCTTTGAGCACGAGGTCAAGCACGGCGTCACCATCGTCAGGGCTCTGGCCTCGAAAGCCTTTTTGATTTGGCTCACGAGCGATTAATTGTTCAGACGGATCAGGTTTACTAAAAACAATCCGTGGTCCCTCTCCTCGTGCAGGTTCATTAAGGAATAGACCACTCGATGCAATTCGCCGTTCGTCGGAACGCAGTTTGCGGATGTCCAGAATGTCACCGGGCCGGAGGGAGAGTCGGTTTAATATGACGCTATGGCGAGTATGAGGGTTTTCGCCACCAATACGGACGTTGATTTGTCCAACTCGATATCGCTGTCCCTCGGCCACCTTGTAGACCAGATCAAGTTCACCAGGCTGCTCGAGAAACCGTGGGTCTGCTTGAATGTCAGCAAATACAAAACCACGGCCACCATAAATATCACGAATAAGACCTAGGTCAGAATCCATGTGATCTTGGTGAAAGAATTCGCCACTTTTTAGTTTCAGATCACGCTCGAGGAATTCCCCTTTAAAGCGACTGTTGCCAAGAAATGAAACATTTCGAACCTTGTAACGAGGTCCCTCATTGATGACAAAGGTGAGCAAAGCCCAGTCCCGGCCGAGGCCATGTATGACTTGGACTTCACGACCAACGCGTGCCTGGAAAAAACCAAGGCTGCGATAATAGGCTGTGAGCGTATCAACATCAGCATCGATTTTTTCGTGATCAACGTCGCCGCCGAGGAACCAGAAAAATCCCGGCTTGGATTTGATCTGTGTGAGTAATCGAGCATCGCTTGCAATGGTATTCCCAACAAATGTGGTCCAAAAAGATTTGCGACTACGACCTTCATCGACAAGAAAGACTGCTCCTTTGTCGCCCGGCTTTGTTCCCTCAACAGTTGTTACACGAGCTGCGTCGTACCCTTTCTCATGGTAGTAACTTTCAAGTCGACGACGGGCTTCTTCAACCACATAGCTATCAATGGAATCACCAACATCAATTTCCGATTTTTTTCGTAATTTTTGAGTTGTCACACGTTGGTTACCAACAAATTTTACATAACGTAGTGTCGGACGTTCTACTACAGTGAAGACAACTACGACCCCTTGACGTACCCGTACGTACTTAGGCAAGACGTCAATAAATTTTCGCGTGCGATGGAGTGTTCGTACATCTTCTTCGATGGCTTGTGGATCAAAAATTTGACCCGCTCGTGTGTTAAGTTGTGGCAGTTTTGAGATTTCAACAGTCTCATTTCCTTCAATCCGAACCTCAACAATGCGTTCGTCTTGCTCTGTACTATCAACAGTTGACGGAAGCTGTTCAACAACTGCTGATTGAGCAAAAGCATCTGTTGGCCCAGCAAGCAACGTTAGTAATCCAGTAATGCAAAGCAGGCGACCAATCACCATGAACGTGATGATGAGAGAAGCCCAGAGGGCGTGTTCTTTGGATTTATGGGTGTTCGGCATAGGTGATATGGCTCAATCAATTAATCAGTCATAAGCATGAAGCATCAAGCCAAGCGGACGGAGGCCTTCTACAGCAAGCCGCTGAGAAATACCGAAGAAACTCTGGTCTCCACAAGGCGAAAAGTTGCCAGAGGTGGAAACAGCGAGTTATTTTTAGGGAATAAAGGACGTGTTCCCACTGATATCGGTTGAAGTAGTCTTACCTAGTCTGCGATGCTTAACTGCTTGGTGTAGGCTCCGAACTTTGCCGATGGGCCAAAAGGAGCAAACGAGGAATGTGCTCAGAGTCTACGGATATCCATACTCCACGATAGAATATATGTCACCGACTGTTATCAATCTGAAGGAGTCTGAAGATCTGCGTGATGTGGTGCATCGCGTTGTGCAAGCGCTCGCTGAAGGAGATGTTGTTGGTGTTCCAACTGAATCAAACTATTGCCTCGCTGCTGCGGGAACAAATGAGACAGCCGTCGAGAGAGTGTGTGCGTTCGCTGATGCGATAGAGCATGAGCCCCAATTGACAGTTGCTATTAAGAGTAGTGATGAAGCGTCTGACTGGGTACCAGCGATGACACCACTTGCCTTGCGATTTGCGCGACAATGCTGGCCAGGTCCGTTGGCGATGCTGCTGCAGGATAATCATCCAGATGGTTTGGTGCATCAATTACCGGCGTCCATTCAACCACACATTTTGTGCGATGACCGAATTCGCTTGCGGGCACCGGGACATAGGATGCTGCAAGACTGCATGCGACTTTTTGCTGGCCCTGTTGTGCTTGCAGAGCCCGGTGGAAGCACAGAGCCTCCGAAGACGGTCACTGATCTTATGGAGTTTTGTGGACAAGATAAGAAGTCAATACTTTTGATAGACGACGGTATACAGCCAATTCAAGAAACAGTTTCAACAATCGAAATTCACAAGACAGGCTTTCATGTCATTCGCGGCAATACGTTTAGTGAAGAAGAACTTCAAGATGTTGCACGATTAACGATACTTTTTGTCTGCACGGGAAATACCTGTCGCAGTCCAATGGCCGAAGCGTTATTTCGCAAACAAATAGCCCAGAAATTGAATTGTCAGGCCAACGAAATCCAGAAACATGGTGTTGAAGTCAAAAGTGCTGGCCTGTCTGGTTGGGGAGGGAGTAGGGCCAGCGAAAAGGCTCTTCATACAATGAAACAAGCAGGAATTGATTTGAGTGGTCATACAAGCCAGATCGTCACAGAAGAATTGCTTCAAAAAGCTGGCATTGTGTGGACGATGACAGCCGCCCATCGGGCAGCAATTCTCGCCCAGTTTCCGAAATTTGCTGACCGAGTGCACATGCTTTCGCCTACAAATCAAGACGTGTTGGACCCATTTGGAGGGACTGCCGAAGCCTACAACCAGTGTGCTCAGCAAATCCGTGAGCATCTTGATGCTCAAATGGATATACTGGATCTTCGGAGTTCGCTAGATAGTTGATGGAGTGAAATTCTGTTCCGTCGAATATGCAATTCAAAATGATGTTTATGTGCGGGAGCCATGGCCTGCAGCCTGGATTGAATGAATGAAAATTGCGATCGGAAGCGACCACCGAGGTGTTGATGCCCGCCGTCGTCTGATCGGATTCCTGGAGCGTCACGGTCATTCTGTAAAAGATTGTGGAAGCTATGACGAAACAGCAGTGGATTATCCAGACGTAGCTGCCGATGTTTCCCGTCAGGTTGCCGATGGCTTGGTTGACAGGGGAATTTTACTCTGTTGCACCGGTGTCGGGATGGCCATTGCTGCGAATAAGATTCCGGGTGTTCGTGCCGCGACGTGCCACGACGAGGTTGCAGCGGAGATGAGTCGACGTCACAACGATCTGAATGTCCTCTGCCTGGCTGCAGAAATGGTAGGTGCAGAACAGCAGGAGAAAATGACAGAAATCTGGCTCAATACAGATTTTGAAGGCGGTCGTCATGAACGACGATTGAGCAAGATTTCGGCTCTCGAGGCAACGGCGTGCGGCCCCCGAAGTGCCTAGAAACTCTGGTGACCGTCAAAATCTGCCCAAAATAGCAGGATTCTGCGACAAGGGACTGCTCGTGGTAACGTCGGTGATATGTGCTGATTTTGAAGGCCGGCGAAGACTTGTCATGTCGTAACGGTCGTGCCGAAACACACCCAGATTTTATCAGCAAAATTGTCTTCCGCTTTGTTGCGTCACCAAATCGCGTTGGTAATGTCGTGGGTAGGGAAAACCATGTCATTTCGTTGTTGTTCCCAACGAGTAATTGAAACGGCCGCCTGATGTAGGTTGCACCATGAATTTCACAAATACACCGACTCCTGAAGAAGTATCCTGCCTGTTGCAAAATGCAGCATTGCGCGATGCAATCGAACCATTTCTAGAAGATGAAACGTTCGGTGATATCGATTTTTTTGAAATGCCTACGGAAGTAGAAAATCGTTATCTTGAATCCATGTTGGCTTGGGAGCAGGCACCAGTTTTACCTGTTGGCCGCTGGTTTAATCCCTCACTTGTATTACAACCGGCATGTAACCTGAGCGAGGAACATCTTCGTGAAGAGTTGTGGGGGGTGATCGAAAGACTCTATGAGGGTCGAATTATTCTCGATTTCACGGACCATCTTTCAGATCGTGATCTCTACAACCTCATCCGGAAAGAAATCCTTCCGACATCGATCAAACGTGTTGATCTACCAGATAATTATTTCCACTGGGATTGTAGCGTTGCAGGTCGGCTTCCTGAATGTTCTACAGGTGATTGGTACCCCGAGCCTGTTGTGGATTCATTGATTTGGCTTACGTACTACGCTGACAATGCTGAGCGAAGTGAGTGGGAAACTGAATATGGCATTGATCTTCCACCTTGTGAAATTCCACCATATCCTCGAGCGATGCCATCAGCACCGGTCTAAGCACGTTGTATGAGGGAATAACGCAACTTTTGCCCGCGTGTGCATTCCCTGTACAATACGTCGTCTTCTAATATTGTGCCGAGGGTTTGTGCAGCATGCCGAAGAGACCAAGGTGTTCAATGAAGTTGTTCATGATTTTTTCCAGATTGTGTCTCCTCCCTTTGCTTTGGTCGCTTGTAATTTCGTGTGCCTTTGAAGCAACAGTTACGGCGACGACTCCCGAAACAATCGAAAACGCAATTACGAAAGCGTCGCGTTATTTGCGTGAGCACGGTCAACAGCCGGATGGAAGTTTCTCGCCTCAAAGTGGTCCAGCAGTAACGGCTCTCGCAATAGCGGCACTTGTTCGAACCGGAACGTCTGCCGATAGTCCGATGGTGTTGCGAGCAGTTCAATACGTTCTTACGTTTCAACAACCAGATGGTGGGATTTATCAGCGTGACTCAGCTGTTGCGAATTATGAGACCTCAATTGCCATACTGGCTCTTCATGAATGCAATACATCGGGGCAATATGAGGAGATAATCAAAAAAGCCAGGCAGTTTCTCACGGTGATACAGTGGGATGAAAGTGAAGGGAATACGTATGCTGATCCTGAGTATGGTGGGGCCGGATACGGACGGCACGAGCGACCAGATCTTTCGAATACCGCCTTTCTCATCGATGCCTTGAAAGGTGTGGGAGCCAGTTCAGACGATCCGGCTATTCAACGCGCATTGATTTTCGTCTCGCGGTCTCAAAACCTGGAAGGCGCGTACGACATTCTCGAAATCGCCCCCAAAAATCCTGATGGCGGTTTCTTTTATACGCCAGCAAATGGGGGTGAAAGTCAGGCTGGTACAACACCAAATGGCGGTTTGCGTAGTTATGGCTCAATGACATACTCGGGGTTGAGGAGCATGATTTATGCTGGCGTTTCAGCGAATGATCCTCGAGTTCTAGCGGCAGTCGAATGGCTTGGACGGCACTACACATTTGCAGAGAACCCTGGCATGGGTGATGCCGGCTTGTTTTATTATTTCCACACAGCTGCTAAGGCGCTTCATGTTTTGGGCCAAGATCAATTTATAGATATCGATGGGAAAGCCCATGACTGGCGAAAAGATTTGGTTGGTGTTCTTCTTAGTGCCCAGCAGGCCAACGGTTCGTGGGTGAACAACAATCCTCGATGGCTTGAGGATGATGCCAATTTGGTAACAAGTTATGCACTCCTTGCACTGAGTTACTGTCAGGCATCTACCAGTGAGTAGGCTGATTCGGGCGTTCCGTAAGGCGAGCCTGATCATGAGTTGTGGACTCGCACTCTGAGCATTATTGCGTTCTAAGCCCGATATTCACGCAACGTCTCTGGGATCGTCACATTGTGTGGGATCAGAGATATTTCCTAGTATTCGCACTTTCATGCAAAAACAGCGATTGAAACTGTTTTCATAAATTAGAGTTGTTACCGATGGTTGGAAAAACAGCTTTGCCCCCATTTTTGGTGGGGAGTGAGCGATACGAAAGCCCTATGGCTAAAGTATTGAACGACAGAAAAAGGCTTTTTTTAAGCCAAATCGTTTTTTGCCGGTTCAATTGTGACCGGGACTCAAATAAATCAGAAAAAGACTTGACGCCTTCACCCAAAAGACTAACATAAATGAAACCGGTTTCTTGTGGCGGACCAAATAGGGGTATTTGCAAGAAAACGGTTCCAAATGGGGTCGTGGCAGTTTGGCCTTTTCACGTCTTTGAACTTCATCACGGTTTGCCAAACGTCTCAATCTGCATCTGACGCGTTCTTCACTTTTCTCAAAGGAGTTAATCATGGGGATGAAAACTGTGAGCCGACGGGGCTTCACGCTTATCGAACTTCTCGTAGTTATTGCAATCATTGGTGTGCTTGTTGGCCTTCTCCTACCAGCTGTACAGCAGGCTCGCGAAGCTGCTCGGCGTAACAGTTGCGGCAACAACCTCAAACAACTTTCTCTTGGTTGTTTGAATTACGAATCGACAAACCAAAGCTTTCCTTCTGCTGGAGGACAAGCACAAACATTCTGGGGTACTGGAGAAATCAACAACCCTGCATCATCCCGAGAAAACGGTGGGTGGGCATATCAGATTCTTCCCTATACGGAACAAATGAACGTCTATGAACTTCGTAAGAGTGGCGGATGGAACGCGATTATTGATGCCGAGATTCTTGAGCACACATGTCCTTCCCGTGGACTTCGCTTTACAGACAACGGTACAGACGTGTTTCATTTAACTGACTATGCAGGCTGCATGACTGCAGAACCTGACTGGGCGGGAGCCGCCCGCGTCTGGGAAAACTGGAAGGCCAATGATCCCAATGAAGAAGCAAATGTCTGGACAGGTACAATTAAGAAGGGAACGCACAATGCATGGCTTGGTGGCTCGTCACCAACGTGTGTCCCATATAAACGGGTGAGCTTTGCTGAAATTACAGATGGTTCAAGTAATACGATTCTGCTTGCTGAGAAGTCAGCGTGGGGACAGAACTACCAGATGACTGGTGGTGGCGCCATGTGGTGGGAAGATCCAGGTCGTTTTGCACCTAGTGATTGGGGTTCTATTCGTTACTTCGGTACAAATAACTTCGGTACTCCCCGAGGAGATTTTCAGGAGCGGCCTTGGGGCTGGTGGTTCCAGTATGGACAGGGAAGTAATGGCGAGACACGAATTGTTGAGCAAGGTTTCGGTTCGGCACATCCTGGTGTTTTCTCTGCCAGCATGAGTGATGGATCAGTAAAAACGATTCCTTTCAATGCTGACATTCAAGTTCTCATCAATCTAGCTAAGCGCAACGATGGTAACGTAGCCAGTGCGAATGATCTGTAGTTGTTCAACATGGATTACGGTGGCGTCAGTTGTAGAACTGGCGCCACCATCTTACAGGGGAAAAAAATGAATAAAAAGTTTGTGTTGGGTGCTTTTTCATTGTTATTTGTGATTCCTGGATGTGGTGACGGACGTGCTACTCCGGAACAACGTATTCGAGGCGCAAATCCGAGTAATGTTTTTCGTCTAACGAATCTTTACAACCAGTTCAGCCAAATTCGAAATCGTGGTCCCAAAGACGAGAAAGAGTTCCGTCTTTTCATCGAGAATTTTGGTGACAAAAGGCTAGAGCGAATGGGCGTGTCCTTAGGCAATCTCGACAACCTGTTCGTGAGCGAAAGAGATTCCCAAAAATTTGACATCGCATACGGAGAGAGGCCGAAACGCGAAAAGGGTGTTACGGAAGATCCGGGAGATCTAGATGAAGGAAAAACGCTGTCTCGGGAGGAGAGAGAAAAAGGTCCTTCATTGGCATCACTTGGGTTACCAGTGATTTTTGAGACGACTGGCGTTGATGGAAAAAAGAACGTTGGCTTTCTTGGAAGTCGTGTTGTTCGTGAGCTGACAGAAGCGGAAATTAGTTCACTTTGAAAGTGGTCTCAAATTAATAGATTTCACGTAATCGAAGGCATAAGTGTGGTCATTACCTGAAGTTTTGTTCGTCATGTTTCTAAGCAAACATGTTTGAATCAAGTCAGGCTGTTTGAACTGTCGGATGTATTCACATTTGATGGATGCTGTATGCACAGCTGTAATTGTCGATTTGCGCTTGATGAGATTGTGGTTATTTGGAGTAGTTCATGAGCATTGCCAATAATCAGAGATCAGAACAGTCTCCAGAAAAAATTGGTACTACTACGAATAAAGCGGAACCGTACCTCAGCTATGTTTTGCCAACAGAGACTGGTAATAGCTTTGCTACTATTAAAGCGGTAGATCAGATTGCTCCATTTCTCATGACTGTGCTTAGCAGTGATGATCACTGGATGTTTCTTTATAGTAACGGTGCGGTGACATGTGGAAGGAAAAATGCAGATCATGCCTTGTTTCCGTACTACCCAGCGGATGCTCTCTTGGCTCTCAAAAATGCAGTAGGGCCGAAGACGATAATTTGGGTTCATCGCGATGACGACGTTACCTGCTGGGAACCCTTTGGAGAGCAAGAAAGTCTTTTTCATGTTGACCGTGAGCTCTCCAAAAATTTGATTGGTGACAAGGTCTGTTTCCAAGAGCACAATGAAACACTTGGGTTAAGTTTCTGGTATGAGTGGTCAGTAAGCGCCCGTTATGGTTTTGTGCGCACTGCTGGAATAACGAAGCATAATGAGCAGGACTGCAGAGTAACGGTCTGCGATGGTGTCCACGGAATACTGCCAGCGGGTGTTGGGCATATTTTTCAGCAGCGATACAGCAACCTCGCTGATGCATATAAACAATCTGAACTCATCCAGGGTTTAGGAGTGAGTGTCCATTCGTTGAGTTCGATACCAGTAGACCGGCCCGAAGCCAGTGAAGCTTTGCGGAGTACTGTAGCTTGGACTCCGTCGTCGAGTCCGTCAACGAAGTTTCTCCTCTCAGATGATCAAATTAATCTGTTTCGGGATGGAATGCCTGTCAGGACTGAGTGCACAAAGCGAGGGGTAAAGCCAGCCTTCTACAGGGTCGACGAATATAGTTTGCCTGCTGACGAGAACATACAATGGAATATTGTTTGTGATGTCGCTGTTGATGCTTGTGACCTTCACGACCTACGTCGCTCCCTGCAAAAAGGCGATATCTCAGATGCGAGTATTAAGGACGATATATCACAAACCAATGCTGAGTTACATGCATTTGCAGGCCGAGTTGATGGACTTCAGTACTCAGGAGACGAGGCTGAGTCTCATCGTCATCTTTCGAATGCATTACTAAACATTATGCGAGGTGGCATTCCACTCGATGGGTACTCTATACGACGGAATGATTTTTTACGGCATGTAGAAAAGCGGAATAAAGACTGCTTTATAGAGAACAGAAACTGGTTGGAAATACTCCCGCACTCGCTCCAAAAAAGCGAACTTCTTGAGCAGTGTAGGAGGCAGAGTTCTAAAGATATTGATCGAATTGCTACTGAGTTTTTACCTCTTACTCTAAGCAGACGTCATGGGGACCCATCAAGGCCGTGGAATAGTTTCTCTATTCCGTCGCGGAATAAAGATGGTGAGAGACAAATCGGTTTTGAGGGCAACTGGAGAGATGTCTTTCAAAATTGGGAAGCGCTCGCCGATTCTTTTCCACAACTACTGGAGGGAATGGTTTACCGGTTCGTAAATGCGTCCACAGTCGATGGGTATAATCCATACCGTATCCAACTTGATGGTGTCGATTGGGAACAGCCTGATCCGAATGATCCTTGGGCGACAATCGGATACTGGGGTGATCATCAAATTATTTACCTGCATCGTTTGCTCTCACGTTACAGGAACTACTTTCCAGAAAATCTCAGGCGAGATTTAGCTGCTGATCGGTGTGTGTATGTTGATGTGCCCTACCGAATAAAGCCATTTGAAGAAATTCTTAAAACGCCTGGTGATACAGTGATTTTTGATGCTGCGGCGAATGATTCACTTCGACGGAACATACAGTTGAGTGGAACAGATGAAGTCCTTGCGAGAAACCTTGATAAGCAGATTCATTATGTGTCACTAGCCGAGAAGTTACTGCTAACATCCCTGGTGAAGATCTCGAATTTCGTTCCCGGGGCAGGGATCTGGCTTAGTACACAACGGCCTGAGTGGAACGATGCCCTGAATGCACTTGCGGGTAAGGGTGCATCTGTTATTACAGCATGCCACTTAAAGGTTTTTCTTGAGAGACTTGATGAACTGTTTGAAGACGTGAGTGAACAAAGTATTCGAATCTCTTATGAAATTTCTCAATTTCTGCAATCCATTACATCGGTTCTTGACGGGTGCAGGCTGTTTTCTGGCAGAACGATAGATTCGATAACGCGTCGATTTACTCTAGTTGGCCTCCAAAACGCTGCAGAGACTTATAGGGAAACGGTGTACAGTGGTTTCTCTGGTAAGCGAACCGATGTTGCTGTAGCAGATATTCGACGCTTCTGTCTTAGAGCGATTCATGTCCTTGAGGAGACGATACGAGGCAACCGGCGTTCGGATGGTCTTTATGAATCCTACAACTGGATCTGTGTGGGTGATGAGGAAATTCATATTGCTCCAGTTGGGCTTATGTTAGAAGGTCAAGTAGCGATTCTGGAGTCGAATGTGCTTTGCCAAAAAGAAGTTGTTGAACTTCTGGATGCCTTGGAAAAAAGTGATCTGTATCGTCCTGACCAAAATAGTTATTTGTTGTATCCGAACCAAGCAGAAAAAAAGTTTTCTGAAAAAAATCAGATTCCTCAAGAGTGGTTCAGAAATAATTCAATAGCACGAAGAGTGATTGATGCTGGGGGCTGTGACCTACTCTGCCAAAACGAAGATGGGGGATTGCATTTTGCAAGTGACCTCCGAAACGATGCTGATCTGAATGCGAAGATAGACTTGTGGAATAACACAGAGAACCAGTGGGAATTTACACAAGAGGATCGCAGGCAAATTTCAAATCTTTGGGAAGCCGTCTTCCACCACGAAACGTTTTCTGGAAGAGCTACAAATTTTTATGCATATGAAGGCCTTGGAAGTATTTATTGGCACATGGTTTCAAAGCTTGTCCACGCAGTTGCCCAACAAATTCAAACAAGACAGTTTCGAGGTGAGTCAGTAATTCCCGAACTTAAAGAACACTTCTTTAAGATTCGAAATGGTGTTTGGAAAAGTAAATCTGTTTGCTCGTATGGTGCCTTTCCATCAGATCCATATTCACATACACCAGCTCATGCTGGTGCCCAGCAACCAGGTATGACAGGACAGGTAAAAGAAGATCTGCTTACCCGACTACTAGAACTCGGTATTGTTATTTGTGAAGGCCGTATTCATTTTGAAAATGTAATTCTGGATCACTCTGAATTTCAAAGCATGCCGGGGCAGTTTCAATATTACGACGTTGCCGGGAATCGAGTCAGCATTGATCTTGATGCTGGTTTATTTGGGTTTACGTTTTGCCAGGTCCCGATAATTTACGCAGCTACTGGTCGAGGCCGGGGTATTCGGGTTACATCACGAACAGGTGGAGAGGTGATCCGGAACCGCATGCGGCTGACAAAGCAGGAGTCAGAAGCGATCTTCAATCGCACGGGTAACATTGCAAGAATTGACGTGGGTGTCGAGTACCCACAGAGTGATGGTAGAGGCTGATCACAAAAAGTTTTTATATGGCTTTTCATTAAGATGAGGAATAGTGGAATGATTCAAAAATTAAACCGGATAAACCTTCGCTGGTGTACTCTTCTCGTTCTTGTAGCAGTTCTATCAAGTGCAAAATCCGATTTGCCGGCACAGGACTTTGGTGATAGTAAATCATCGACTCTGGTGACGAAAGCTTGGGAAGCATTGGAAGCAGGTGAGCATGACAATGTTACTGCGTACACAAAGAAGTGTTGTGAGCTCTACCAAGACGAAGCAAAAAAACAGCAGAGCTCACTCTCTGAATTTGCAAGTGGGGACGACGATAAAATTCACTCATATTGGGCTCTGAATGATGTAGGAACAATCCTATTTGTCCAAGGAGAGTCCCTATCGCAGCAAGGAAAATCTTCTGAGGCAGTGGAGGCTTACAAGAGCCTTGTTGATGACTACGGGTTCTGTCAGTGCTGGGACCCTCAAGGCTGGTTTTGGAAGCCATCGGAAGCTGCAGTAGCAAAAATAAAGGAATTAGATTTTGACGCACAACTGGATGATTAGAACTCGAATAGTAAAAAGCATCCTTGAAAAAGTTACATTTCTGTTCCTCTGTGCTTTTGTCACACAAACAAGTGTTTCTGCTGATGGATCACAGGTCAGGATTCGTGGCAGTGCCAAAGATGGCTACCAACTTCACGTTAATGAAGAACACTTTGTGATCAGGGGTGTTGGTGGGACATCACATATTGAATTACTTTCTTCATGTGGTGGCAATGCGATTCGAACGTGGGATGCTGCATCGGCAGAGAAAAAAGTTGATGGTAAATCTCTCCTCGATCATGCGTACGACAAGAATGTTTTTGTCACGGTTGGATTGTGGCTTGGTCATGAACGACATGGTTTTCGTTATGACGATCCGAATTCAATTACGAAGCAACGTGATGAGGTAGTTAAGGCGATAAAAAGGCTGAAGAACCACCCAGCACTGCTATGTTGGGGTTTGGGAAATGAAATGGAAGGCCCTGAGGGCAAGGGAGACAGTGTTCAGATTTGGAAAGAGGTAAACATACTCGCCAGCCTCGTTAAGAAACACGATCCGGACCATCCCGTAATGACCGTGGTGGCAAATGTGAATGATGCGAAGTTAGCCGCCATAAAAAAGTATGCACCGCTCATCGATATTCTTGGAGTGAATGTTTATTCCGGATCAGTTGGAATGGACAAGACTCTTCGAGATCTTGGATGGGAAAAACCATATTGTGTGAGTGAATATGGTCCTCCTGGTCCTTGGGAGGTCGCGTCAACAACCTGGAAAGCACCACTAGAGCCGTCGAGCCGAAGTAAGGCATCAACCTATTTTGCTGCAACATCTTCGATTTTGGATGCGACTTCAAAAGATGGTACGCAAGTTGGACAGAAATACTGTCTGGGTGGTTATGCATTTTTGTGGGGGCACAAACAGGAGACAACGGCAACCTGGTTCGGCATGCTCCTTCCTACTGGTGAGAAAACACTTGTTGTAGATGCGATGACCAAGGCATGGACTGGATCATGGCCTCGAAATAGAGCACCGATTCTGCAGAGCAACAGGATCAATTTTTCAGGAAAGAGAGTGAATCCAAACGAAACACTTGAAGCGCGTGTGGAATACCGTGACCCTGACGGTGATCATTTGTCGTACACGTGGACGATTGTGAAGGAGAGTAGTGATAGAAAAATTGGGGGCGATGTTGAAAAACGTCCAGATGTTATTGAGGGTCGAGTAACTGAAGGCTCTGAGTCTGATCAGATACGGTTTCAGGCACCAAAAGAAACCGGTGGTTACCGACTGTTTGTGACTGTTCGTGACGGTCAAGGATCTGGCTGTAGTGAAAATTGGCCATTCTTTGTCGGCCGTTAAAGAAATTGTTGGGCCCCGAAGAACGTCCCAATATGCAAAGAGTTTCTGATGGAGAGCACGCGGGCATTCTCGCCCGCGTCAGGCAAAATCAGCCATCAATCCACGCGAGCATGCTGTAGGAGAGAAAAGAACCAAGTGCTACTTTATGCCATTTCAGGCGAGTAGATTGCTATGAAACCGGTTGCAGTCTATTTTAGAAAGTGAACGGTAACAAGAAATTGACGCGATGACGCACTTTCGAAAGTATGAAAACAGGAATGTGTATCGAGTCTCTCGTGCCTTGCAATCAAGAGAACAACCATGATTAATAGAGAGACTCAACAACTGCAATCAGTTGAGACCATGCGAGACGGTGCCACGATTGATGATATTGCAAAGCGGGCCAACGTCTCAAAGAGTACGGTTTCAAGAGTCTTGAATGGAAGTGCCGTCGTCAATGAACAGAAGCGAGATGCCGTTCATCAGGCCATCATCGAATTAGACTACAAGCCAAATATGTTTGCTCAGGGGTTGGCAAATCAGGATTAATAGCAAGAAAGGTGAGTGCTTCA
>CAXEMW010000071.1:0-14247 GCA_963997395.1 uncultured Planctomycetaceae bacterium
ACTGCTCATGCGGGGTGCACAAAGATGGCTTTGCAATGCTACGTCGTGATGGAAATGTACTTGGTGTTACAGCAGGTGTACTCGCTTCTGTTGTCCTACTGATCCTATTCCAAAGTGTCCGATGGCTCTTTGCGCCACTTGCTGTAGTTCTTCTCGCCCTATGGTCTACCCGTGGCTTACTTGCGATGGTTGGGCAGAAACTCACCATGGTATCCACAATGCTTTCTGCAATGGTCACAGTGGTGGCAATTGCGACCACTGTCCACATAATCGTGGAATTCAGGCGACGACTAGGGAACGGTGAGGCACCACAGTTAGCGCTGACAAATACAATCCAAACCCTATTCTGGCCCATTGTTGCAGCCATCATCACTGACATGATTGGGTTTGGTTCACTCATTGCAAGCAATGTCGGTCCTGTCCATGATTTTGGCATAATGACGGCACTCGGTGCCGGCATGGTGCTCATTTCTGCTGGGCTTGTCATTCCTTGGTTCGCCCTTGTTGGAAACAAGAATGAGGCGCACAGCAGTAAGTGGGGACAGAAACAGCTCGACAGCCAACTCAATCGTATCGTTTCGAGGATTATTCAGCATCCGAAACCGATACTTTCAATGTCGTTGGGAATTATTGTCTTTACTGGACTCGGATTATTTCAACTCCGGGTTGAAACAGATTTCACGAAAAACTTTCGTCCGGAAAGCCCCATAGTAAGATCTTATGACATGATTGAGTCCCAACTTGGAGGAGCTGGGGTATGGGACATTCTCATTCCAGTCAAGCAACCAATCGATGCCCGAACTTTGGCCCGAGTAGGTGAACTCGAAAAACGCATTCAAAGTAAATCAACACGTAACACAACAACTCATGGACTGACGAAAGTCCTGAGTATTGTTGATATCCTTGATGCCATTTCACCAATTTCTTTAGCTGATTTACAAAACTCTCCTACCGGTAACATGATCGTTGGAACAGCTGTCACCTTTTTTCAGCAACAAATGCCGCAACTTGCTGCAAGTCTCATAGGCACAGATCCGCTGGACGATTCAACGTGGCTGAGAGTCATGCTACGAGCACGCGAAAAGCAACCTGCCCTTCTTAAGAGATCACTGATTGATCATGTCCAAAAGACGGTTACAGAAATGTTCCCACCAACAAAAACCACTCCTAACGGAGAAGTGACTGGTTTCTTTGTTCTGCTTGCTCAGCTTGTGGAGCGAATGATAAAAGATCAGTGGCTCACTTTCCTGATCGCAGCAATTGGTATCTTTGTTTTCCTGTCATTCGGTTTTCAGAGTATGATCATTGGTGGCATCGCACTCGTTCCAAACATACTGCCAATTATTTTCATTCTTGGCGTCCTTGGCTGGACAGGCGAGCCCATAAACATGGGGACTGCAATGATTGCTGCTGTCTCTCTTGGGCTCTCGGTGGACAGTTCCATTCACTACACAACTGCCTTTCGTCGACAACTCTTACAGCACGGTAGTATTACCGAGGCCCTTCATTCTGCTCATCAGACTGCTGGACGGGCAATGATCTTTTCAACACTTGCCCTAGTTGTTGGCTTTCTCGCATTAACAACAAGTGAATTCATACCTACCGTCTCTTTTGGAAGACTCTCCTGCCTGACTTTAATGGGCGGACTCGTGGGAAATTTACTCGTTCTTCCAGTTCTTCTTTCCCTTGCAGCACGACGATTTCAATGGGCGAGTTGAAGCCCAATAGGCCGCCTGCCACACTCCATACAGAAAACTCACTGATAGCTGAGAACACTAGGAGAAAACCCCATAATGTCGTTTGAATTTCTACATTCCTCACAAAATGATTCTACGAATTCTGCTATTCAAGCAGATCCATCTGCCGTGCCAGCTCGCTTCGAGGCCGATGTCCTTGTCGTATTTCTTGAGTCTAATGGTCTTCGTGGACCGGTCGTAGAAATTGATGAAGCGACAGGAGGACTTCTTCGGCAGCTTTACAAACAAGGAGAAATCACCGGGAAACGCTATGAATGCGTCCCGCTCTATGCCCCCCAAGGCCTTGCCTGCAAACAATTGCTTGTAGTCGGAATCGGTTCCCACGATGAGGTAGATGCTGGCATATTATACGAAGCATCTGGAGCCGCGGCACGACGACTATCCGGCAAACCGCGAGCAACTGTCGGATTTCTGGCTGACGGAAATTGGTCAAACGACCAGCTCGAACAAGCTGTCGCTGGCGCGACAATGGGCACCTCTGGCCAGGATTTATATCGATCAGAAAAACACCAAACACCTTTTGAGAAAACTGTCTGGTTACAAGCTCCCGTGGAAGTTGTCGAGCGTGGGCATGTTACCGGTGAGGGCGTAAAACTCGCCAGACGACTTGTCAACATGCCGCCAGATGACCTGTACCCGGAAACATTTGCTGAAGAAGCAGCAACAATAGCAGGCCGAGTTGGACTGGAAATTGAAATCTGGGATCAGGCTCGACTCGAGCGAGAACGGTGTGACGCATTGCTTGCCGTTGCCCGAGGCAGTACCCGTTCGCCTCGCATTGTTCTTTTGCATTACAGAGGCCCAGGGTGCAATGACACATCTCCAAAGGTAGCTTTTGTTGGCAAGGGTGTTACGTTTGATTCTGGAGGTCTTTCTCTCAAGACTTCAGAAGGAATGCTTGCCATGAAATGTGATATGGCTGGAGCTGCTGCTGCACTTGGTGCCATAGCATCGATAGCAGCACTGAAAATACCGGTGCACGTGGTTGCCGCCGTTGGGCTTGTTGAGAACATGACCGGTGGCAATGCGTACAAACTTGGTGACGTAGTGACCGCCCGAAGTGGCACAACAATTGAAATTCACAACACAGACGCTGAAGGGCGAGTTGTTCTTGCCGATGTACTGGACGTTGTGGCTGATCTAAAGCCAGACTGCATTATTGACGCGGCCACACTGACTGGAGCATGCATGGTGGCTCTGGGTCGTGATATAGCTGGCGTCTTCACAAATAATCAGCATTCTTGCGATGTTCTCAAGAATGCTGCACGTTCAGTTGGAGAACGGGTCTGGCAACTACCAATGGACAAGGACTTTGATAGTCAAATCAGTAGTGATGTAGCCGACATAAAGAATGTTGGTGATGGTCGACTTGGTGGCGCAATCACTGCCGCAAAACTCCTTGAGCGATTCGTCCGGGATATACCTTGGATACATGTTGATATCGCTGGGCCGGCTTTTGCTGACAAACCACGACCATCAATTGCAGGCGGTGGCACTGGTTCAATGGTTCGATCTTTTATCGAGTTCACAAAACGAATTGCATCGAAGAACGAGTAGTAACGACCGCTTCCAGAAAGACACCTGAGGACTCGTAGTAACACTCGTTTTTTTCAACTGAAGCAACGGGCTGTTAAAGTGATGTCATCACTCCAACAGACTTTCGAGTTCTTCAACTAATTCACCAAACCTCGTGAGAGCCAGTCCCACAGGCTCAGGGGTCTCAAGATCTACACCCGCGTCACGAAGCAAATCGAGTGGCCATTCCGAGCACCCTCCACGCAAAAACTTGAGATAAGCAGCCAACTCTTCTGGGCCACCTTCAGTGACGCGCTTTGAGAGTGCGATAGATGCTGACAGCCCTGTTGCGTACTTATAAACGTAAAAAGCACGGTAAAAGTGAGGTATTCGTAGACTCTCAAGTTCGAGTTCTTCATCAATAGCGAAGCCCGATCCAAAATAAGCTGTGAGCAACTCTCGATACAGTGTGCGGATTTTTTCGAGCGTCAGGGGCTCGCCTGATTCAACCGAGGCGTGACTCATGCGCTCAAACTCGGCAAACATGGTCTGTCGTATGATCGTTCCACGAATAGCATCTATCTCTCGAGAAATAATTGCTGCTCTCTGCTTTGGTGAATGCGCCTTGGATAAAAGATGGCGAGTAAGAAGCTGCTCATTGAATGTACTCGCCACTTCAGCAACAAATATCGTGTACCCAGCGTATTGAAATGGCTGAGCATCAGCTGACAGCCGAGTATGCATTGAGTGACCAGCTTCGTGCGCCAAGGTAAAGACGTGCTCAATAACGTCTTCCTGGAAATTCATCAAAATGTATGGATCAGAGTCATATGTTCCTGAGCTAAAAGCACCCGACTGCTTACCAACATTTGGATACCGATCACACCATCGACCTCTCAAACCAGCCTCAAGCTGATCACAATACTCTGCCCCAAGTGGCTGAAGCGATGCCGTAATTTCCTGTATCGCTTCATCCCATGTATGTTTTTGCTCAAGTTCAGGAACGAGCGGAACGTAGCAGTCGTAGTGGTGTATTTCATCGAGGCCAAGCAGGCGGCGACGCAACTCGTAATAACGGTGAACAATCGGAAGATGAGCTCGCACTGCAGCAATAAGTTGATCATAAACTGCAAGTGGAACATTATCAGCGAATAATGCTGCCTCTACAGCTGATGGATGACATCGAACTTTTGCAGCATATGCATCGCGTTCATTTGAGCCGGACAGTGTTGCTGCAAGCGTGTTCGCATGGCACTCATATTGAGCATAGTACTGATGAAAAGCAGCCTTCCGTACCTCGGGGACTGAGTCATGCAGGAGCGTTGTGAAGGTTGCATTTGAGAGCTCAAGTTCATTACCCTTGCCGTCGGCAATGGTGCCAAACTTCATATCAGCATCCGTCAATTGACGAAAAACCTTCCCTGCCGTACCGGCAAAGGTACCTTGCATGGCCAATATTCTTTCTTCCGGCTCAGAAAGCACATGAGGCCGATTTCGAACTACACGTTCGAGCATCAGCCGAAATGGCTGGAGAACAGGTTCTTCGAGCCACCCCTCGAGGACAGATGGCTGTATAGCCATAATTTCTGGCTGCAGGAAACTGGCTGACTCTCCAGCTTTTGTCGCCGCATGCTGAAAACGCCCCATCATTCTTTGAGCAGGCGTTGCAGCAGTATCCTCACTCATACGCAGATGAGCATATGTACCAAGCCGGTCAGCCTCACGATCAATTTCCAAGTCAAAAATGAGGCACTGAGCAAGTTTGTCAGCCGACTCACCGAGCGTCCCAACGTAATCCCGAAAAAGTGGAATACGTTTTTCCCATTCGAGAAGCGCCTCATCCCACTCCGTATCAGAAGCAAAAAGACTTCTAAGATCCCATGTATCGCCCTCTCGAACATCTGTACGTTTCGGCAATGATTTCATTTTTCTTCCTGCAAGAATTTCCACATACGATTAAAGCCTCCAAACACCACTACCCCAAGCCAGACCACCACCAAAACCACAAATCAGCACCGTACTGCCAGGGCCTATTCGTCCAGCACGCCAGGCTTCATCAAGAGCAAGGGGAATAGATCCGCTTGATGTATTTCCATAACGGTCGAGATTGACGAGAAACTTTTCTTCATCCAAGCCGAGTGATGACCGGATGCCATCAATAATCCGCAGGTTTGCCTGATGTAGAATAAAGAGGTCAATTGACTCCATCGGCACCCCAGAGTGATGAACTACTTGCTGGACGTTCTCTTCAACAAGACGAATTGCCCATTTAAATACCGCCCGTCCATCCATTTGCATGTACTGTTCGCCAGCCGTGACACCTTCTACAGTCACTGGCTGCCGAGTCCCACTCATGGGACAGACAAGCAAATTAGATCCACGGCCATCCGAACCAAGTGACCACGCTAGCAAACCGGCATTTTGTTGATTTTCTTCTACTCTTTCTAAAAGAACCGCACCAGCACCATCGCCAAAGAGAGGCCAGGTTTTTATGTCATTCGGGTCAACAACACGTGAATTCGTATCGACTCCGATAACCATCGCAAGATTGCTTGACCCCGTCGCAAGAAATTGACCCGCTGTTACAAGTGAGTACGCAAAGCCCGCGCAAGCTGCTGTCACATCCATTGCCGGCGCATTGATACCAAGCCTTTCCTGGACCATACATGCCGTGGAAGGAAGGCTTGTATCAGGCGTAAATGTTCCAAGAACGAGAAGATCGACCTGGTTACGAACATCACCACATGAAGCAAGTGCACGTTCGGCTGCTTGAACAGCAAGGTCACTTGTTGCCATTCCGGGATCAACGTGCCGTCGCTCTTGGATGCCCGACCGACTTAGAATCCATTCGGGGTCACAGCCGAGATGCCCCAAATCCGCATTTGTTACAACGCGTTCCGGAACAGCACTGCCTGATGAAAGAACACGAAAACCGAGAGCTCGACCAAATCGTGATGGCCGAGGAGAAGTTAGTATTTCGGACATCAGGTTCTCGTTGAAACGCGATTCAGTGAAATAAAGTACGAGCAGAAAAATGAACTAGAACAACCATCTACCTCTTATTGGGGCCCAGGAACAGTCGGCCCTGGCGCGGTATCACTTGCAGGTTCAGCCTTCACCTTGATCACCGCGTCACGATTAAGATGAATTTTCTTAAACTCTTCTTCGGAGACAATGTAATACCAATCAGCGAAACGACCGTTGAGCTCTGCTACACGCTTCTTGCCTTCAACTACTTTTTCATCAAAGGATTCCTGCTTCCGACGGTTCTCGCGTTCCACTTGACGCCGATCTTCGATTGCCTTCTGCATAGCTGCTTCAGCCTCGTCCGCTTGTTTCAGAAGGTCTGCGGCTGTTACATCAGGATCAGCTGATTCTTTCTCATCACTGCCTGCTTCCTTCTCGGCCTTCTCATCCTCACTTTTGTCATCTTTCGACTGTTCTCCGCTATCAGTATTCTTGTCATCTTCCTCAGGAAGCGAAGGCAATTCTGTCAGGTCAGGCTGTTCCAACAAATCCTCATTAAACTGGGCCATAACAAGCAGGTACCGTGCAGCCGTCTCGGCCGACTCTTCAGAAGCATCGCCATCCTCCACAGACCCTGCTTTCCCGGGCTCGGTAACAGTTGTACCTGCGCCGAACCGCAGCACATATTCGACACCATCCTTCATGCCAATAACTGCTTGACCCTCTGTTGAAAGAATGACTCCGGACGGCAGCGGAAGAAAACCCCTTTGCTGCAAGGAAGACACTGCCTCAACATCATTGACAAAACTCTCGGCAGCTTTCAAATCTGCACTAAGACCAGCCGGCTTACGTGCAACATCAATGATCTGCAAATCGCCTAGGGCATTGCGAAGGTCATTGAGCTTTGTTGAATCTACTTCTTCATCATCTTTTAACTTTTCAGAAACTGGTTCTGCTGAGTCTTTACCAGGAAAGGACTCAAGTGACGTCAATTGCCAAGACGACTCTTTGTCGTTATAGGCTAACTGCATCTTTTCGTTGCGTTGCTGACGAACTTCAAGTCGTCCATCAGACTCAACAGCAGCGAGGGTATAGTTATCAAGCTCAACCGATCGAACATCCCATGGAGTCAACTTCAGCAAATCTTTCTCAATCCAATCTCCAAATTGTGTCGTGAACTTTGACGTATCAAGTTCGACACGATAGACCGGATCTTGCCCTGCCTTCCGAACAAAACGAAGTCGTCGACTACCACTTCCTACTCCTGCCTGCTTATCTTCTTTCCCAATAACAAGCCGGGCACTCTTACTGCCGGAAAGATCACGTATCTCGATTAATTGTCCAACACCAGTCATGCCAGGCTTGATTTTCTCCTGATCAGGCTCGATGACTCCGTAGACTTCGTGATCAGCTGCTCTTTCAGTCACAACATCAAGCGCCTTCAGGTCAACGAGTTCCGTCGCGGCGGCTGCGAGCTGATCTTTGGCATCAGCCGGGTAGTTCTGGTGAGACGGTAGCACCCACACACCACCAGACTTAATCACTTTAAATGGGTAGAGGGTCGCCAACTCATCGTCGTACCGAATGATCTCAAGACTCGCTGCCTTCTCAGCATCTGTTAACGCAGGAAAGAGAACACGCTCAACTGCAGGTTGTAATGTCGCCGGCTTGAAACGTGGCTGTACAGCCCAACCCAAAGCCAACAGCAACAATCCAGCACCGAGGAAGACCGCCGTCCTACGCATTGCGGGGTCACGTGTTTCCGAGACACTTTCCGTATTCATTTTGTTCTTCTACTCCAAATAAAAATCTATCGAAGGCGTGACTTTGCCACACCTTCACGCTCTTGAGCTCGACGACGGAAAAATACAAAAAAAGCAACAACCAGTGGTGGTATCGGGGGCAACATAACGGCCAGCCATTTTTGCCAATCCTGCTCCCGTCGTATTGTTGCCTCAAGAGATCGCTCTACCTGCTCAATTTCAACATCTCTCTTCCGCTTCAGTTGCTCAAGTTTTGTATCAAGCCTTCGTTGAGCTAACCGTTGGCGGCTCGCCAACTGCTGCACCGCCTGCATGGCAGCCTGACGATCTGTATTTCCACTCGACTCCATATCTTGAATCTTTTTTTCAAACTCCCCGACTTCCTTTTGCATTTCAGCATTTGCAGCTTGCTCCGCTTTATCAAATTCAGTGATATAGTCCTGCCTTTGCTTATCGGCCATTTCACGAGCATCTGCAACCGTATCTTCGATACGTTCAAGTGTTCGATGCTTTGGCTTTCGCTTTCGGATTTCAAGAAAACGATCATCACCCGAAAGCGTATCAAGCACGTTCAAAACAAATGTTACATTATCAAAGTTAAGCCCAAAGACTTCATCAGGACGATTTCTAAGACCAAAAATTTGAGGACCCATGAGATCAATATCTGCAACAACAATAGCCCGAACCAACGTTGTGTCTCCGTCAGACGGGCCTTTCTCACTCTCGGTCGCACTTCCAGTTCCTGGCAATTCCCGATCAACCGCCGCCGCAAGAACCATAGCCTGACTACCTGGCTTTTCGAAGATTCTCAACTGACGCATATCTCCGCGATTTCCCAAAACCTGCTCGACTTCAATCGTGCCTGAACGTGTTCCAGTTGTGACAAGTGGTGTCCATTCCAGATTCGCTTTTTCGTCTTTAGACAGAGCCCCAGGAAAAGGGAACAAAACTTCTTGCAGCCCACGCGTAATTGAATTGGCTTGATTAAAACTACGGGACACCCCGCCATCAGCTTCACCCAATTCCGCGTCAATAAAGACAAACTCACTAGGTAGTTCCAGTTTTGGATGAGGATTATAATCTTGCCAGACAACATAGGGCGATGAGCCCATTTGCCCCATGAGTGGACGGCCGCTTCCTGCAGCGAGCTGAAGCCCTAGTACATCCCATAGTTGGCCAAGGTCACCTTTAGGCTGACTCTGCTGCTGAAACATAGCCATTGAACCACCACCTCCGCGGCGCGGCTGAGACGTCCCCGGAACACTATTCATTAAGACTGGCAACGGATCTTCAAAAATTGCAACCGGCTGCCCAGAACGAATCGCAGATACAAAATTATTCATCTGCTCGGGACCAAGACTTGATGGCTGAACTGCCATCAGTACATCGTATGTTTCTGTAATCGGAGCAGCAGGATCAACCTGGACAACTTCGTATTGCTTCTCGAGTTCCTCAAGAACTGGCTGCCGAGGTCGCTGCTGACCACTAGCCATATCGAAGCCACCAAAAAGATCTGCATCTGTTGTCACTACTCCTAGACGCTTCCTCTTTTGCTCTGCTACCGTACAGATCGACCGAATCAATTCATATTCAACGGGCGTGCCACGATCAAAAAACGGGACTACAACTTTTTCGAGACCACACGTGAAAGCACAGCCAAGAAAAATGTCTTCGTCCCGGAATGCGCCCCGCTCCCGAGAAAGAACCGTTACCGGCTCAATGCCAAACTGCTGGCTAGCCAAAGAGGCTGCTTCTGTTTTTGTTTCAGTCTCTAGAACATCGACACGAAGCTTCCCGCCGCTAAGGCGCTGAAACTGCCGCAACATATTAAGAAGGGTGAGACGCGTCTGAGCATAGTCTTCGGGTACGGCTGGACTCACGTAAGCAGTGACTTCAATAGCTTGCTCAGTATCTAAGCCTGCCAAGAGCTTCTTGGTATCGCGAGACAGCGAACTGATCTGCTCAGCTGAAAGATCAGCTCGCACATCATATGCACGAAATGTAAGCACGACCCCAAGAGCAGCCACAGCAAGCCCAGCGGTACGCACAACAAAATGAGTGCCCATTCTTGCGCCATCTCGTCGACCAGTCCAATGACGACGGCCTATGAGAACCATTGAGACGTAGAGGCATACTGTCACAATACCAAGAAAGTAGCCAACGGCTGAAAGGCTGACGATACCACGACCAAAATCAATAAAGTTCTCTGCGAGGCTCCAAGACCGAACGACCGACGCCAACTTTGGCCCCATCACACTGCTCGCCTGGTCAGCAACAACTAATGGCGCATTTAATGCCAATCCTAAAATAAACGATACGGTCAGATTACTTGTTAAGAAGCTTGCAACCATGCCGATCGCCAACATAGCCAGACCAACAAACCAGTAACCAAGATAGTTTGTGAAAAAGAGTCCAGGGTCGGGATTGCCCCAAATTTGCAAGATAACCAGATTACATAGATATGAGAAAATGAGCGACACCGTATAAATACCAACCGCCGAGAGATATTTCCCTACCACAACCTCGATGTCACTCGCCGGTATAGTCAGGATTAGTTCGTCTGTACCCTGCCGGCGTTCGTCAGCCCAAACGCTCATTGTTATAGCCGGAATAAAGACGAGCAATATATACGGCAAATAGCGATTCAGCTGGTCAAGGTTTGCAAGATTCGAATTAAAAAATTCTGGCGGCCAAAATGCAGCAAGCGAACCAAGCAGAACAAATACACAGATAAAGACATACCCTGTTGGATTCGAAAAATAAGAAACGAAATTTCGTTTGAAAACTGCATCGAGAACATACCACTTCATTGCCAACTAATTCCTCTCTCTACAAGTCAATGACAGTCCAACTGTGTAATTCATTACCAACATGCCTCAGGGCACCAGCGTCAGGATGAAACGCTCTACTTAGAACGAGCCTTCATCACTGCGAATCAGTGCACGCCTACATCACGACGCCCGTGTCAACTCATAAAAACGTTCATCAAGCCGCTCACCCCCAGCAGTCAGTTCCGCCGGAGTGCCATCAAACCGCATGCGACCCTCTGCAATAAGAATAACCCTATCGGCCATGGCCTCAACTTCCTGCAAAATGTGAGTGGAAAGTAACACTGTTTTCTCTTGCCCTAGCCTTCGAATAGTTTCTCTAACTTCGCGGATTTGGTTTGGATCAAGCCCGCTCGTTGGTTCGTCGAGTACCAAGACATCCGGCTCATGCAAGAGAACTTGCGCCATACCAACACGCTGGCGATAGCCTTTCGACAACTTACCAATCGCTTTCCCGATAACACTACCGAGTTCGCACTGCTTCACCACCGCCTCAATTCGTTCTTCCCGATATGGTGACTTAAGCCCACGAGCATTTGCAAAAAATTCAAGCAAGGTCCGCGGTGTCATATCAGGATAGAGCGGTCCATTTTCAGGCAGATACCCAAGTCTTTTTGATGCTGAAAGTCGATCAATAGACATGTCATACCCTGCAAGCATCGCTCGCCCTGCAGAAGGAGCAAGATAGCCAGTAAGCATCTTCATTGTTGTGCTCTTGCCGGCACCATTCGGCCCCAGGAAAGCGACGATCTCACCACGTGGAACACGAAACGAAATATCCTCCGCTGCAATGAAACTCCCGTAGTACTTGCAAAGACCATTCGCTTCTATCATTGCGTCCGAAATACCCGAACCACTATCGCTTACATCCTTCGATGAATTACTGGTTGTTGCCGTCATATCTCATACTCAATTCGGTCGTGTCAAACAGTTAATTTCTAGTTCCTCAATTGTCGCCATCGAGAAAAACGATAATGTCGCCAGACGTGGCCAAAGCACCACGGCGCACCGAGGCGCCGTTTCCAACATTGTAAGGATTTCGAAGCACTTGAGCGCCGGCCTCCGAAGCCCGCTCCGCAGTTGCGTCTTCGGAACCGTCGTCGACGACTATAACTTCGATGGCGTCGACCGCCGTAAGTACGCCTCGCACAACCTCGCCGACTGCATCCTCCTCGTTGCGAGCTGGAATTACCACGGAAATCCGAGCTTTCTCTTTCGCTACCATTTGGTCCTTATTCATTTGGACGCTAGACCGCAGCCACGACTTTCAGGCTTACAGTCAGCGTCAAGTTCAACGAGATCACCGGTGCAAATGGTAAAGGAAATAACCGTCGCTGGTCGATATCAAACTTGTCCGACAGGACTTCGATGATGTCTGTGGCATCGTTGCAGTGCTCGAGGCGAATGTATTTTGAGTAGTCTAGGTCATAACGCCTCGACATCGCCCGCTCCGAAGTCAATTTGCGCCCCAGGCCCCAGGCCAAACCGCCCTCGCAGGGGAGTCCGACGAAATGACGGTTTCCGCTTTCGGCAACGCGCGCCATTTCGGACACGGCATCCGACAAATGGTAAACGTGTTCGAGAGAATAGATCGAAACGATCCGCGACAACGCTTCGTTCCTAAAAGGTAGACGTGTTAAGTCGGCCTGTATCAGGACCGGTTCCGGAGCATTTCGCCGATAGGCTTGGAGGCTGTCGAGTCGGAAGTCGACGCCAATCAAACGTGATGGATCCCCCTCGTAGAACATACCATGGAAACCGCGTCCACAACCGAGATCGCAGGTCCATCCATCGTCGATATAGGGCCTAGCCCATTCTGCGATCGTGCGGTGTGACGACGTGTGAATGGCCCGAAAAACAGGGTTAGCGTCTGTGAAATATGACGACGATTCGTCGAACACGGCACTCATTTTGAGATAGTCGGGGTCCTGGTATTCAGGCGGTAGCGCTTTGCTCTCACTTGGCACGAGACACAATATGTCGTCGTCGGTCACCGCGTAACGCCGCCCGCATCCAGTGCATTCGAGCGCTGCCATCTCCGTTTGATGCAGCTCATCTCGACAATCAGGACAGGCGAGTAAAGCCAGGAGAGCTTCTCCGATCATGGGACCTCGTTGGCCTCCAGCCACATATTGAGCGAAGCCAGGGTAATCAGTTTTTTGGCAGCCATGAATTCACCGGCATCGGCCTGCTTGCGGCAGTCTCGGACGAACTGGCGGCGTATGATCTGATATTTTCTGATAATTTCGTCCGATAGCCAGGCGTCACACAATGCGTTGAACTCGCGGTGCCACATCCGCTCGATGGGTAAATGGAAGGCCACCTTGGCGCGCTCGGAGGCGGCGAGGTTTTGCCTGCCGGCGGCTCCGCGCAGCGCTATCTTGTCCCGCTTGCCATCGTGGAAAAGACTGTCGGGTGCCTGCAGGAGGAAGTCGTAAAGACGGTGGTCGACATAGGGGACCCGGGCCTCGAGCCCATGTGCCATACTTAACTGGTCCATCTTGTGAAGGATCTGATTGGGCAGCCATGTCTGCGTAGACGTCAGCATCTGGCCAGCCAGCGTCAGATCCTCAGCTGGCCGGCTGTTGACAGTCGCCAGATTGGTGCCTTCTGCCAAATCCCGGTCGTCGATGACCTGGTTGGCCAGCGCAGCCAACTTTCCGGTATCGCCGATGGCGCGGATCATATCGGCGACGCGCGATCGCCCCAGAGTGCCTAGCGAGCCCTGATAGGTGAACATACGGTCGAGAAGGGAAACCGGCAGGCGTCGGACTATCGGCGACAACAGTTTGAGTGCTGGCAGCCGTTCGGACCAGACACCCAGCTTCCGCAGAACTGGGAAATGGACGTACCCGCCGAAAAATTCGTCGGCCCCTTCACCTGTCAGCACGACTTTCACCTCTTGCGAGGCGGCTTGGCAGAGTTTGAAGGTTGGCAGCACGATGGCATCGCCGACTGGCGAATCCATGGACGCAATCGCCTTTGGGAAGTCGTTAAAATCGGCCGATTGGAGGCGTACTGTGCGATGGTTCATTTGATGGAATTGGGCCGCCTTCCTGGCGCTTTTGACTTCGTCCGCCGCGTCGCCGATGGAAAAGGTGAAGGCGGTCAGGCGGGTCGACGAATGACGGGCGGCAAAATGGGCGATTAGGCTGGAGTCGACCCCACCGGACAAAAATACGCCCAATGGGACGTCGGAGCGTAATTGCCGGCGAACTGAATTCTCAATGAGTTCATTAATGCCTTCAACCAGGCTTTCTTCGTTGGCCGACCGGCTGTCGGTCGCGGACTGGCGTCGCTGTGGCTGCCAGAAGCGTTGGCGGCGGACACCCGTTGGGCTCCATTCCAGAAAAGTGCCGGGCGGCAACGACTCTACACCGCGGAAAAAATGGATGTTCGACTTGATGTAGCGATATT
>CAXEMW010000072.1:0-14068 GCA_963997395.1 uncultured Planctomycetaceae bacterium
CAGCGACGTGGCAAGGCACTTGGTTTTCCGACGGCAAATCTTGGGAATGTGCATACGTTGATTCCGCATGACGGTGTCTACGCAGGAGTGGCTACGACAGCGTCTGGCAGCCGGTATGGGGCAGCGATACATGTAGGGAAAAACCTCACGTTCAGTGCTGCGGAAAAGACGATAGAAGTTCATCTGCTTGGTTTCGTGGGCGATCTTTACGGCCAATTGCTGCAGGTAGAATTTTTTCAACGCCTGCGGTCAACTGAAAAATTTGAGGGAGTTGAGGCACTTACGAAGCAGCTTCATGCAGATGTTGTGCACGTCGAATCCCTCTCACGGGTAAATTTAGAAAAACCGCAGTCTCAAGGAGTTTCACTCTCCTCGACGTGTTTTTCCGGGTAAACTACCAAGGCTTTTTTATAGAAATTTCTGAGTCTGGCTACGTCCGTGTTTTACACAAAGGAAAATTCCATGCGTCTTGATTGGTCTGCGTTTCTCACCGTTATCGAGGAGTCAAAGCGAGTTGTACTCACAAGTCATGTAAGGCCCGACTGTGATGCCCTTGGCAGCGAGTTAGGAATGGCTGGGATTCTCGAAGCCGTCGGCAAGGATGTCCGTATAGTCAATGCGCAGGAGACGCCAGCCAATCTTCAGTGGATTGATCCCCAGCATAAATTGGAGTCTTTAGCGAAAGGTGTTACACCAGCAGATCTTGATGACCGTGATTTACTCATAGTTCTTGATACCAGTGCGTGGGCGCAGCTTGGGGCAATGGGAGAGGTGCTCAAGCGACGGCGGGAACGTGTTGTCGTTGTTGACCATCATGTGAGTGAAGATGACCTTTCGGATCGTTGGTTTAAAGATACGACAGCTGAAGCCACAGCACGAATTGTGTATGAAATTGGTCTTCGCTTGCGGGTTCCCCTCACTGAATCGATTGCAACGCCACTGTACGCCGGGCTCTCGACTGATACCGGGGGGTTTCGCTTTCCCTCTGCAAGCGGCGAGACATTTCGTGTGGCTGCTCGTCTTGTTGATGCCGGCGCGAGTCCGCCATTCATTTACCGAGAGCTTTTTGAGCAAGATACGCTTGCTCGACTACACCTCGTTGGCCGAACGCTTGCCGGAGCACGGACCTTCAACGACGGCAACTGTATCCTTTCGACAGTTCGACAGTCCGATATCAAAGAGGTCGGTGCCTCACCAGCTGATACCGAGGATCTTATCAACTTGACTCTTGCGGTGAAGGGAACACAGGTTGCCGCAATCATGATTGAGCAGCCTGATAAGAGAGTGAAGCTCAGCTTTCGGAGTCGTGGTGCTGCTGACTGCAGTGCCCTTGCCGGGCACTTTGGCGGCGGCGGCCATAAAGCAGCTGCCGGGGCGATTACCACAGGGGCATTCGACGAGATTGAGAAACAGGTGACAGAAGCTGTCGACGCCGCGTGGCATGCTCTCCAACCGGCGTGAACTCGTTGCGTTCAGGAAGTTTCTGTTGGATGATTCGGTCAAGGGTATCAAAAGGATAGACTGACTGGAATGGTGTATCCTCACAGACATTCTTGAAAATAAAAAGAATTCAAAAGAGAGGTCCAGGCGTGACTGCGGAATCACATCAAGAACCAGCTGACGAGAAGACAGAGCGTCGTAGCTTTTTGACAGGTGCTTTGGCGATGCTGTGCGGAGGTCTCGCCACACTCCCACCTTTCGGTGCTGCACTGTGGGCGTTACTTGATCCCCTGCGTCGCTCATCGGGCGCGGCTTCATTCCTCCCGCTGACTGATCTCACGAATGTTCCGGCAGATGGTCAGCCTCGGCAATTTCCAGTGATCGCTGATCGGGTTGATGCGTGGACAGGATTCAAAGCCGAACCGATTGGAGCCGTTTATGTAAAAAGAGATGAGGGGAGCGATCGCGTTGAGGCGCTGTCCGCGACGTGCCCTCATGCCGGCTGCTTTGTTGAATTAGATGAGGCAGCAGGTTGTTTTCGCTGCCCATGTCATAACAGTAGCTTTACTCTTGACGGTGGTATTGTTGCACCAAGCCCAAGTCCTCGATCAATGGACAGTCTTGAATGTGAGGTCAGCAAGTCGGGTGCGGTATCCGTAAAGTGGCAGAATTTTTATTCAGGCACTGAAGAGAAGGTGGCTCGAAAATGACGGACACCCAAAGTCCTGACACATCTTCGGATGGCAACGTGGCAGTTGGTATACGCGGGCTTGGTAATTGGCTTGATAGCAGAACAGGCTACCGAGCCCTTCTTAAAAGCGCACTTTACGAGCGAGTTCCGGGTGGGGCTCGTTGGCGTTATGTATGGGGAAGCACGCTTGTTTTCGCTTTTATGACACAGGTTATTACCGGCTTGGTGCTCTGGGCGAGTTACTCAGCCAGCGCACAGACTGCCTGGGAGAGCGTTTATTTCATTCAGCACGAGATGACAGGAGGCTGGCTCCTTCGAGGCATTCATCACGTGATGGCCCAGGCAATGATTGTCTTGTTGGCTCTTCATGTCATGCAGGTTGTGATTGACGGCGCGTATCGAGCTCCGCGTGAAGTGAACTTCTGGTTAGGGCTGGTATTGATGACGCTGGTTCTTGGCATGGCTCTTACGGGATACCTTTTGCCGTGGGACCAGAAAGGGTATTGGGCGACTCGCGTTGCGACCAATTTGGCTGGTCTCGTACCGTTGATAGGGCCATCGATCCAGCAGCTTGTTGTAGGGGGGCCTGACTATGGCCACCACACACTCACACGGTTCTTTGCATTGCATGCGGGATTTTTACCGGCAACGTTGGTTCTCTTTCTTGTCTTACACCTTTCGTTGTTTCGTAAACATGGCCTGCACGCCAAGCAACCAGTCACTCAGCCCGATGCAATGTTTTGGCCGGATCAGGTGCTCAAAGATGCGGTTGCGATGCTTGCTGTTATGGCAGTTGTGTTAGGAGTGATTCTCTTGCCAGCGTTGCGAGCAATTCTTGCGGGGGAACCGATCGTTTCCGGGCATCTTGGAGCAGAACTTGGTGCGCCGGCTGATCCTTCCGAACCGTACGCTGCCGCCCGACCGGAATGGTACTTTCTTTTTCTGTTCCAGTTTCTCAAAGTTTTTGAGGGCTGGGGGGCGACGGGTGAATTTCTTGGAGCCATCGTCGTGCCTGGAGCAACGTTGGGTGTGATGTTTCTTATGCCAATTTTGGGGCAATGGAAACTAGGCCATCGTTTTAATGTAGTTTTTACAGTCGCAATCTTGGCAGGAGCCGGCCTTTTGACAGCCATGGCGGTGCACGAAGATTATTACGCGCTCTGGGCGGACCGATCTGCCTTTGCAGACGTTGAAAAGCTACTCGACTCAACTGGAGGGGATAGCAAGAAGATTGCAGCGGCACTCGGGCATGATGAAAAGAAAATAAAGGACTTCGAGAACAGGCGTCATAAGCTTGAAGCCATTCGTCGTTCTGAGGCGTTTTTGAGTGCTGTGAAGCAGGCTGGGATTGATGCTGATCGAGCAATAGAGCTCGCAGGACGCCCTGGAAAAATTCCACCTACTGGAGCACTTTCGTTGGTGCGTAGTGATCCGCTGACGCAAGGGCCGAGATTATTCGCACAGCACTGTGCAAGTTGTCATGCACATGTTGATCCTTCTGTAGAAGGTGCTGAGCAGGTTTTTGCAAAAGGGTCTGCTGCAAATCTTTTTGAATTCGGAGGAGAGTCTTGGGTGCGAGGGCTGCTTGATCCCAAGCAGGTCGCCAGCGCTGCTTATTTTGGGAATACAGCGCACAGTGAAGGCGACATGGTGTCATTTGTTTCAGAAGATTTCGAGGACAAAGATGTCTGGACGCAAGCAGATAAAGAAGCCGTTGTGTTCGCTCTTGTTGAAGAGGCTGACCTACTCAATGGCACCGAAAGCACGAAGCTCGTCAAACGAGGAAGGGAATTGATTGCTGATACCGATCGCTGTGGAAGTTGCCATCCGTATCGAGAGAATGAGACGGAGCTTGGTTATGCTCCCGACTTGAACGGATGGGGTTCTAGAGAGTGGGTGATAGGCATCATCTCTGATCCAACCCACCAACGATTTTATCCAGACACCAACGATCGGATGCCACGATTCGGTGTGGCATCCGAAGGAGGTCTGCCAGCCTTAACAAGTGAGCAGATTGAACTTATCAGCCGTTGGTTGCGTGGTTCCTGGTATCGGCCTGCGGTGAATGAAAAGTCGGGGTCTGCTACAGGTCACCCATGACATTGTTTAGAGAGTAGCCTTCAGCGTCCCAGAATTACTTCAGGTAGCTGGCCTCAGTGGGGATGTCGTAGGGTCTATTCAATGCCTCCAAGAGCAGTTGCGCGATGCACTCTTCCGACTCCGAGCATAAAAGCCGCTGTTCGTAGAGATACCTTTCTTGTTGAGGCGAGTTGCCAGACCTGCTCGAAGGCTTCACCAAGAATACGGTCCAGTTCTTGCCGAACTCGATTCATTCCCCATTGATAATGTTGACGGTTTTGTACCCACTCAAACCAACTTGCAGTTACACCCCCTGCGTTACACAAAATGTCTGGGAGCACCGTGACTCCGATCTCGTCGAAGAATGCGTCAGCGGCAGCATTCGTCGGTGCATTTGCTGCTTCAATAACAATGGGTGCTTTGATGTGACCAGCATTTTCGCTTGTCAGGACGCCTCCAAGGGCGGCTGGAATCAAGACGTCGCAGTTGCAGAAAAGAAGTTCCTGGTGAGAAATAGCATCTCCTCCCTTGTAACCAGCCAACGCGCCACCATTGCTGTGGACGTATCGAATCATCTCAAGCACATCGAGCCCTTTGTCGCTGTGAAAGTTTGCGGTCGCGTCACCCACGGCAATAATTCGACATTCTGCATCATGGAGAAACTTTGCTGTGTGCGTGCCGACATTACCAAAACCTTGTATCGCGACCCGTGTTCCAGGTATTCGTCTACCAAGACGGCTGAGAAGTTTTAAGGTGAGAAGCCCGACACCACGACCAGTGGCTTCTTCACGACCGGGCAGCCCATGGTATTCCACTGGCTTGCCGGTAACACATGCAGGAGAGAAACCATGAAATTTGTCGTATTGGTTCATGATCCATGCCATAACTTCTGACGAGGTTCCCATGTCGGGTGCTGGAATATCAACATCAGGCCCAATAAGGTCATGCACGTTGTCAACAAAACGTCTGGTGACCCGTTCGAGCTCTCGAGTGGAAAGTGACGTAGGATCAAGTGCGACACCCCCTTTGGCGCCCCCGTACGGAATGTTTACAACAGCCGTTTTCCAGGTCATCAGTGACGCAAGAGCTCGAATCTCATCAAGGTCTACTTGAGAATGGTATCGCAGCCCGCCTTTCATTGGTCCGCGGGCGTTGTTGTGCTGAACTCGATACCCAATAAAAGTGGCAATAGCTCCTGAATCAAGTTCTACCGGAATCTGAACCTGTACTTCTCGTCGTGGCGTGAGGAGCAGTTGCCGCATGTTCTCGTTGAGATCGAGTTGATCTGCTGCTCGATCAAAATAAATTCTGTTGGCCTCACTCGATCGCATGGTACTCGACCTGTTTTGGGGATGTCACTGCTTCGCGTAGTATGCCCTGACGGGATACTAACTTTATCGTCGGTATCAAGGGATCATATCGGTCTGGTTTTGACTAGGACAACCGGAGAATTCGAACTGTCACGATTCTTGTTGGCCTGCTGTCTATCCGTAGTCGCTATTTACGGGGTAATCTATACGTAGTGCACTTTGCTTGAACCGCTTGCTTTCCGTCGATGTCGACTGTTTGTAGCCGAGAATTTGTTTTTGGTCTTTTGTTATGCCTGTGCTGCCTTTGGATGCGTTCTGGGAAAAACTTACTGAGAGTCGATTGCTCTCTGCAAAACACATCTCAGATATTCGTGCCGCATATCAAGAGTCAAAGAAAGAATCAGATACTCAGGAAAACCAAACGGCGATTGTGGCTCAGTGGCTCGTACGACAACGAGTACTGACTCTCTGGCAGGCGAAACAACTTACAAAAGGAAACGCCAGAAACTTTTTCATGGGGGATTATCGCCTCCTCGACAAACGCGGCATGTGTCCTGGCGGTGTTGTCTACCAAGGACGTCATGAGCCAACCAAGCAGGCTGTATCGCTTGTGCCAATCGACGACTCGGTAAGTCAGCGGGTCGATGTTTGGACTGAGGTTGTTCGGCAGGTAGAGCGTGCTGCAGAAACGACATCTCCCATCCTCTCAAGAACATGGGCGTTGGAATCAGCCGGAGGAAGTCGGTTCATTGTTTGTGAAGATCTTATTTCTCAGGTTTCTGTTGCTGAGGTGAGTCAAACGCGTACGTGGTCAGCCGTGGAGGCAATGAAGACAATTCTCTTGGTATGTCGCGGTGTCGCGGAGATTCATCGACTTGGTGGCGTTCATGGGATGATTTCAACCAGCGCTCTTGTTGGAACGTCGACCGAAACATCTTCTCAGAATGGGCCGCGGCTTCTGCAGTACCCTTTGTCAGGTGATCCGCTTGGTGTCTTTGCAGCCGACTCACTGAGGTCACCTCCGGTTGTTGAACAATTTGCCGAGAGTATTTGTTTTGTCCCACCAGAGCGGTTGGTTTCTGGGAAACCGGTAACACCGGCTGGTGACGTCTACGGCATAGGGTGCCTGCTTCATGCGATTCTTGTAGGGAGGCCAGCAATTTGGAAAGGGAGCCCGTTGGCAACGAGTACTTTTATTCGTGAAGAAGGAAGGCGTAGCTCGTCACTGTGGCCACCAATAAAAGGATGTCCTCAAGAAATTCAAAAACTGCTTAATTACATGACGGCGACAGACCCGCGCCAACGCTACAGCGATGCGGTTGAAGCCGTCGATGCCCTTTCAGCGTGCCTTCGGGGTTCAGCGGTGAGTCCAGAGTTGCCACCGCAGCGTGCTTTCCAGCCTAATCTAATTGCTGTAGCTGCTGGAGGTGGTGTGGAAGCCAAGACTTCCGATCGAAGCAAAACTAAAAAACAAAATCAGAATTTCCGAATGCTGTCGGTTCCTTCGATCATTGTGGGTGTTCTTCTTGTGGCCTTCACTGCTTTTTCAATATGGCGAACGTTCTCACGTTTTGAGATTGGTTCGGAAAAAGAAACTCAAATTTCTAAAGTAAAAGAGAGAGCAGGTCCGGCTGCTTCGGAATCCTCGGCAGGAACGCGTCTGGTAGGCAAGGAAAACACATTTGTTCTTGCTGTTGATGACTCGTTGCCTTGGATGCCGCCAACAGAACCATCACGTCTCGTGTTTCGCTATTTGCCATCAGGTTCACAGTTAATTCTTTCAGCCCGGCCGGCAGACTTTATGAATTCTCAGGACGGCCAATTCGTCTTAAAAGCAGGTGGAGAACAACTGAAAGCAGTCATGGTTCTGCTCGAGAGTTTAGTGAAGTGCTCGCTCTCAAAAATTGAAACGTTGCAAGTGAGCTGGCAAGCTGACGAGAATGGTCTGCCACTAGTTGCAATCTGGGCTCACTGTTACGAGCCCGGCGGGCAGGAAGGCGCAAGAGCAGGAGGAGCCAACGAGGCAGTTCCTGCTGGAAATTCAGGAGGGTGGCTTCGTTGGTATCCAAATGGTGAGAATGGAAATGATGTGGTTGTTGCGGTGCCGCAACTTATGGATGCACTCATGTCGACAACTGCTGAGACAAGCGAACTTCCTCGCAGTATGCGGCCGCTTGGGCCTGTTCTAGATGGCAGTCGGCAGTTCACGCTTTTGGGTTCACCTCATTTTCTTGTCCACGATGGCCGGGTCTTGTTACCAGCGACAACGCTGCCATTGCTTGACCCGATTGAAAATATCCTAGGTGCTGAATGTCCAGCGGCAGCAGTTTCAATCCATCTCGATGATCGGACCTATTTTGAACTGGATGCAGTGAGTCCGGCAGTAGGGTCTGCGCGGGTTCTCGATCGTCAGTTGGAAGTAGGGCTGCATCAAGTGTCCAAGAAGGCAGAGGCTGTGATCAGTGGTCGTGATCTGGATGTGTATGGGCGTCGTCTGGTGATGCGTCTCCCGGAAATCCTTCGTATCGGGCAACGGTACTTGCGTATTGGGATTGAGGGTCGGGACCTCGTTGTGGCGAATACATATCTTCCAGAAATGGCAGCTCATAACATTGTGTTGGCTGCATCACTTCTCCTTGATCAAATTCAAGCCAATCCGATTGGCAGTCGAGTAGCGGAAGGCAAGAGTGTTGAATTACAGCAATCTGCTGCTGTCAAATTGCAACAGTCGGTGACATTGGTCTTTGATTCGGATTCGCTTGAGACGGCAATCGAAATGCTTTCTGAGGCAGTCAACATTACAATAGAAATAGCCGGTGCAGACCTCGAGTCCGAGGGGATTACGAAAAATCAATCGTTTGGTCTGTCAGAACGTGACCGTCCTGCTGAGGAGGTTTTGCGTACAATTTTAAGAAAAAGTGAGAGTAAACCGGGGCAGTTGATTTATGTTTTCAGAGAAGATGGTGATGGTGAAAAAATCGTGATCACTACAAATATGACGGCTCAACAGCGAGACGAGGAGATTCCGGAAGTATTTCATACCGTGCCAGCTCAATAGATCTCTTGAAGACTTCTCCTGAGACAGATAACGGTATATCTTTCATACGGATTTCCCTCTGGAATGCATGCTGAAAGTGGATGGTTGACAGGTTGAACCCCTTGGCAGAGGCTCGTCGTCAGCAAAGAAAGTTATTGGAGACAGACATGATTATCGTAATGAAGGCAGATGCTAGTCCTGAGCAGGTTGTGAGGGTAGCTGAGCGAGTGGAAGCCCTTGGTCTCAAGCCCCATGTGATTAAGGGGGCGGAAAGAACTGTTGTTGCAGTCGTTGGTTCAGAAAAAGATGCAACCGTGAGTGCGATGGAAACAGTTCCTGGCGTCGCGAGGGTCCTTCCAATACTGGCTCCATACAAGGTGGCCAGTCGTGAAGTTCAGCAGGAACAGACAGTCGTGACGGTTGGGCCTTTATCTATTGGAGGTGGTCATGTCGGTGTTATTGCCGGTCCATGCTCTGTTGAGTCACGTGAGCAGATCTGCGAATCAGCTCGGGCAGTTTTGGCTTCTGGTGCAACTGGTCTTCGTGGCGGTGCCTTTAAGCCAAGAACCAGCCCCTACAGTTTTCAGGGACTGAAAGAAGAAGGGCTCAAACTGCTTGCAGAAGCACGAGACGAGACAGGGCAAGCAGTTGTGACAGAGGTGGTGGCCCCCGAGGACGTCGATCTGGTCGCCCGCTATGCAGATGTTTTACAAATCGGTGCTCGGAATATGCAAAATTATCGCCTGCTTGAGGCAGTTGGCCAGTGTGACAAAGCTGTTCTTTTAAAGCGAGGGCCAGCGGCAACGGTTGATGAGATGCTTCTAGCAGCAGAATACATTCTTGATGGAGGGAATCGTGAGGTGATTCTCTGTGAAAGAGGAATCAGGACGTTTGAAGCACACACTCGATTTACATTGCCTTTAGCCACAGTGCCATGGCTTCAAGCTCGTACCCATCTGCCGGTTGTTGTTGACCCGAGTCATGGAACAGGTCATGCCAATCTTGTGCCTAGCATGGCTGCTGCCGCTGTGGCTGCAGGAGCCGATGGCTTGATTATTGAGGTGCACCCTGACCCAAAGAATGCAGCGAGTGATGGTGGTCAGACACTTGATTTTGGTACATTTGAAAAAACAATGGAGACCTGCCGAAGGGTAGCCCAAGCTATTGGTAGAAAGCTTCATTAGATTTTTGTGATCCGTTGATCACGTGTATCACAGAGTCTCAGGACTTGGCTTTATGCAATGCTACGGAGTTCGTTGCCGTATTGTGTACGTATGCTCTCAACGCATTCGATTAAGCCATTTAGAATGTTTTGCAGGGTGATATCTTTGCTTAAGTAAGACGGTTTTGTTTGTGCTTGTCTCTCTAGTTCCTTTGCAAACTCCTCTAGTTCGTGTGCAGAGTTTGTCCGAATGGGTTTTTGGCTGAGTCGGTCGTACCTAAGTGTATTTCCGCACACACGTTCAACTACATGTTTTGCCCGGCGGGGCAGCGACAGCTTTTCGCTGCAGAGAATTGGGTACTTTTGAAACGTAGGTAATTCAATATGAATCGACTCTAACCAGTCGCGCCATTTGAACATGTTGAATCGATGGCCCATACGGAAGGGTTGCCATGCGGTGCGAAGTGCATCGGCAAAAATCGCTCCATGAAGACTTTCAGTAAGTACACATTCAGACTGTGCGATATCTTCAAAAACCTGAAAGAATTCTTTACGCGGATCGATGAAATGAAGTTCGCCAACGTTCCCAATGGTTTCCCAGTCGATGGTTGTCGCCGTCTGGTGATGAGGAATCACAGATATGCGATATTTTTTTGGTAAGGCAAAGAGTTTCTTGAAGCGATCAGTCGCAAGGCAAAGGTACGCAGAGTCACCGATGCTTTTCCGCAGAGGTATATTGAGCGCCTTCGCAGTGAGCGGGCCTCGAACGGAGTAGATACTAAATTTTCCGTCTACTTTCGGTGGGCGTTGGTAGCCAGTGCCTGTGCCCAAAACAATTTTTTCTGGTCGTTTCGGTAATTTTTGATTGAGGATTGTTCCAACGCCGAGGAACAGGCAGTCTTCATGGGTGTCGAAAAAAGAGTCACCGAGCAGCGTTGGCCAAAGCCACGTGTTGAGATCATCGCCGAAGTTACCCAGAGGTGTTTTGCAGTAATGTAGCTTCATGTGTTTCAGGTTGCCGTTGTGCAGAGAGTACGTCTAGTCCGTGCACCGTCCGTGAGCGATGAGATTGAAAGAGTCGACTATGGCTAGCCGGAAATATTTAAGCTGCTCGCTCCCCCTTCGTTTGTAGGAGGGTTTCAGTTGGCGGGCGAGGTGCAAATCGAAGAAGGGATGGTCCTTGTGGAATGGCCTGAGTTGGGGTGTAGATGTATTTGCTTTCTTCTGTTGCCAGCGAGCGTTCGCAGGCTGTCGCGAGTCCCTGGCTCGTCTGCGTTTGCTTTGTGAAAAAGAGTTTTCTTATTTTCCAGCGTTGTTGTCGTACAAGTCTTGGTTCGATGTAACTTTTTTTATGTGAAAGATGGAGCTGTATCAATGAAAATTTAAGCCAGCGTGAAGCGACGCCGTTGTTTCGTAGACGGACCCCAAGTTCACGGTCTTCACTTCCATATCCATACGACTCATTAAAACCATTCACGGATTCAATATCGTTTCGCCATAATGAAAAGTTGGCGCCACGAAGAACGCAGTATCGCCAGGTAAGAACGTTTAGAAAATTTTCGAAGATACTTGGTTGGAAACGGAGTGAATGCTTACGTGCTTTGGGCCAGGCAGGGGCGAGAAAGGAAGGGTTGAATATCGTGTTTTCAGTGATTTGGGAATCAGTGAAAGTTTTGTGGACATATTCTGGTACGTCGATGCCTGCCCCGGATAAGAATGTTTTTGGGCGGGCATGTTTCAGGTGTGATTCAACAAAGTCTCTTCGGGGAATGGTGTCCCCATCACAAAAAATAAGGTAGTCGCCATGGCAGTGTCGTACCGCAAGATTGAGAATTGTATTTTTCTGCCATCCACGGTCAGGGTGCCACACCGTATCGATTGGAAGGGACGAGAAAGGCGGCTCGTTTAAAAAGAGATAGTCAGCTCTTCGTGACCCATCGTCAGCAATAATGATTTGGTCAGGAGAAATTGTTTGTGAGAGCATCCCAAGAAGGCACATACGCAATCCGGAAGGATTGTTGAACGTACTGATGACAACTGAGACGTTCACGAATACAGAATCCTTGCGTAGAGAAAAGGATTTTCTTCAAATATCCTCCACCATTAAGATGTCGGCTCTGAAGGGGGGGGTTCTGTAGACGATATTTTGTTTTTTATGGCAGATGTGCAGGTGTTTTGGTTTTCGTATCTAGCTCAGCATCACAAAGGCAATCGACATGTACAGGATAATGCCAACGACATCGACGATCGCCGACACAAATGGATTGCTCATAAGCGCTGGATCAAGCCCAAGTGAGCGGAAAAGAAGGGGCAAGATTGAGCCAACGAGTGAACCAAGCATGACAACGCTCAGGATTGTAAGCGGAATTACCAGTGCTTGAGCGGGTGAAGGTGCGTAAAGAAGGGCGAGTAGAAAACCCGGTATTGCAAGTAAGGTGCCAAGAAGAAGGCCAAGAATAAGTTCACGACGCAGAATTCGCGGCCAGTCAGCAAGTGTGCAGTCACCCATCGACAATGCTGTGATGACAAGGGTTGCAGATTGATTGCCCGAATTGCCTCCACTGGCAATCACAAGAGGAATGAAGGCAATGAGCCAAACATGAGTGATAGGTGTTCGAGCCAGTACCATTGCTGTTACGGCAGCGGTGAAAAAAAGAATGGTCAGCCACACTCCACGCTTCCATGTCATGGTGATCAGCGCAGTCTCGAGATATCCTTCACTAAGCGGTGCAACGGCGGCACTCATTTGAGCGTCTTCAGTAGCCTCTTCACGAACGGTATCAAGTACATCGTCATGAGTGACGATGCCAACGAGACGATTTTGGTTGTCAACGACTGGTATGGCAATGAAGTCAAATCGAGCAAGCTTCTGTACAACCTGTTCAGTGGATTCGTCGACTTTGACACTAATAATGTCTCGTTGCATGAGGTCAGCCACAAGAGACGTTGGGTTCGCGAGTATTAAGTCGCGGAGTGAAATAAACCCGACCAGTGTGCGGTCTGACTCCAAGATGTAAATGTAATAGATCGATTCACTATTTGGTGCCTGAGTACGAAGCCTCGCAATTGCCTCACCAGCTGGTATGCCAGCAGGCAGAGATGCGTACTCCGTTGTCATCAGACTGCCGGCAGAGTCTTCCGGGCAGGACAGAAGCATTCGAATGTCATGTCGCTCAGCTTTAGCAACGAGTGGAAGAATGGCTTCGACGAAACTTGGGTCTAGTTCACGAAGCAGGTCGTCGCGATTATCAGGTGCCATTCCCTCCAGGAGTGGGCCCAGTTGTGAGTTGTTTGCATCTTCTACGAGTTGGATCTGTCTGGCGAGTGGGTAATACGGAAAGATTTCTGCTCGCTGCTCAACAGGAAGCGAGTCGAGTAGGTGCCAGATTTCATGATCATCAAGGCCCTCAGAAAATTCCGCGACGGTAGCTGGATGTAATTCTTCCGCGACTTCACGAATACCCACTGCGTCCTGCTCGTTGAGCAGGCTACGAAGTTCCGGAAGGAGGATAGGGTTCGCGGTAACCATGATGGTTCATCGACTGGTTTGCAGGTGTTCGGACAATGCGGTTGAAGCGGCTATAATTTTCCCGTGCGCACGACAAAATGGTTCTCATAGCCTGAGGCGGCGGAGGCGTTGTTTACTAAGTATGCCATGAAAGTATGGCCCCCTGAATTTCTCTTGCCAAAAAAGTTGATGAAAAAAGTAATTTTTTTATTCGTGGTATTGGCATGCATCACAATTGTTTTGTTGATGTGTTGGGCTGCGCTGCGTCTCGCGGAGAGAATTGCCAGTGTTTTGGGTACCACTGGAATTAACGTGGTCACCCGAATCCTTGGAGTTCTCTTGGCAGCCTTGGCCGTCCAATATGTAGCGGACGGCACCTTATCATTTCTAGCTTAAGCTACGATAAGGGGAAACAATCCGAGCAACGTTCCAGCTGCCGTTAGCGCAGCGGTCGTTGCCGCGATGGCGCCAAATACCTGGATGCGACGGCGCTTCTTCAGACCAGCCATCTCCAGAAGGCTATTTGAGTCTAGCTTGTTTACTTCCTGTACTTCATTCATTGCGCCATCGGCACTGTAACCAGCCTGGTCTTTTGAGACGCTTTGGCTATCTACATTGAATGCTGAACGGGTAATGCGCTCACCGGTGGGTACTCCGGAAAGGGCCGCCATGGTGTTGACGAATTGTTCTTGTGACGTAGGGAGACTCTTCTCTCCCGATGGGGGATTACTTGCGACGTTCATATCTTCGGTCCTCGATTTTCGATGCCGGGTACCTTCGGAAGGGGCTTTCCGTTGGTTTCAACACCATTCCTCTCTGCGCTGAGGTTGTCGTGCTACCA
>CAXEMW010000073.1:0-13998 GCA_963997395.1 uncultured Planctomycetaceae bacterium
TCCTAGATAACCGCTTCACTAATGAGGTAAGCCGTGAGTACTGTAGAAACGAAAGCAACAAGCGTTCAGGATGCACCAGAGAAGCAAGAGGCTCATGTGCACGCCCAGCCGTCTTCGGCACGAAAGCTGTCGACGTTTCTTTCGACATATGTTTTTTCCAAAGACCATAAGGTTATTGGCCTCCAGTTTCTTTTTTCGACACTTCTTTGGTTTCTCATTGGGGGGCTGCTCGCTCTAGCCGTGCGTTGGCAGGTGGCCTGGCCTTGGTCAGACGTGCCCGTTGTTGGAAAGCTTTTTGCCCAACAGGGTGGGCAAATGGCGCCAGAGTTCTACACCATGCTCTTTACTATGCATGCTACGGTCATGATTTTTCTCGTGATCATCCCGATTCTTGCTGGTGCATTTGGCAACTTTCTCATCCCGCTGATGATTGGTGCTGATGACATGGCGTTTCCGACGCTCAACATGCTGAGCTATTGGTTTATGTGGCCCGCGTTTATTGCCTTCGGTGCAAGTTTCTTTGTCGAGGGCGGGGCGGCTTCGAGTGGCTGGACAAGTTATCCAACTCTCGCAACAAATGTGAATTCATCTCCTGGCGCTGGGTGGGGGCAAACGCTCTGGCTTATTGGGCTTACCTTTGTTGGTGTGTCGTCAATGCTTGGAAGCGTGAATTACATGACCACAATAATTCTGATGCGTGCACCGGGTATGACGATGTTCCGTTTGCCTATGACGATTTGGGCGATGTTCATCACAGCCGTCCTGCAGGCCTTTGCCCTTCCTGTCCTTACCGCGGCTGGCTTTATGCAGTTAGCTGACAGATCTCTCGGGACAGGTTTTTTCACGCCTGAGGGCAACATCGTAAACAATGCTGTTGCAACTGCTGGTGGAGGGCAGCCCCTGCTTTGGCAGCATTTGTTCTGGTTTTATAGCCACCCGGCTGTTTACATCATGATCCTGCCGGCAATGGGCATGGTCTCAGATATCCTAACGTGCTTCGCACGCAAACCGTTGTTCGGGTACCGCCCGATGGTTTATTCGGTGGCGGGTATTGCCGGGTTGGGTTTCATTGTGTGGGGACATCACATGTTTATGTCCGGCATGAATCCAGCCCTTGGAACTACTTTTATGGTTTCAACCATGATGATCGCATTGCCAAGCGCCGTGAAGACATTCAATTGGCTTGGAACAATCTGGGCTGGTCGAATTCAGTTTACAACATCAATGTTATTTGCACTGTCGTTTGTCTCTATGTTTATCATTGGCGGACTGTCTGGGATTTTCATGGCGGCGACTCCCGTTGATATTTTCATCCATGACACGTATTTCATTGTGGCTCATTTCCATTACGTTCTTTTTGCGGGAACGGCGATGGGTGTTTGGGCTGCCATTTACTTCTGGTTTCCAAAAATGTTCGGAAGAACAATGAATGAGTTCTGGGGAAAGATACACTTCTTCCTGACATTTATTTTTCTGAACGGCACCTTCTTTACGATGCATATTTTGGGGGCGGTTGGATTTCCTCGAAGGCTTGCAGATGCATACCACTACGAAACGTTTCATCACCTGCAACCGCTTAACGCGTTCATGACGTATTGTGCTATCGGCATGGTGGCGAGTCAGATTATTTTTGCGGTCAATTTCTTTTGGAGCATGTTTTATGGGCCAGTGGCTGGCCGCAATCCCTGGAATTCCAATACGTTGGAATGGACGGCGCCGAGCCCTCCCGGTCATGGTAATTTTGATTTCCAGCCGATTGTCCACCGTGGTCCTTATGAGTATTCAGTGCCTGGTGTGGAAAGTGACCACCTCATGCAGACGGATCCTCCGAATGCAACCGCCGCCGCTGCCGCCGCCGCGGCTCACTAAGAGGGTGTTCTCTGTTCAGTTACTATCATGCCAGATAAACTAAGCCCGCCGCACAGTGCAGTTAAGAGTCCAAACGTGGCTCATTGGATTGCATGCTGCCTTGTCGCTGTAACCGGGGTGTTACTCACTTTTGGTGCCCTCGTTACTACGTATGAGGCAGCCATGGCTGTTCCAGACTGGCCAGGGACATATGGACACAACATGTTCCTGTTTCCTTTTGCGGAATGGTTTTTTGGCCCATGGGATCTGTTTCTGGAGCATGGGCACAGGCTTCTTGGTGCTTCGGTTGGTGTGATCTCGCTTGTTCTGGCAGGTGCCGTCTGGAAGACGAATCAGTCGTCTATGGTTCGTGGTTTGGTTGTGGCCGCAGTCTTTCTTGTCGTGCTGCAAGGCGTTCTCGGGGGCCTTCGTGTCTTACTCGATGACAAAACTGTCGCCAAAGTTCATGCATGCACTGGCCCACTGTTTTTCTCGGTTGCCGTGGCTGTTGCTACGTTGACATCAAGACGATTCCAGAATAATCAAGCAAGATCGGAAACAGTGGATTCAGGAATTCCCTTTGGTGGATGGATCGCATGTGGTCTTTTGTGTGCCTCATACATTCAACTTGTAGCCGGAGCTCAGTTGCGTCATTTAGATCCAACAGTGGGGCCGACTACGTTTCGTTGGCTCGTTCTGTTTCACCTCGTCGGTGCTGCGACAGTTGCAGTATTAAGTCTGGCTGCTGTGTGTGAGTCGTTCGGGTTTTTGGGTGCCAGTGGTTCTCGGAACGCCGGTCGTCGATTCTTGTCATCGACGATACTTTTTTTCGTTTGTAGTCAAGTCCTTCTCGGGTTTGGGGCCTGGATTGTTAGCTGGGGACTGCCGCTTGGGTTGCTGCCGGACTCTGTTGCGAGCAGAGTCCCCGAGACGACTGCGGTAGTTGTTGCAAGGAGTAGCCTGTCTTCGTTTGTTGTGACGGGGCACGTTCTTGTTGGAATGATGATACTTGGGACAAGTGTTGTTTATTGTATTGCGAGTGGCGGGCTGCCCGAGGCAGCAGGTGTCAAACTAGTTTCTCGGCGGAGGGCATTAGCGTGACGCAGTTAGCCGCTCCACATCATCTTGCCTCCCCCTCATCGTCTGTCACAAGTGACGTATTAAGTCGTCCTCATGATCTAACGCGGCATTCTATGATTGCCGATGTCTCTCAGCTCGTGAGGCCGCGTATTGCAATGATGGTGCTTGTGACCGTGTTTGCGGCAATGTGGCTCACATCAGGTTCTCGTGAATTGAATTGGTTGTCTGTTGTTGGCGTTTTGTTTGGCACAGCAGTCGTAGCAGCGAGTTCGAGTATCGCAAATCAAATTCTTGAACGACACACAGACAGACTGATGGCCCGTACGGCGTCACGTCCTCTTGCGGCGGGACGACTGTCGAATCGCTCTGCTTGGCTTCTTGTTGCAGTGGGTTTCATTGGAGGCTCTGGATGCGTGTGGTTGGCCGGAAACCTGCAGGCGGCATGCGCGGCAATGCTTACATGGATTCTTTACGTTGGGGTCTATACGCCTCTGAAAAGAATCACTCCACTCAATACAGCAGTTGGCGCTGTGGCAGGTGCGCTACCGATTGCAATTGGCTGGCTTGCTGCAGATGGCCCGCAGCAGTTATTGGCTGGTGACATTTCTGCATCGCTCGCTGTAGCAGCCCTTGGCACAGTGCTCTATCTGTGGCAGTTCCCTCACTTCATGGCCATTGCTTGGCTCTATCGCAAACAGTACGGGGTAGCAAATCTTAAAATGCTCACTGTTACTGACCCAAGCGGTTTACGAGCAGCGGGGCAGTCGTTAGCAGCGGCTCTCGCCATGATTCCGGTCAGTTTGGCAATGGCAATACCAAGCGGCAGTATCCGGATGTTCCTCACGGCGGCACTCGCATCTACCGTCTATGTGCTTGTTTCCGTAAACTTTGCTTTCCGACGAGATGATCGGTCCGCCCGCATTCTTCTCTTTACTTCGCTGGGTGTGCTTTTGATTCTTATGACGTCTGCAGTAGCCTTTAGTGCCCCAAAGATATTGACAGGTTCGTACCTCTAGTTCTTTTTTTGTTTTTGAATTACCACACGACTCAAGATATTCGACACGTTTTATGAATGCTTCAGCTGCCATTGGCCATGAAAGTCACGGACACCATGGGCCAGTCCTCCAATATCAACCCGGTTTGCCGCTCTCTCGAGGCAAACTTATCATGTGGCTTTTTCTGTCGACCGAAATTATGTTTTTTGCGGCCTTGCTCGGCAGTTATGTTGTCCTTCGTTTTGGTGCTGCTGTGTGGCCCAAGCCTCATCATGTGCACCTGAGTGAGCCAATTGGCGCTTTTAATACGTTTGTGCTCATTTGTTCTAGCGTCACCGTTGTACTTGCACTTGAGGCAGCCCGAGCAAATAAGCGGTCTCTAGCAAAGGCGTGGATGCTCATTACTCTTATACTGGGCTCTCTTTTTCTTGGTGTGAAAGCGTATGAATATTCCTCCAAATTTGACCATGGTATTTATCCCTGGGCTCCACGTGGAAGAATTTATGAGCGTCCTGATCTCTATTACGGTTCAGCCGTGCGAGCAAGACTGAGTGATCCGGCAATCCTTGCGAAGGTGAAGGAGCTTGATGGGCGACCTGAGAGCGAACTATCAGATGCTGAGATCACGGGACGTCGCCGCCTAAAGCAAGTCAGAGACATGGTTAATAACCCCGATCAGCAGGCGTTTGATCTTGCAGTTGTTGCAGATCAGATCATGCCACTGCCTGGAGAAGGTTCCGATAGCCATGACCATGGCGGTGGACTCAATGACACATTTGCATGGCTTCAATTACCTGCCGTGATACCCGGAGGGAATATGTGGGCGAGTACCTATTTCTTCTTGACTGGATTTCATGCAATCCATGTCATTGTTGGGTTGATTGTATTCAGTATTTTACTTCTGTATGAACTCGGTCCTAAAACCGCTGGTATGATTGAAAATGCCGGTCTTTATTGGCATTTTGTAGATCTCGTTTGGATATTTCTTTTTCCACTTTTGTATTTGTTTTGAAGATATTTGTTGAAAATACTTCAGTTCGCTTTGTAAGAAGGCAGTTATGAGCAATTCAGAGCCCCACAAGAGTTCGAATGTAACGCACGGGCCAATTACTTCTCCAGGTAAGTTGCCTGAAGATATTGACAATGTTGCAGAGGACGAGCAAGCACATGAGCAGCATGGCGGGATTATGCAGTACATGGCTGTGTTCGTCGCTCTATGCTTCTTAACAACAATGTCGTTCTTGACCTACTCGCCCTATTGGCCGTGGAGAGATGAGCCGCAGGTCGGCTGGGCCTTCATGATGGCCGTTTCGTGTACCAAGGCATTGCTCGTGGTGCTCTTTTTTATGCATGTCCTGTGGGAGGCTAACTGGAAGTACGTGCTCACAATTCCTGCAGCCATGATGGCCATTTTCCTGACTATTATGTTGATACCAGACATTGGGCTGCGAAACCGTATGGTCGCTCAGGAACGTGCCCTCCACATGGCCCGTGGTTCCGATGTTTTGCTGTTAGAAAAAGCTGCATCCGCCAATTCATCAGGTGAAGTTGAGAAGCATGACCACGAATAAATTACAAAGTATAAAGCGAGCTGCTTTCTTTACACTGCTGGCCACCAGTTTCTTTGGCTGTGGCGATTCCAGTAATTTAGAAAAGTTGCAGGCTCGTTCGAAGCCGGTCAGCCTAAACGAAAGCCAAAAATCCTCCGATGCGAATCCAGTTTCATTAGGTGAACCTGCAGCCAGATTTGAATTGACGGATCAGGAAGGGAATCAGTTCGATTCGGCAAGCCTGAAAGGCAAGGTGTGGATGGGCAGTGTTTTTTTTGCCAATTGTCCGGGCCCATGTTTCCGTGAAAATCAGGCAATCGCTGATATCCTTCGTGAGATAGACGACCCGAATTTTGTTGCTGTAAGCCTGACTTGTGATCCTGAGAATGATACTCCTGCGGCGTTGGAGCATTACGCCGATCGTTTTGAGGCAGATCCTCAGCGATGGAAGTTCTTAACAGGAGATATGGATGTTATCAAACGGGTGGGCACAAAGACATTTTTGCTGCCAGTAGAAATAGGCGTGCATTCTGAGCGAGGCGCTGTGTTTGACCGCGAGGGACGACTCCGTGGCAGTTACCATCTGTTGCAGGAAGACAGAGTGGAACGGCTGAAAAAACTCATTCGTGATGTCCTGGCAGAAGAAGATACGTCTGTCAATGTCGAGGGACCGAATTAATGGGGTATGAGTGGCTTGCGACATTTAATGCGGTTCTCAACGGTATTGCCGCTGTGCTTCTTGTGGCGGGATGGGTTCTCATTGCACGTGGCAACTGGAAAGCGCATCGGGCGGTCATGATCGCAGCTTTTTCGGTTTCAACAATTTTTCTCATTTCATACCTGGCCTACCATTATTTGGTTGGTCACGTTTCGTTTGGCGGGCAGGGGCTGATACGGGTCGTGTACCTTGGCATTTTAGTGTCTCATATTATTCTGGCAGTTGCAGTTCCAGTGCTGGCAGTCGCCATGTTCGTTCTTGCGTTTCGTGGCAGGTGGCATCGTCATCGGCAATTGGGGAAGGTCACGTTGCCAATATGGCTGTATGTATCAGTGACTGGTGTCATCATTTACTTCATGGTGTACGTCTTCTACCCAAGCCGAAAAGACCATGCCAAAACAGTGCTTAATCAGAAATGCACGTGTTGTTCGTTAGCATAAAGAACAACACCATTGACAGAGTCTTCTTTCAAGATCAAATGATTTGTGGGATCTGATTTTTAGACAACGACCTGATGTGTCTAAGTAGCCAACTCGCTGCCATGTAGCGCGAAACGCTTGTTTTGTGACGAAGTAAGGTGTAACGCTACGTGGGGAGTGGCGAAAGCCTCCGGATTCTTCGTTTTTGCCGGCACCGAGTAGAAAATACTCGTCCCTGTCTTGGGGCGAGGAATCGTCTACAATTAGAATATGAAAAGGTACGTGGTTCTCGGTTTGTTCGTGTTGATTGTCAGCATTGCTGTGGGTAGTGATGCGTGGGGTTGCCCAACCTGTAAGGACGGGCTGCAGGCAGCTGACAGCGAGGGTGCGAATATAGCTCGTGGATATTTCTATAGCATTCTTTTGATGATTGCTATGCCGTTCACGCTTGCTGGATCATTCGGTCTTTATGTCTGGCGAGAGATGCGGCGGCAACAGCATGCTGAAGGCGTCAATGCCTCCAACATCGTCGTCCCTGTGACCGGGTTGCCTCATGTTTCCGATGGTTCTCCGGGAAGCTCGCATGAAAATCATGTGCCAAGTGTATCGACCTGAGAACTTGCAATTTCTCTACGTACGGATGCAGAGCACGACAGCACTCCTTCTTTTGTTCGTACTTAGGGTCGCAACTGCATCATCGGCCGTTCAGTCGCCAGCAGAGTATTTTTCGACCTGGGGGCTTTCTCCGGCATACGTACAGGAACAAACTACAGCCATTGCTGGGCGAGATGAATTCTCTCTTTCCAGTAACGAATTCAAACTGATTGTTCGAATGCTGGACCGCTTCCAGGGGGCCCCGAATCAATGGCGGCAGGAATGGACCAACAGTTCAGTTGAATTTAAAAGTAGCCAAGCAAAGAAGTGTCAGGAGCAATGTCGGTCCGTTCGAATGCGTGGGCAGATCACCAAGGCCGTCAGGCTGACAGCCCCAGATGATGTGGCAATGATCACAAATTCAAAAGACATCTTTGCAGTGCAACTCCAGCTGAATAACACAGAGAAGGCGTGGCTGGTGGTGCCTGATCTTCCCGTTGGTCTACCCGTCGATAACAGTCTCGATGAAATATGTGGGGCTTCAGCGATCCTACTTCACGTCCCGGATCACGTAGCAAACACGCAAAACGAAAAGCAGATTCTGGCGGTAGCTCCGAGACTGAAGTGGTGGCCACAGACGCCGTTTGGACGACTTGGTATGGACTATGGCCTGTTCAATTCTGTTGATGACGGCATGCCTCTACAAGCGTCAGAGGCAGAGGCGTTTTATGCCAGTCTTTCGGCGAGTAAAAGCCAAAAAGACATCCCTGACGCTCCGCTACTTGATGACACGTCGCTGGTGTCATTGCTTGACCCAGCCAGTGACTGGTTGCGACTACATCGCGGTGAGCAGATAGTGCTTAATGGAACAGCTCGCCGTATTACAAAAGTTCTCGTGGAAGCAGGTCGGGATCAGGACATACTCGGCAGTGATCACTACTGGGAAATCTTCGTTTTTGTTGCGACGCCTCTACTCCAGATTGGCGAGGACTTCCAAGACACATACCCACTTGTTTTCTGTTGCACAGAACTGCCTCAGGGGTTGCCCATTGGTGAACAAGTGAATGAACCAATTCAAATTGCGGGCTTTATTTTTAAGCGATACCGATATGTCACGCAGCGTTTGATTCGTCAGAGGAATGGAGCTGGGGCAGGACGGCCTCAGGAGTCACCACTGCTCATTGGGAAAACCCCGTTTTGGTTGCCAGCAAGGCAGCCATTGCAGTTTCCTGGCGGAATGACTTGGTTTCCTGTACTCACTGCTCTCGCACTGGTTGGTTGGATTGTGAAAGGGTTTTGTCAGGGTAGGCGTCGCTCTCGATTAACAGAGACTCTTCCCGACCAAATTCAACTTCCGTAGGACTTTCAAGTTGAAAAAAGTTAGAGAACATCTGATTTCTCGGTCAAATTGGCCAACGCTTGTTGATTTTGTGAGATTCGCAACACTGAACACTCGGAAATACTTTTGCGACAGGATTTTAGTCGATTTTCCGAGCCAAAGCGTTGTTGGGGAGCGTAGCGTGCTTCCGTTATGCCGGTCTGGGATATCCCCAGTATTTGTGGTCAAGAAGAGTTCCGAGATTTAAATAAGAGGTAAGGAAATGAGACGAGCCAAGATTTCAATTATTGGTGCCGGAAATGTTGGGGCCACGACCGCACATTGGTGTGCAGCTGCAGAGTTAGGCGATGTTGTCCTTCTTGATATCCCAGCAACAGAGGGAATGCCAGCAGGCAAAGCTCTTGATCTCTTTCAGGCTTCACCAATCATGGGTTTTGATTCGAAGATCACAGGAACAACCGATTGGTCTGATACGGCTGCAAGTGATGTCATTGTGGTCACGGCCGGAATTGCTCGAAAGCCTGGAATGAGCAGGGACGACCTCTTGTCCACAAATGCAAAAATTGTAGGTGATGTTGCTGGGCAGATCAAAAATACCAGTCCCGATGCGATTGTCATCGTTGTATCCAACCCACTCGACGCCATGGTGCAACGAACATTTCAGGTGCTTGGTTTTCCACCATCGCGTGTGCTAGGCCAGGCAGGCATCCTTGACACGGCACGGTACCGAGCTTTTCTGGCTATGGAATTAGGCGTGAGTGTTGAAGATATTACTGCAATCCTTCTTGGTGGGCACGGGGACACGATGGTTCCAATCCCGAGTTGCACGAGTGTTGGGGGTATTCCAGTCACCCAATTGATAGCGAGTGACCGACTTGATTCAATTGTGGAACGGACACGAAAAGGAGGCGCTGAGATTGTCGGTTTACTTAAGACAGGCAGCGCGTATTACGCTCCAGCTGCGGCAAGTGCTCAAATGGTCGAGGCCGTTGTTCGGGATAAGAAGAGGTTGGTTCCGTGTGCGGCCTATTGTGATTCTGAATACGGCGTTGGCGGGTATTTCGTAGGTGTCCCAGTTATTTTGGGTGGCAGTGGAGTGGAGAAGATTGTCGAACTCTCACTCTTGCCCGATGAAAAAGCGGCGTTGAATAAAAGTATTGAGGCAGTTCAAGAACTTGTTGCTGTTATGGGGCGACTGACGGCCTAGCTAAGAAGGTCGCCATCCCCCCTAGCTTCCCTCGCTAGCCGAATTCTTCCAGGGTACTTTGTTTTTACCGGGGTAGGCTGCCATTGCCCGGAGTGTGCGACTGCGTTAAAAACCCGAAGCACGGTGCCATGAACGTGATTGTTCGTGGTGACAACCGCCAGCTAAAGAAACTGGTATGTGCATCGAGAATTTTGCAGAGGAGCCGGAATGGTTAATCAAAGGAACCGCTGGATTGAAGACCAGAGTGGTGTTCATGGTGTGTCATCATGCTGGGATCACCTGAGTAGTGATTGCTGTGTCCAGCCTGAGGTTGAACAAGATCGTGTCTTTTTACCTCTCGGTTACGAGCCGGGGTATGACTATCCGCTGCTTGTCTGGCTTCCACAACCGACTGATACTTCCTTTGACTTGGGTCGTACGATGATGCGAATGAGTCTGCGGAACTATCTTGCAGTGTTGCCTGCTGTTCCCTCTGATTCCGAGAGTTGCTTTCAGGCGATTGACGCAATGGTTGATCGATACAGTGTCCATCGTCGTCGAGTTTATCTTATTGGAGTTGGGGTAGGTGGGGAGAATGCTTTTCGTTTGGCATGTCGAAATCCAGAATCGTTTGCCGGTGTTGTCTCAGTGAACGGTCAGTTCCCTTTCGATGAAGGTTTGCTTGGTCGGTTTGAGTGTGTTCGCTCGTTGCCGATGATGCTGTGCTGTGACGAAAGAGCTAACTCGGCAGATTCATTGATGGCCCGTGACATTGATAAAACATTACGACTCTTTCATGCTGCCGGTGGGCTTTTGTCGCTTCGAGTGTACCGAGATAAAAGTAACAGCAGATTTCCCCGGGTGCAGTTGGCAGATATTGTTGGTGATATTGATCGATGGATTATGGATGAGGTTTGCCGTGTGCCAGATGACCAGGTAACCGCTCTTGTCTAGTCTAGGTATGCTCAAAGTAAGAAGGCTTTATGATGAAGGAATCGGTAGCATCGCTGCAGTCTGCTGATAATTGGGGCCATGGGGTGGCCTTGCGAGGAATAGTAGAAGCCGTTGTGAGTGATTTACAGCGGCATCATGCTGATACAGGGGTGCCATTGCCCCATGTGGCAGTCGATGTTCCTCGTGGTCATAGATTTGATGGCAATGTCGCTGTTCTGAGAGAGTTGCTCAGTGTTTGGTTTCGAGATGCGGTGCGGGCTGCCGCTGGGAGTGCAGCGATGGCACGTACTGCAGAAGTTCTGGTTACAAGCGTTGAGTATCCGGATTGTGTTGAGATTGAAATTGCCGACAGTGGTCCGTCGCTTGCGGAGCGGCAGGGGCTTGGTGGCGGTGTTGTTGGCCGCGTGCATGAAAGTGTCCAGCAGAAGTTGCTTGACCAGGTTTGTGGAGATGTGCGGCTTGATGATTGTGCCGAGGGCGGTGTGGCGGTGACGTTACGGGTTCCGAAGGCGGTCTCGCAGCGAATGGCTGCTTAGTTATTTCGCCTTCCTGAAATGGAGATTCCTGCATGGATGCAGCAATCGAAGCTGGTTCAAGACGTCAGTCTGGTATGCGACCGATTCAAGTAATCGGCCTATTTTTTCTGCTGCTTGCTGCAGTGGCTGCCGGCTTGTTTATCGATTTTCCTGAGAAGGAGAAGGCTGGCGAAGTTGAATTGCTCGCAGGAGCGGTTCTCGGTCCAGCTGATTTAGCTGTTATCGAAGCCGTCTTTGATCGGTCTGGTCTTGATTCATATCGTGTAGTCGATGGTCGTCTTTATGTAGATGGCGGTCAGCAGAGTAGCTATCTGAGAGCAGTTGTTGATGCTGGTGCATTACCTCCGGAGTTCGGTGGAAGTCTGCGGCGAGCCGTTGAAAGTGACAGTCCTTGGCGAAGTAAGGAGACTCAGGCGGAGTTGCTGCGGGTTGCTACTCAGGAAGAGTTGTCGCTGGTGATTCGGGCAATGCCAGGAATTGAGCAGGCTGCAGTGCTTTATTCAGGAAGCAATTCAGAAGGTCTGTTTCGGGATGCGAATGTAGGTGCACAAACGGCAAGTGTCAGTGTTCGCACGGAGTCAGGCGAAGAATTGGATCGACATCGAGTTCAGGCTATTCGCGTGCTTGTAGCATCTTCAATTGCAGGGCTCCGCGTTGAGCAGGTGGCACTTACCAATCTGCGAAGTGGGCAGGTGTTTGATGGCCCTCTCGTGTCGGACGCTGAATTTGTTACCACAGACCCAGATCGAGCCAGAGCTGTTGCGTACGAGCAGCATGTCGCTGCAAAGATAAGACAGGCGTTGGCTTTCATCCCCGGCGTTTTTGTTGAGGTGAATGCGTCTGCCATTGAGTTGGCCGCTGAAGATGCTCAAGGCAAAGAAGAAGCGAAAGGCGATGTTCGGGCCGCTGCGAATGTGCCTGCAATTGTCGGCGTTGGCCTAGGCAGTGTGAATCGCAAGCAAAGCGTAGGGCAGGTTGTCCATGTTTCCGTGGCGATTCCTGAAATATATCTCGATCGTTTGCGTGAAGAGATATACGAAAACGTCACAGATCCAGCTGGTTCAGAAATTGAGAGGCTGCGCACACTTGTTGCAGGATTGGTTCCTGCCACTGAGCCGTGGGGTCGTGCTGTGGTCACGATTACTCGGTATGTAAGTAACAGTGCGGCTCGCAGCGATCAGGGTGATGAGGAGTTCCCAGGTCATGTAAGTCGTAGTGAAGATCAACTCATGCCGTCGCCGGCATATTCTTTGTCGAGCTTCTTACCGATTGAACAGAATTTCTCAATACGATCCACCCTGGCAGGAAAACGTGTCGCGTTATATGGGTGTATGGCATTAGGCCTTTCCGTAGTGCTGTTCTGGTGGCCGGCGTGGCGGAAACAGGGGCAGCGGTCGGATTCTTTAAATGATCATGACCGTGATTCGATTGATTGGGCGACACTCAGGCGTTCGCATCAGTACGAAGGGCAGGATGAGTCATAGTGAGCCCTATGAAAACTTTTTCTTACTACGAGAAGTGGTTAGGCCATATTTTTATTGTGGTACTGTCCATCTCTGCTTCAGCTGCAATGTGTGCAGATGACGTGCCTGGTGCTCCCGGGACGACTGGTAGTTTGCCTAGCATTCCACTTTCTCTGGAAGAGAGTTCGGTAAGTCAACCTGCCGAGCAGTCAAGTGACCTTGCCTGGAACAGTGAGATGGCTTTTGACTGGAAAGCGTGGGCCGTGGTTGGTGTTGCTGGGATTGTGTTGGTCAGCATTCGACTCTTTGGTCGCCGGACAGTCGTGAAGATGTCTAGTGATGTGTTTGAGTTACTTGGCGAAGCAACGCTAGGCGGGGGGCAACCAGTTCGAATTGTTCGTTTCGGACCGAAGACACTCTTGGTCAGTGTAGGGAGCGGTGGTCCCAAAACGCTCTCGGAACTTGATGATCCGCTCGCTACAGAATGGATTGCAGCAGCCTGCCGCGGAGAACAGACTCTCCGGTCTTTGGCCAGTCATTCAAAAAATGGTGATGGTTCGAGTGGTGCTGGTGTCGCTAATGTTCTTCAGTCGGTTCAGAAAGAAGACGGAAGTGGCTCTGTTGGTTCTCGTCAGTCTGAGGTGGCGTAATGACTGCCTCCAGTTTGAGATTAAAAAAAATCATCCTCGTTCTTGTGCTGACGCTGATCGCATCAGGTGTTAAGGCTCAAGAAATTCAGCCAGATGGTGATCAGTCACAGTCAGAAGTAATGAGAGATGGTCCCGATGCCGGAGATGCTGCCGAGAGTGTTTTGCCATCGAATGAAGATCAGTTGCCTGTAGACATAACAGGTTTTTTTGATCGTCGTTGGGCCGATCGTCTCCTGCCGGCGGCATTAACATTCGGAGTGATGAGTCTAGCGCCTGCGCTCTTGCTCATGACAACATGCTTTGTTCGAATGTCGGTCGTCTTGTCGCTCACAAGACAGGCGATCGGTACTGTGAACCTCCCTTCAACTCAAATTATTACATCGCTGGCATTGTTTTTGTCAGCACTTGTGATGTGGCCAATTTGGACATCTGCCTATCAAGCGGGAGTTGAGCCCTATCAGGCAGGAGAGATAACCCTTCAAGAAGCATTAGAACGTGGAAGTCTCCCAGTTCGTCGCTGGATGGCATATCAGATAGAAGAAGCGGATAATCGTGACACCGTTGCGTTATTTCTTCAGCGACACCCGGGTGGTATGAAGCAGGTGGATAGTTATGACGAAATACCTACCGAGGTTCTCCTGCCGGCTTTTCTTGTGAGTGAACTGG
>CAXEMW010000074.1:0-13903 GCA_963997395.1 uncultured Planctomycetaceae bacterium
TGACGACTGAATTCCCGTTGTCCCATCCAGTGACTGTGAATGCCTCTCGCATATCGCTGTTACTTCCGGGAATCCATCTCAGTTGTTCACCTTCTTGAAATATCCTTCGTGATAAAAGATTGAGCAACTCACGAGGATTTGATGATGTTGGAACCGCAGAAATATTTTTCCACGTCTGTGTCGACGTGTCTAACTTCTCAACAACGCCATTGGCAACATGTTTAACTACAAAGGTCGGAATATCATTATTGAAAAAGTCTGCTTTTTCAAAAACTATTGGTGATGGGCCAACGACAGCATTGTTAATAAGCACGACCTCTGGAGCGACAATATCTCCTCGTGACATCGTCACATCGCCAGCAAGCGGTCGTTTCGCTTCAAGGATTTCAAAGCTTACTCGTGTTTCTTTTCCACCCGCCATGTCGGTATTACCTTCGTTCGAAAAAGTTCCCACCAGACTCATCAATACACAATGCACTTTAATGAATCTTCATTCACATACTTTCCTACCCTAGGAATAATGCACAGGCAAGTATTTTGTTCACAAAACACACATTATTCATCCAATAGGACGTGTGTGATTTCAGGGGCTACGAGGATTATTTTTTGCAGCACTCAAGAAGTGGTTGTGGCTTACTTTCCAGTGACCTTTTTTAAGGCACTAAGTGCGTGTTTGCGTGCCTCTGCATGATCAACAATTGGCTCTGGGTACGTATCATCACGAACAACCCAACGATCAATATATTTTTCATTTGGGTCAAACTTCTGCTGCTGGCTCGTCGGATTGAAGATTCGAAAATACGGGGCGGCATCAGCCCCACATCCTGCAGCCCATTGCCAGCCAAGCGTATTGGCTGCAAGATCAGCATCGACAAGTGTGTCCCAAAACCAACGAGCACCTTCCAGCCACGTAATGCGTAAATCTTTGACGAGAAAACTGGCCACAATCATTCTTACGCGATTGTGCATCCATCCAGTTGCCCACAATTGTTGCATCCCAGCATCAACAATCGGAAAGCCAGTGCGTCCATTCTGCCACGCCCGAAGGCCAACCGGATCATCCACCCAAGGAAATCGCTTGTAATCCTTCCGCAAAGGTTCGTCTGGCGTATGTGGAAAATGAAACAGAAGATGATTTGCAAATTCCCGCCAACCGAGTTCTCGGAGATACACTTCCGGACTCCCCACGATATTCTTCGCCGGCTTTCCACCAACTACCTCTCGGACCGCATGCCAGACACGTCGAGGTGAAATTTCTCCAAAATGGAGATGTGGTGAAAGACTACTGGTACCCTGCTGGTCAGGCCGATCTCGCCCATCGTCGTACGAATCAATTCCTCGTGCGAGAAATGACTTGAGTAATTTTTTTGCACCTGCCTCACCAGGGTTCCATGTCTTCGTCATCACACCCGACCAGTCCGGCCGAGGAAGGAGTTTCAACGACTTCAGAGAAAGTGATTTCACTGTCGTACGTACCGGTTTTACTTTTCTCGGTGCGGCGGTCGGCTCAGCTGGTTCATCTCGTGCAAGGAGCGCTCGCCAAAACGGTGTAAAAACCTGATATGGATTCCCTTGCTTCGTCGCGATATGTGATGGTTCGTACAGGAGACTGCCGCCAAAGCTTTCGGCATGTAACCCGTCTTGCGAAAGCGTCTTCTTAATTATCGTATCGCGTTTCACTACAGCTGGCTCGTATCGTCGATTCCAGACAACATCCGTTGCATGAACCTCTCGTGCAATCTGCTGAAGTGCCTTGAGTGTCGGACCGCGACGAATCACCAGCGGGCAACCAACTTTTTGCAGTTTCTCAGAAAGACTTTCCAGTGATTGATGCAGCCACCAACGAGAGGCTGACCCTGGTTCCCATGGAGCCTCTTCCTCAGGTGCCCAGATGAAAACTGGGAGAACACTGCCACGACGGGTCGCCTCCAAGAATGCTGGATTATCATCCAAGCGAAGATCGTGGCGAAACCAGACAATTGTCACTGCAGACATCCACACTCCTATTTTCTCTATGTTCTAACAAAACATATTAATCATAATTGTCTTCTTTTCATCATCCACAATCGAAGACCTGTTCACATGAGAGTAGCTCGGTCGGATTTATATCGTTCGTTGTCTTTTACAGTCCGTGCTGACATTTTTCCGAACACTGTATCGTATTCATGACTCCTGAATATGACAGTCATGTTTTAGAAAGTTAATGCGACCGACCTGCTTTTTCATGACAGCAGATCGTGAACAACTTCGCCATGCACATCTGTGAGCCGGAAATCACGGCCCTGAAAACGATGTGTCAATTTGGTATGGTCAAAGCCAAGCTGATGGAGAAGAGTCGCTTGCAGATCATGAATGTGGACTGGTTTCTCGGCTACCCGAAAGCCAAGATCATCACTCGCTCCATAGGTTAGTCCTCCTTTGACACCACCACCCGCCATCCAGATCGAATAACAATCTGGATAGTGGTCACGACCAAGGACTCCACCTTTTGATGTTCGCCCTTCACGAAATGGTGTTCGGCCAAATTCACCAGTGCAGAGAACAAGTGTGTCGTCCAACAAACCTCTTTGCTCTAAATCTTCTATAAGAGCCGCCGCTGGCTTATCGAAGGTTGCACCTTTTTTTGTTAATCCATCTCGAATATCTTGCTCCGGCTTTGTTCCGTGAAAGTCCCATCCCCAATCAAACAAATGGACAAATCGCACACCCTCCTCAACTAGCCGCCGCGCAAGGAGACAATTATTTGCGAGGCTCGATTCACCGGGCTTCGCACCATACGCATCGATAATGTGCTTGGGTTCCTGAGAAATATTCATGACAGCTGGCACACTTGATTGCATCCGATAGGCCAACTCATACTGAGCGATTCGAGTTACAGTTTCAGGATTACCGAGTTCTTCCGCTTGCATCTGATTTAACTCATTCAAAGCATCAAGGCTTTTTCGACGCAGCTGTCGATCCATACCATCCGGGTTTGACACATAAAGAACTGGGTCACCTTTTGAGCGGCACTGAACCCCTTGATACACACTCGGCAAGAAACCTGAACCAAAGCTACTTGTCCCACCATTGGGCTGAACACCTGATGAAATCAAGACAACAAAGCCTGGCAAATTCGCATTTTCTGTACCGAGGCCATACGTTACCCAACTCCCAAGGCTCGGGCGGCCAGCGCGTGGACTTCCTGTGTAGACCATTAATTCCGCAGGTGCATGGTTGAACTGATCTGTATGCATGCTTTTCACCAGGCATAGTTTGTCTGCTACACGGTGGAGATTTGGAATCGCATCTGAGAGTTCCATGCCACTCTCACCACAGCGTTTCCACTTCCTGCGTGTCCCGAGCAATTTTGGTGTCCCACTTGTAAAGGCAAACTTCTTACCCGCAATGGTGTCGGCTGGACACTCTTCACCATCTCTTTGGACCAATTCCGGCTTGTGGTCATACATATCAAGATGTGGCGGAGAGCCCGTAAGATGAATCACAATCATTCGTTTTGCACGGGGTGCAAAGTGAGGCGGACGAACGGCAAGTGGATCAGAAGGTGAGGGTATTGGTGACGCTGCAGTGGCACCGCTGCCTAGCAGATCGGTAAGTGCTGCTGCGCCGATACCACCAGCCATACCGCCAAGCAGATGACGACGGGTACGCAATAGTTTGTATTCAGCGAATGGATCCATTTCTGTCTTCCTAAGGACACATAAATGTCTCGTCAAGGTTCAAGATAACATTCCCTACAACCGTCCAGGCAGCGAGAGAAGCATGAGCTTCATTTGCTTCTCCATTAAATTGTTTCAGTATTTTATCTGGTAATGGACCTCTTGGTTTCGTCGCCATCGCCAATGCCGCACTCGAATCATTAAGAAAATGGCTTCGTGTCTCTTCGTAGAGTCTGACTAAACGATTGACTTCATTTGGAAGTGGCTCTCGTGTCAGCACAAGGCGAAAGCCTCGGGTTACCTGCTCAGCAGAATCTGGACCACTCTCACACACGATACGCCGTGCCAGCGCCTGCGCAGCTTCGACAAAAACAGGATCATTCAACGTGACAAGTGCTTGTAGTGGTGTATTCGTCCGGGGTCGACGGATCGTGCAGACTTCACGATTTGGTGCATCAAAGGTAGCCATTGACGGATACGGGTTACTCCGCCGCCACGTTGTATAAATTGCTCGTCGATACCGATCTTCACCAGTGCTTGTCTTCCAATCGATACCCGCTCCAAACGCTGCCTTTAAACCAAGGTCCGGCTGTGGCGGATGAACACTCGGCCCACCCTTTTTTGAAGAGAGAAGCCCCGCAGCTGCAAGAGCCTGATCACGTATCACTTCAGCTGACAGTCTGACTCGAGGACCACACGCAAGCAGTCGATTTTCTGGGTCATGCTCTAACAGCTTCGGAGTTGGCTTGGATGACTGCCTGTATGTAGCACTTGTAATAATTAATCGTTGTATTGCTTGAATATCCCAACCACTATCAATAAATTCGCACGCTAGCCAGTCAAGCAGTTCTGGATGACTTGGTAATTCACCCTGACTCCCAAACTCTTCACTTGTTGAGACAATACCGATACCGAAAATCTGCTCCCATAAGCGATTCACAAGCACCCGAGCTGTGAGTGGATTGTCTCGATCGACAAGCCATTCAGCCAGATTGAGGCGACTCACGCTTTCGCCATCAGTACGCTCCGGTTGCGGGAACACAGCTGGGACATGCTCCTCGATGACTGGACCAAGGTCTTGCCAGTTCCCTCGATACTGTAATTTTGTTACCCGCCGCTTATCATCCTGAAGCTCTTCCATCACAGGCACCGTCACTGCTTTCACTGCGGCAATTCTTCTTCGTAGCGTGTCTACATGCTTGCGAAGTGGCCGGAACTCGGGTGGCTCTCCGTGTGGTTGCACTTGCTTCTTCGGAGTACTCTTCTTCATCTCAGGTACCGCCTTGAGTATGGCGGCTAACTCTTTTTCCAATGGCCTCCGTTTGGCATCTAATGGCTCCCATGGTATCGAAACAAGCGGTGATTCGTCTTTTCGATCCGCATCAGCAGTGTTGTTAAAGATTGCATAGAGACCAAAGAACTCGTGCTGCGAAAGAGGATCATATTTGTGGTCATGACATTGTGCACACGCGATTGTCGTACCCATCCACGTACTCAGTGTCGTATTTACCCGATCAACCACTGCCACTGAGCGAAATTCTTCATCAATCGTTCCACCCTCATTATTTGTCAACGTATTTCGGTGAAAGGCGGTGGCTATCTTCTTATCAGGCGTTGTATGTGGCAGAAGGTCACCTGCGAGTTGGGCAATCGTAAACTCGTCAAATGGCATGTTATTGTCAAAAGCACGAATAACCCAATCTCGGTAGGGCCATATCGTTCGTGGTGGATCGTCTGCATATCCAGCGCTGTCTGCATACCTTGCAAGATCAAGCCAACCTCGCGCCATATGCTCACCATAGCCCGGATGAGACAGCAACGTATCAACAAACTTTTCAAATGCATCTGTGGATACATCTGCAACAAATTGATCGACCTGCTCCGGAGTCACTGGAAGACCTGTTAGATCGAGAGCAAGTCGACGAGACAGCGTCATGCGATCAGCTTCTCGGCTTGGTTCAAGACCTTCTGCTTCCAGCTTTGCAAGGATAAACCGATCGATTTGATTCCTCGGCCATGACGAATCAGAGACCGTTGGAATCGCTGGACGACTGATGCGAGTATATGACCAATGTGGTTCGTACTCTGCACCATCATTGATCCATCGTTGAAGTAATAACACTTCTTTATCGGATAGAGGCTCACCTGCCTCAGGTGGTGGCATAACAAGATCAGTATCTTTTGCTGTAACACGAATGATTAGTTCACTCTGGTCAGCATCTCCAGGCACAATCGCTGCATACCCACCAAGATCTTCAGTTGCACCATCAAAAGCATCGAGCCGCAACCCGTCTTCACCACCACCGTGACGAGCCTCGGCATCTGGACCATGGCATCGGATACAGCGATTCGAAAGAAGACCTTTAATGTCACGGGTATATGAAAGCGAATCTGCCGAAATCGCTGGTGCTGCCGAGAGCGAAGACCACGCAATCAACGAAAGTATAAACCGAACAAAGATGGAACGACTGGCGACTACCGACCACCAGCCTGCAAAGCTGTGAACCACAGGATCACTCCATGGAAACAACCGCTTCGCCACCAGATAACTACACAATGTTCTGGTGCGGACCTGCAATGGTCGATCGGCGGATACCTACGTAACTATATCGTCATTTCTTTTGCAAAACAGCATTTCGTGCCACGACGTGCTCCGAATACCTGATTTCTGCACGTTTTGTGAGACCATTTCCTACACATCTGTAGAAAACGTATCTCCATGTGACGCATCATGCTCACTGACTCGTGAGAACTTCCCAGACCGTTGTTGTTCCGCTCGTCTCGTTGCCAACAACAACAAGATTTGTTGACGTCGGTGATTTTTCTGCGGGCACAAAAATTAATCCTTCGATCCCGCTGTCGCCAGCTTCTGGATTTGCTGTTCCATCACCGAGGGTAGCAGGCACATCAAACTGCCGATTATTGAAATAGCCAACATGTTTGGAGGACTCTGGCTGCGTAATGTCATACACCATGATGCCACCAATTCGCTCAAGACCAACAAATGCATACGTCTTCTGTCCGACCGTGCCCAGAACGAGTCCTTCCGGCTCAGGTCCTTTACTTCGGCTCCGCTTCTCTTTTTTTAAAGAGTCGTTACTCACATTAAAAAATTCTGGGTATCGCTTTGCTGTTATCTGTTCAAAATCATCACCGCTATCAAAGACAAGGTCACCTGTTGTGAGATCGAGTATTGAGAATGATCGACTTCCGAATGCAAAAAGCTGAGTTGGCCGACCCTTCTCATCGAGATGGTCGTCAACCAGGTCTCGTACAAGTTTGAGCCTTCCGAGTTCTGTATCAGAAGTCTGTTTTTCAAACAAAGTCCCACTGGTAGGCCAATCATCAAGGCTTGCCTCATCTTCAAAGACAGCACCTTCTTCAAATCCTGAGACTGCATCATCTGATGTTGGCCGAACGCGGGAATCGCCTTCATTCGCTGTTACCAACAGACGCCGGCCGTTTCGCTGATAGATTCGAACTGTATCAGGCTGCAAGATTCCAAAGAGTCCTGAGCGAGGCCGTATGTCGACACGGTTATCTTCATCACTTGCATCAATTCCACTGCCAGCTTCACCAAAGTTTTTATAACCCAGAGGTATGATGCGACGGACGGTTGCGTCGGCTATATCAATTTCTGCAACTGCATTCACTTCCTGCAGGCAGACATATGCAAAATGACTTTCATGATCGACAGCTATCCACTCAGGCTCTGCGTCCTGTGCAAACGTGGCTGGTATTTTCTTTTTGAGATCACCTGATTGAGACACCTGCCCAAAAACACGGAGCCCACGTTTTTTTAGTTCTGGAAGTTCCTGCGCGTGTTTTCCGTCAGCATTCCAATCCCGAAATGTCACCGTCCGTGTCTTTAGCTGGTCAAAACCATTACGGACATCGACAACCGTAACCGTACCTTCGGGGTCGATGCTGTACTCCTCATTTGGCTCACCCTCATTCGCTACAAGAACCCACTGACCATCGGGCGTAAACGTCACCATATCAGGCAACGCCCCAGCTTCGACCGTGCCTTTCAACTGCAGCGATCCGGTGTCGTAAAAAGCCACCCGACCATTTTCTGTGATCACGTCTGCCTCAACAGCTACCGCAAGCGTTCCATCAAAAACACTCACACTGTTAACCGCCGACATCCCGTTTCCCAGATCATCTGCTGCATCGATTGAGCCGACCTTCGTCAAACTGCCGTTAGCACCAAGCCCAAGCACATCGACTCGACCTGATTCAGCATTAACAACAAAGACCTGCTTTGTCTTCTGGCAATACGTCGGAATTTCAGCTGCTGACTTGTCGTACAAACCCGTATGGAACGTCCCTATTGGCCGCAATGTAAGTTCAGCAGTTGCCACGTAAGGGAGAATTCCATTTAGCACTACAAACAAAGACAAGAACAACAACCGATGTAACACTGAATCACTCGCACCTTTCAAATACAACTACCTATTTTGGCAGCTCAGAGAAACCGATTAACCCTTTGTCATTTTCAATACGATGCCATCAGCCTGTTCGGCCAGATTCACAAAAAGGTCAGTTTCAAAATCTTCTTCACTGACATCTTGATACTTTTGCGGTACGACTCTTTTTAAACCTCGATTTTTTGGATCACCATTGAGGCTAATAAAAACTTTGTACTCAGTTGCTACTAGATTGCCACCTTCATCACCTTGTGACTGAATCGTAAAGGTGCCGTCCTTATTAATATCAGTCGACATTGCCGAAGCACCCTGGGATCCACGAACCTTTGGGCGGAGCACGAGTTTTCCAGCCGTTAAAGGTTTTCCTGTCGGAAGAAGTACTTTGCCCTGCATCTGAGAAACCTTCGGTAAGTCACCAAGACTAGAAGTTCCACATCCTGAAAGAATGCAGCACACAACAGAGACCAGCATAGCTGTCAGAAAAGCATTAAAATTGACTTTCATAATTTCCCCTTTTGGATATCTTTCAGGCTTAATAGGCCTTATAGAGGTTGTGGAAGTGATACTACCCATATACATGACTGTCGTTCTGGTTCATTCTCTTCAAACGCACTATCAACATTAAAATCATTGTCATTGGCAACGATAATATGGTTGCTGTCGAGAACAGCAAGGCCTTCGAGTTTCAAGCCTGCTACTTTTCCTTCAGGTTCTGGTTGCCATTGACCGGCTGTAATATCAGACGCAAACAAAGGAAGAAGATTCGCAAGGTCAGCTACAAGTGTTTTCTTGACTGGGGTCACGCCAACCCGTGACAGATTTCGGACACCATCTAGGTCTTTATCATCGCCGAGGACGTTGGTCGCTTTATCTAATTCACAGCGATACATTTTCGCATCACCATCATCTGATTGCTCGAGAATGAGAAGCTTCTTCGGGCCTATGGCCGCCATTGCACAAAGTTTCCCATCATTAGGAACGACGCCTCCGGTTAGAAAATCAGCGGCAGCAGGGTCACCGAGACGATAGACGTATTCACTTGTTGGTTGACCATTTTCCGTATTGCATCCGAGGAGCCGCACATTTCCCGAACGCTCAGCTGCTTCATTGTCAAATGGGCTCTGCATCAAAGCCCAGATTGTGGATTCATCGGGACTCAGTGCCAATGATTCAAAACCTCTATTGGCTCGGCGCTTTGCGTAATGAGCCGGAAGATTTTCGACAATTTGGATATCACTCGACGGAAGTTTTACACCTTTTGGAATAAATCGCTTGATAACCGTGCCGTCGGCTTCACAACATAAAACTGATGGCCGATATTCTTCGCATAGCCAGAAGGTTCCATCAGCGAGAAGAGCACATCCTTCAGGATCAATCCCGTTGACATCGGGAGCAAGCAATTCTTCACCAGACGGATTTGCAATGCTATCGTCACCCTCAAGACCGTTTGAACGCCCAGTAATCACTTTTCCTCGAGGGGTTTGAAGTGAAAAATGAGACTGGAGGTTTATTTTGAGTTTCTTTGATTCACCACGGCTCTCGTCAAGTGAACACCCTGAAATCTCAAAGACGAGTACTGTTGGAACAAAAGAGGGATTGAGAAATACTCTTTGTTTCCCATCTGCTGTCTCAATCTTGCGTGAGGGACCTCTGTCGGTTAGCAGTCGGATGACAAACTGGCCGCTATCATCAATCGCTTTCTCAACAGTAACGTCACTTATCCCACCGAGCACTACAGGGACATCGTGTGACACAGATGGATCTTCTTGCGCAAGGATAATCTCGGGAAATACGCCGCTTGCAACAACCTGACACTGCAACGATTTACCACTCTCAAGTAGTGGCTCTTCTGCCTCCCCGTTTCCCGTCGAGGAAATAAAAAAAACTACGACCACGCCACAGAAATGTAGCGCGGCCGCAGCCTTTGAGAGCACTTGTGATTGATGACTATGTGCCATAAACCAACCTGTTTTCTCTTTGGAAAACTACCACTCGATGTTTTGTTCTCTTACACCATTGGAAGCGGTATAGGCACCACCACCACGCGTAATCATCGAACCAAAGAGTACTACATCGATTGACTCCGACAACGTGTGAACTGCACCGTCCATGCTACTTACGACAAGTACGCCTGGGTGAAAGCCATAGGCTTCCCCATCATTTGTTGCATTGAAAGCAACATTGCCATCGTCTCTTTTTCGCTTACATTTAGGATCACACGTTGGGTTAATACCATGCAACTTCGCTGGCCCAAGTGAATCGAGTGCCGCAATCGTCTGATTGGTATCACCCGTTGGTGACAAGTTACCCCGACCTTCATAGACATCGGGAGCGCTCGCCTTTTCAACAAACATCAGCGTGTTGCTCAGCCCATCAACAATTTGAGCTACTTTTGTTTCTGCATCTTTAATAAGAGCACCACGGCATTCATCACCATCATCAATCCAAGGATTCCTAGCGTCGGGAACAATGTATTCCTTGACACCAGTTAAAGCCTCGTAGTCACGCTGACCAAAGCTATCAGGATCAAGGGAAGGAGCTGATGAATCATTATCTCTGGTTGGTCCATCAATAGCTGCATATCCACCTGTAGGTGGGAGAGCTGAAGGACATTTGAAAACACTTGGCTGAATTGCTGCAGCTGCTGTGTTTTCCCACCAGTGCTTCGTAAAGTCATAAGGAACATTACCTTGCTCTAAATTTGCAAGGACAAATGCAGTCCATGAGGTCTCTTTACCCGCTGGATTTCCCTTTGTTGGAGTTCCACCCTGAGATGGATCCGAATCAACGGTGTAACACGCTGCTGGAAAATATGTACGTGCATTTTCAAAGTTATGCATCGCGAGGCCATGCTGCCTCATATTGTTTGAACACGAAGACCGACGAGCAGCTTCACGAGCTTGCTGAACGGCTGGTAAAAGAAGACCGACAAGAACACCAATAATGGCAATAACAACAAGAAGCTCAATCAGCGTAAAGCCGCGATTTCGACTTCCAGTTGGCTGAGAAGAATGAGCAGTGTGTAGCACGTCTAACTCCTTAGTAATAGATAGGTATGCACATCAGCGAAAAACATTTTCGCCTCCGTTAACTGCAAAGAGTGTCGACATCTTTTGTTAGGCAATTGTGAGACAAATATAAGGACTTTGTAAGTTTTCTCAGGCCCTATTTTTAAGGCAAAAATGAGTGCTTCCAGGATGGTTTAGAGGCTAGACAGTCTCAAGATCTGGTGTTTTGCTGCGTGACTAGATCCATCCCCGTTCCATGCTGCACATTGCTTCAGTGGGAAGTAAAGAATGCGGTCTAGCCCGGGGTGCATGTCGACCGGCCCCCAAGGTGAATCAGAGCCGTTTTTTGCTCGTCTTTCCGATACCTGGATTGAAGGTGTTGGTCGGGTCGAGTTTGCGATGGAACTGCTCAACAACCGGCTCGGATTCATACAGATGGCCGACGTTGTGCTCTGCCGGAAATTTGGCTCCTCGAGCCTTTAGCCGCTCCAGCATAAGCGTCTTGACCCGTTCCATATCAGTGCCCCTGCGGTACACGTAAATATTGTGAAACACATGGCACAGATAGTGTCCGTAGGATAAATCCAACACCAAGTCCTTGGTGAGTTCATCGGGGAGATCTTCGATCCAGTCCGGGTCGTTGCTGAGCAGTGCGATGTCGAGCGACAGAACCTCTTCAGTGGTTCGTTGGTAAAGGTTCTGATAGCGGAGCCCAGCCCCCGCAGCGCTGAAGCGATGAAGAAGTGCCGCCTCTTGTTCGCGTTCTGAACACTCGAAAAACCCGACCCCGTCCGTTCGACCCCAATCGTTTTCAAGGTATTGCCTCGCCTCGTCGATCGCTTCGTCCGCCGTTACAAGAATCAGAAGGTGCTCATAGGTGTCCCGATACTCCAGTAGCCGTTTGGGCAGGTGCTGTGGAAACAGTTTACTGGCGTAATACAGAAAGATGTCGGGAATGTACTTCGGCAGCAAAGGAATCTTGTTGAGTAGATATTCTGCCTTCGCCTTTAGTGCATAAGCCTTTGGCAGTCGCTCGGTTCCAAGATACTTAATCGCCAGCGCCACGTCCTTTGCGTACTTCTCTGCTGCAGTGAATGTTGCCCGATTCATATACTCGACCATCTCCGGGAGATGCTCGAAGGTGGCGAGAATGTCGCGACGCATCGTGACGAAGTGATCGGGATCGTTGGTGCCAAGAATGAACACCTGTTTTTTCTTGGGTGCCTGAAACGTATCGGCCCGCACAGCGAAGCACGCGACCTTACCTGCGCTGCCACTGGCTTCGTAGAGTCGTTTTGGGTCAGCGTTATAACGGTTCGGAACATCCGCATCGAGAGTGCGGATGCGATTGACGTAGTCGTTATCAGATGCAACTCGTCCATCATCGATTAGATCTGCATCTGTGAACTCGCCAGCTTCGAGTCGGGTAAGAATCTCTTCAGGAGTCTCGCCAAGGTTCTGAATGCCGAGGTGATCAATTAATTCAAGCATGCCCTGCTCGTTCACCCGCGCGTACAGCGCATACTCGGTATAGGACGAACCTCGCTTGCAGAGTGCGCCACCCGCATTGTTCGCCACACCACCGATGACAGTTGCACCAATAGTTGTCGACCCAAGTACCGAATGAGGAACACGATCAATCTTCTTGAGTTCCTGGGTTAACTCAAAGAGAGTCGTACCTGGAAAAGCAAGAGCCTGTGCCCCTTCTCTAAGTAAGTGGAGACCGCGCAACCGGCTAACGTTAATAATCACCACGTCTCGGTCGTAGTCAAAGCCACTTGGAGATGAACCGCCAGTCAGACCAGTCTTCGCAGCTTGCATGATGATGGCACAGCCGGCGTCGACAGCGACTTGAAGAACCTTCCACTGCTCGACAAGGGTTGATGGAAACACCACAGCCTTGGCGCCACCAAATCCACAGCGAAACCCAGAACGGTAGTATGCGGTATCCATCTCCTTGGTGAGGACATTCGCTTCGCCGACAATGTTTTTGAAGGCCTCAACAATCTCAGCCATAATTGGAATCCAATTTTTTCAACAGAAGACTGCGTGGTCTGACGAAGAGAATTGCCACAATGAAGATAATAATAAAAAGATAGTTAGCTTCTGAATAATTGACGAATAATTTCTTTGCCAAGAGCCAGACAAAACACACCAGCAAGTAAACATCCACCAACTACCATCAGCCACTGTGAAATCTGCACATGAAATTTCTCAAGAGCTCGTTGTGTAGGTGTTGGGTCTTGTAAAGGTATCGCCACACCTGACAGGACACCGTATGCAAGACCGCTCACAAAAAAGATAACGCCAGCCAAGAAAACAGCCCAACAAAAATCACGCCACGTAGAGTGTGTGCCGCCCGTTTCGTGCACGTTGTGTATTTTCAAGAACCTCTCCTGCCTTTTTCTCGTCGATTGAAGGCACCATCGTTATTTGCTGGATGTACCCTGCAAAAGAAAATCATCCTGTCTCAGGCATAAATGTTGGCATGGTGACACCACGAGGCTCCTGCCATTTCCCTCTGGTTTGTCCAAAATGTAATTCACAGTTTTTTGCACCCCACCCATAGAGTTCGGACACAAGGGAATGGCACGATGACGGCACAAGCCATACAGGCTGACCGCCTCGGTAGTATTGATCAAGCTGATATCGAATCAGAGCCAAGGCATCTTCTTCTGATCGCATGAAGCCAGGTCCGAGCATCGTACTTCCAGGATGCCTCACAGACACAAGCACGCCATCAATCTGCTTTGTATCTTCAGATTCAATCACGCAAACATTCCATATGTTCTTTGCATTCTCGAGA
>CAXEMW010000075.1:0-13839 GCA_963997395.1 uncultured Planctomycetaceae bacterium
CACTCATTAAATGAGAGAAGACTTATTGGAATTGTCACAAAACAAATGCAGTCTCTAGTTGCAACAACAATTTTTGAAAAGGAAAGAGCGGGCGACCGGGTTCGAACCGGCGACAACTAGCTTGGGAAGCTAGTGCTCTACCAACTGAGCTACGCCCGCAAAAATCCCATAATAAAATTCCAGCCTGTACCTTACATCAAACCAAGGAGTAATTTCATAGGTACAATATGAAATCGATAACAGGCTTGCTTCTTTCTACAAGACTGCTTCAACAGTTCTCATTTATTTGTAATTCAAACAGGAATCAGTGATGGCAGATAAACCAGACCACGTAGGGAACAGAAACACTTCCCTGCCACGAGATGAAAATCTGAAGGCAGAAGAACACCAGAGCGAATCGATCGTGACCGATCTATCCCAGCAACCCAAGAAGCCGCACTTCCGCGTTCTGGGAATAGTGTTATCTGCAGGCATCCTCATTGCGTGTGCAGTCGTGGCATTGCTACCTCAGTGGCTCGTCTCCGCAAGTGGCGTCCGTCAACTCATCGTCCGATCAGTACCGAATTTACGAGGCGATGTTTTTGTCGGCGCAGCATCAATCGGCTGGTACACGCCGCTGAGAATACGAGACATTGAATTTCGTTCTGCTCGTAGCGAACCGACACCGATACGGATTGGTAGCATCGAGGGCACACAAGGATTGCTGGAAATCATTAGAAACGGTGGTCGACTTGGACTGATAACGGTCAAGGACACCGAGCTCCATCTTGCTTATGACGAAGACCATGTTTCAAATTTTCAAGCAACTATTGGCACAGATCCCAAAACAAGCCAACTGCGCAACCAATCAGAGAACTCCACACCACCCCTGCAGCAGCCTACTGGCCCGACAAACGAGCGTGTTCGTATTGCTGTCAAAGATGCACGTGTACGAATCGATGGCCCATGGACAAGCACGCCGTGGGAAAGTGAATCGCTTGAGGTTGAAGCGGTTCTGAACCAGTACACTGATGGCACGAAGGAGTGGGCCTTAACTCCTGTTACACTCCTTAATCATGCTCAACTCAATCCTTCGGTCGCTGCAGGGGCGCTAGCCTACGCTGCACCGATTCTTGCAAATACCACTCGTGCTAGTGGTGAGTTTTCCCTCGTTATTGACGAAGCTCGGTGGATTGTCGGAGAAGAAAAAATGGCTGCTATCGACGGGAATCTTACACTGCATGCGGTCGACATTGGCCCCGGGCCCATGGTGGCAAAAATTATTGCGGCGTTGCCAGGACAACTCCCTGTACCACCCACCGTACGGATAGCAGAGTCATCAAAAGTACACTTCCGAAAGTCAGATCGCCATATCCTCCATGAAGGCTTGGCGTTTGGACTACCCCTCAAAACATCCGGTGATCGACTCGATATTACATCCGAAGGATCCGTTGGTATCGACGACCGTTCAATCAATCTTACACTCTCCCTACCAATACCCGACTCTTTGCCGACAGAAAGACCACTGTTTGCTGCCCTCGCTGGAAAAACGATCAAGGCCTCCGTCGAAGGAACTCTTGATGATCCCAAGCTTCAATTGGACGCCTCATTGAAACAGACCGCGGCAGATGTCGCGGCAGATTTTATTCGAGAATTACGGAATAAAAAAAACCAGACACCACCAGACGAAAGCTCTGAAAAAAGCAGTGGTGCTCCAGAACAGCGACCGTCATCATCAGCCAGCAATCCAGGCATGAAAAACCCCAGGAGCCAGCAGGCTCCAGAAGAAAAAGTAGGGAACGCGAAGAAACTGGATCAACTTAAAGGCCTGCTGCCTACCGACATTTCTGATGACCCGACCACCGATGCGGTTATCGACGCCGTGGGAGGACTTCTCGACGAGGTTGCAAAGAGGCGGGCAGAACGCGAGCAGATGAAGAGCAAAGAGGCTACAGACACTCCTGACCAAGATCGACCAGCACGACGTTTTCTAAAAAAACTTTTGGATGCTGGTAATAATGAGGCGTCCGACGACGCGGCGAAAAAATCTCAATAGACACCACGTGTCGGTCTGCAATCAATGCAATAAAAAACCGGATCCTGCATAACGCAGGATCCGGCAATTCAGCGATGAATCTCAGGGCAGATTCATACATGTTTTATAAAACCAATATTAGGTTTTAGCTGGAGCTGCAGGGGCTTCCTTTTTCTTATTCTTCTTGGCCTTCTTAGGAGCTGCTTCTGTTGGAGCAGCTTCTTCAACGATAACAGAACCACCACCACAGTTACCGTCTGCACATCCGCTTGTGCAATCTGAACATTCGTATGATTCACATGAATCACAAGAGGCAGCTTGCTGACCGTGGCAACGATTACGACGACGATGAAGAAGACCATGACTACGACCATGACAACGACGACCGTGGCAACCATGACGGAAACCGGCAACGGCACTGGTGTCGACGCTGATCAGAGCAAAGGCGATCAATGCGATGAACGCCGCAAATGAAATTCCCAGAAAACGCTTCATTTCTTTCTCCGAAACAAGTTAATTGGTGCGGGATTGCACCTTATTTTGCCGTCAACACACAAATCCGACCCGGGACGGCGACCGGAGCAGAGCAACCAAAAACAAAACTCATTATTGGAAGCTCGTCGGAACAACCCGCGGCACCCCCCTGCAGGTGTTGCAGGTCGGCCGATACTTCCATCAATCAAGTTTGACAAAAAGGCTAGCAGTCAAAATAAGACTGTCAAGCAACATAGGGGGTTTGGGGGGTTTTTGAGCTGTGAGGTGGAAGGCTGGTATGCCTTCTTGGCAATGCCAAAGCACCGCATCGACGTAACAAAACAGTCAAATTTGCGGTGAAAAGTAAAGCTGTCACCACCCCGCAATCCCAAACCCCTTACAGAGAGGGGCCGGGCGTCTTCAGCAGCCAGTTCGAAAGACACGCATCGGGACACGGATGGACTCGGGAAAGGTCCTGTCGACGTCTTCCGTGCTACTCGACAACTGTCCCGGAATCACCAGACGCCGTGCGAGTTGCTGGTGCCTGCTCCTGCATCGCCAGTTTGGCCCTTCGCGTAATCTCCTCGGCTACCAGCCGCTGTTTTGCGAGCATATCTTCAGGGTCTTCGAAATCGAGCAGCAGAGGTGGCATGTCTGGGAAAATCCTCATGGCCATACCAACAACCCGCCAGCCCTCAGGATCAAGCCGGCACACCCAGATTACATTATCCGTGGTTGTAAAACCTTCTGCATCTGTATCTGTCCATGTCGTTGCCACGTGGACAATATCATCAGTTCCTCCAACGGTTTCACAATCGCCCACTCGGTAGGTAGCTGTATCCTTCACTGGAGGAGCAACTGAAAGGCCTAACTCCTGTGTTTTTGCCCGTGCAACCTCTGTCAGCATAGCCATTGCAGATCGTTCATCACCACGTTTTATTGCCTCCAGAAATGTCGTAACTGCAACTTTTGCAGGTTCGATATTCGCGACTACTGAAGGCTCTGCACCTCCTGCGGAGCATCCTGACTGACTTGTCAAAGCAAGCATGCAGCATCCGGCAATAAACGAAATCAGCCAAAGTGAAACAGCTTTTCGCAATCGCTGCTTACACACATCTCGCACGCCGCCGATTGGTGACGGATTAGGAGAAACCATTGAAACGCCTTTCTGGGACAAAGTATGTCGAAACTACTCTTTGCCTGATCCCGTTTCCGTGCGCGCACGTCGCACTACATTTCGGATGGTGGGCAATCTCGACCCCACTGATCATGATGCCCGGGATAGGATGCGGTCAAGGTGAAAACTGGCGTTCGAACAAGTTGGAGCACAACCATACCAAATTGCCCTGCCCGCCCGCACGCCGCAAACCAACATTGAATCAAGGCATAGGCTACGATACTCATAGTACCTTCCTAGCAGGGGTTTTTGCTTTGAATATCCCAACACTCCAGGTCTGGCTCATCAGGTGTTCCAAAAACAAACCTTGTGGCTACTCGCAACGCTCTTTGTAAGCTTTTACCCACCGCCAGCAGATGCACGTGCAGGTCCAGCCAAACGTCAATCTGCACCACGCCCTGAGAATCTTCCTGAAAGCGAAGTTATTGCAAAAGATGCCTTTAAACTCCTTGTTGGGCCAAAGCCTGATTTCAAAGCGACACCCCAATCAAAAAACGCTTCTGAAATAATTCAGCCCGAATCAGCGTTGGCTTGGTCGCAACTCATTTCAGGTTCGACACTTGATGATGAAATTAAAACAGCAATGCCTCGATTAAAGAAGATCGTTGCAACCAAGACTTTTTTTGAAAGCCATATCGGTGACGCAATTGATGAATTTCAATTACTAGCTATCTACTTTGGAATCATTTCTGTATACGACAAAGCCGAGGACGTGCGTTCAAGTTGGAAGAAAAATGCAATAGGCTATCGTGAACGATTTGAAAGGTCAGCATATCGCTGCGATCGGGAAGGTGGATCTTCATTTGCCGCCGCAACTGCCGCTGTCGGAGAACTTGAGAATTTGATCCGTGGTGAGGCTGGGAACTTCAAGAACGATGACGAACAGTTCCAATGGAGCCAGCTATGCGAAAGATCATTACTTATGCGTCGCCTGAAACTTGCTGACGAAAGGCTAACCTCAGGAACTGCCTCAGAGGAATTTTTTTCTAACTCGACCGATCAGTTGGTTCATGCTGCCGAAATAGTTGCGTGCTTTGGAGAATTACTCGTGCAACCAGAATTTGTTGACTGGGATGACTCTGACTACAAAATCTATGCTGAGAAAATGAAGAAGCATGCCTTGGAAGTGCGGACTGCTATCAACGAAGGAAATTACGATAATGCCAGAACTGCAGCAAAGGCAATAAACCAATCCTGTTCAACGTGCCATGCCGACTATCGATAACGCCTCATATAAAGTAGAGCCGACACCGCCCTCTCGCCCCTACCTACACAGCCATTCCAATGGGCTCAAGTCAATCAACTCGGCCAATCCAGCTTCAGCGAGTTCACTGCCCGTAACATACCGATGCTGGTCACACCATTGCTGAATCAAGCGAGCGGCATCAGAGCCCTCCGCGACTCCAAACAAATGGATCAAAAGCTTGTCCATTTCAAGTTCAAGGCTGGCAAAGTGACGCGACCATTCGGCCGCCTCACGAATACCAACCTGCTCCTCGCTTTGCCATTTCATGGGATGAAAAAGCAATACGCTCGACGCCGTAACGAGCCGGCGAGTGCATGCCGCAAACGGCCAAACTGCTGCCGAAGAGCATTCTCCTGTCACAATTCCCGTCGCCTGCAAACTACGTAGGCGAATCATGCTGACCAAAGAATTCGCAGTGTACGGGTTCCCGCCGGGTGAATCGAAATAAATAGTGCACTGGCTACCAGGCTCAACTCCAAGCAATTTATCAACAAGATCCGTAGCGTTCTCTGTAAGGTCACCTACTATGGCAACTTCTACTGGGACATCCTCACCACCATTTTCTTCTGACGATGAATGGTCTGGCTCAGTACTTTTTGAAAAATGGGCCATTCATTTTCTTTCTGGAGAAGATGTTTATACTGATTATTTCTGTTCTATGCCGATATGCTCATGCATTAGTATATCGATGCTTTTCAGAAATAATGCTCTCAATTCGATTGCCAGATTTTTTCGAGACAACAACTCTTCAGTGTACTCTCATGGGTATCATTTGCATTTGCCCAAATGGGCACCGCACGAAATTGAAAGATCGTTTTGCTGGCTTACGAGTACGCTGCCCGCAGTGTGGTGAGAAGTTTAGAGTCGCCCCTCACGATCACCAGACGAGAGAACAGACATCGGCCATAACGCCATCTTCTCCACCTACTAGTCAAGTAGAGTTCGATTCACCATTTAGTGACGATGGATCAAGCTCACGGCACCTACGTCCTCAACCTACCGCGACCGCAGAACAGAGCGCGGGTACTATTCCATCAATACTCAATGAAGACCCTAGCCAGTTATGGCGAATTGCACCTCCCGGTGGTGAACCGAGCAGTGCAATGGAAGGCACGGAGCTGCTCGCCTTATTGTCGTCCTCAAAAATTAACGCAAATGTATACGTTTGGCGGACTGATTGGGCTGAGTGGAAACCAGTGGCAAATGTTTTTCCCAATTTTTTTGGAAAATAATAGCGCGCCTTAACAAGCCAGGGTGGGCCTTCTACACGCAGAGAAAAACTCTTTCACCTACCAGCTAGTCGTACCTTATGTAGAGATCGGTTCATAATGAAGTCCCTGGATTGCATTGACGCCCTTCACTTGTGAGGACTTCGCATGGACACTGATCCTACACCCTTGGTTGACATTCTTTCCGATATCCAACTGACTGTCTTGAAATCGGAATCATTGAATTCCAACCAATCGTATCGTGAAATTATTCTTGATAGCGCGAACCTCGAATCACATCAAGCTTCTAACATTTTCATTGAGCAAGCATTCATCGCTGACACAGATTTTTCAAACGGAAGATGGACAGGCCTCGAACTCATTGAGTTGCTATGCCGCAACTGTAATGCTGCAAACGTTGACTGGTCAGGCGCACGAATGACGGACACTGAGTTTCATCGTACTCGGCTTACCGGATGTAACCTTTCTGGCACAAACCTTCGCAATGTACTGTTCTACCGCTGCAAACTTGATTTATCATTATTTCAGGACTCCCAACTCACTGGATGCCTGTTCCAAGAATGCGACCTTCGGAAAGCAGATTTCCAGAACACAGCACTCAAGCGGGTTATTTTCCGAGACTGTGACCTGCGTAACACACGCTACCCCAGCACGTCACTTTCAGGAATTGATTTGCGAGGTTCTCAGTTAGCAGGCATGCATGCGGATACCAATGAACTACAAGGGGCTTTAGTTGATCCGTTTCAGGTTGCAGACATTGCATCAATGCTTGGGCTCGTCGTCGAAAGGTTGCCGACGGAGAGCATAAACGAATACAATAGTGAAATTCGCTATCCATCTGCGGGAAAACACACACTTATTGAACCGGATGGTGATGGTCAGTGACAATATCTTTGACTTCTAGCGCACCGCCGTGCCACTTGCTCGTTATGCAACAACTGTAAACCAACACCACCTCCCAAGGCATTCTTATGAAATTACGATCCAACTGTACTATGCATTTGTCTCTATCCCGACTTTTAATAGGGTTGAGCATGTTGTCTGTCGCAATGCTTTTCATTATGCCAGTTCATGTTGTGTTAGCTGACGCTAACGCTGAGTTCACAGTCGCAAATGGTGAATTATCACTTGCTGCTCCTGCTGGCTGGAAGCAAGTTCAGCCTCGATCTCGAATAGTCGAGACTGAATTTGCTATCGAGCCAGTGAAGCCTGATGACCAGCCAGGACGTATGACTTCGATGGGCGCTGGTGGGAGCATTGAGGCAAACATTGCAAGGTGGTACGGGCAATTCAGCCAGCCAGACGGCTCATCTACGAAGGATAAAGCGGCCCTGAAAACATTACGTATTGCAGGATGCAAAGTAACGTGTGTTGATGTATCAGGAACCTTCAAAGATATGCCTGGTGGCCCCTTCGCGGGAGGACAGTCAATAGACCGCCCAAATTACCGCATGATGGCAGCTATTATTGAAACACCTGACAAAGGCAATTACTTCATCAAATTTTATGGACCTGCAACAACTGTAGAGGCATCAGCGGACGGTTTTCAAAAAATGATTGAAGGCATGGTCTCCACAAACTGATCTCTCTCTTTCTTCTTTCGCAAAGCTCACCTCCCTCAATAGTCAAAAGGCAGTAATGAAAATCCAGGAGTTCTTAGAACACCACGGGATCGAGGGTAATCCCTTTGCTGAAGAGGATGCCCAAAATGACACCGTGTTTAAGCGAACATGCTTAGAATCCACATTTCACCCCGGCTGGGACAAGATCTATGGATCTCCAGAAGACCCGAGTACATCAATTGTTTTTGGTGAAAAGGGCGCTGGCAAAACAGCGCTCAAACTGCAAATGGTTCGGCAATTTGAACGCCATAACGAAACAAGTAGAGGCCCCGACGGAAGCAAAAAGCCTTCTTTTGTCGTCATCTACGATGACTTCAATCCGTTCCTTGACCGGTTCGTCAGCCGCAGCGGAAGACACCGGCCCGTCGAGAAGGCGCTTGGGCATTGGAAACTGTGGGATCATATGGATGCAATCCTCTCCCTGGCAGTCACCCAACTCGTCTCAGCAATTATTCATCGCTCAAAAACAGAACCAGTCGGTGATGGCAAGAGTCATGCGTGGAGTGGGCCACACGCTCGTGACCTCACTTTGCTTGCTGCACTTTATGATCAATCGACAGCTGAAACTTTCCCTTCTCGCTGGAGAAAACTTCGCTGGCGAGTTGGTTACGGATCTATCCTTGGCCGTTGGCCGACCTTTTTAGGATTAGCGTCTACTGCACTTTTTGTGGCAGCTCTTGCTACCAGCATTTCGACAAAAAATTTAGATTGGCTGGCACTGTGGTGGCCGTGGTTCATTTTGGCTGGAACCTGGATGCCGTGGTTATGGCGAAGGTGTCAATGCTGGTGGAAAGCATTTCGTATCGTTCGAAGCATGCGCACTGGAAACAGAACAGCAGGCCAACTCGCTAAAGCACTTGCAAAAATGCCTGAAGCTGATCTTGCGGGACAGCCTCTTCCGATTATGGCCAGAAGCGACGATCGTTATGAATTATTTGCGAAGTTTCAGGGAATCCTGCAAGCTGTCGGATACGGTGGAATGATCGTGATCATTGATCGACTCGATGAACCACACGTAATAAATGGCTCTGCAGAACGCATGAAGCAAATTATCTGGCCCATTTTTGATAACAAGTTCCTGAAATCACCAGGGCTTGGATTCAAGATGCTACTTCCTAATGAGTTGTATCGATTCATTGAGCGTGAAGATGAGTCGTTCAATCAGCGAGCAAGACTCGACAAGCAGAATCTCATACCGTCTTTAGAATGGTCTGGAGAAACGCTCTATGATATTGCCTCCATGAGGCTCAAAGCCGCAAGCATAAAAGAGCCTCCGACAACTCTCGCCGAGCTTTTCGAGCCTGAAGTCAGCCAGTCTCGATTAATCGATGGCCTGCGAAGTGTTCGTGTGCCTCGTCAACTCTTCAAGTTCTTATACCGGCTACTTGTTGCACATTGTCACGCACATACTGCCGAAAACCCCTGTTATAAGATCCCACTGGAACGGTTTGACACCGAATTAGCTGTATTCAGGAGAGATCAAGATGCATTTGATCGTGGATTAGCACCACGATAACCAGTATTGCAGTGAGGAGCAAAGCGTGGAATCGGTCCACACCATTGTTGTTGGCCGTGAAGCGATGGGGTGTCGCTTTGAGGTTATTTTCAACCTACTAGATAATAGTGTCGCAACATCGATCGGCACCGATGCTCTTAACATCATTGAGCATATTGAAGAGCAAATCTCGGTTTATCGAACGTCAAGTGAAATTTCAAGAATCAATGAATCATCAATTACGAGTTGGCACGATCTATCACCAGACGTATTCGATTTGCTCTGGCTAGCAAAGCAACTCCATGCCCAAACCAATGATGCCTTCGATGTAACCACAGGGCCGCTTATAAAAGCCTGGGGGTTTCTTCAGAAACAAGGACGAACACCGTCACCAGAAAAACTTGCTGAGGCAGTTAAATGTTCTGGAATGAAAAACATTGAATTCCATGAACATGAACACAAAATACGTTTTAAGCAGCCCGACGTAGAGATAAACCTGGGGGGCATCGGCAAAGGATGGGCAATTGACAAAGCGGTTGACCTCATTGAAATGGAGGGTGTTGAAAATTTCCTTATTCACGGTGGGCATAGCAGTGTTCGCAGCCGGGGCACGCGAGGTCTAGCAGGACAGAAAACTGAACGTAATGGATGGCCTGTTGGACTTCGGCACCCACTTCTTCGAGAGAAGCGGATTGGCACAATTATGCTCCAAAACAAGGCACTCGGTACAAGCGGATCTGGCACACAGTTTTTTATTGAAAAGGGACAGAAAATCGGCCATATACTCGATCCGCGAACAGGCCAACCCGCCAGTGGGGTTCTCTCGGCAACCGTCCTTGCAGATACGGCTGCCGAGGCCGACGCCTTAGCAACAGCGGCGTATATCCTAGGCCCCCGAGAAATAGATCACATTGCGCCTGAGGGGAGTGCTGTAGCTGCAATACTCGTAGTAAAAGAAGAGCACACCAGCCGATTGACTGCGATTTTAGCTAATCTCGACACCGAACAATTTGTAACAAATCGAACAACTCCGGGACTAATGGTTATTCAGGCCAAAGACTTCAACCAGAAGTAACAGAAGATTACCAATTTTTACACATTTCATAATTTTCAGACTACACTAGAAGTGTCCTTGTTCGAACGGCCATGGTTTGATCAGGGATTTGTAAATGACGTCAACTACTTCGAATGACTTTTCTAAAAAGGTGATTTTATCGTCCCGGCAAAGCCACTCATTCGATTGACTGTCGTGTCAATACTGAACCCTTTCCCCGTGCAATACCACTAGACATGATCGAATGGTTGGAGCAGGGTTCGTATTTGGGAATCGTGCTTTTTCTGACACTCACTGGCTTAGGGCTACCGGTCCCTGAAGAAGTTCCCATTGTGGCCGCTGGCGTAGCCAGTAGAGCTGGAGCTTTGGATTGGTGGTGGGCACTGCCTGCTTGCTTGGTTGGGGCGTTATTAGGCGACAGCTTGATGTATGCGATCGGACGTTTTTTTGGGGCACGATTTCTTAGAGAACACCGACTGTTAAGTGGATTCCTCACAGAGGAGCGAGAGAAGAAAATCGAACTACTCATCCAGCAGCATGGAATTAAGGCGTTCTTTGCCGCCCGCTTTCTGGTTGGCCTGCGAAGCCCGTTCTACCTCACAGCAGGTATTCTTCGAGTGAAGTATCGTTGGTTTCTCTTCGCGGATTTCATCTGCGCTTCTATTGTTATCAGTGCTTTCTTTGGCCTGGCGTATGCCTTTGGAGACCGAATAACCGGGCTCATTCAGTCGGCAGAAAAGGGCCTCACACTTGTGGTCCTTACCGCCGGCATCGTCGCCTTTGCAGTCGCCGCATTCCTCTGGTTTCGCAAACGCAGAATGCAGATTCTCGATGAAAATCCTGATAGCCTTCTTGAAAATCGCGAACTGATATTTGGTCCAGCAGCTGATCGTCTGGGTGACAGCAGTGGTTCAGCAACCCCACTTCAGACAGATCACTCAAGGGAGGCAGGGGGATCATTTGAAACCGAACATGGCTCCCATTCAAAGGAAGCCGGAACCACATCATCCACAACCGATGATTGATCACCTATGTCGTGTCACCAAGCATGGTCGTAACGATTACAACACATCGACGAGCACTTGCTTGAATTTATATTGGTTATATGGCTGAGAGAGACTTTTCTAGCGGCGTTCTATGGCCTAGGAATCTATGGAGTTTTATATTCCGTTACCGTTCTCATCGTGAAACGGGGAATCCGTCCCCCCGGCACGTTGCTCAGTTCCTAGGAAACAGTGATGCCAGCATTCCAAAAACAGGCACCTCTAGAGGCCGTTGAGAAATCGAATAAACATCTCAAGCATTCTTGGAACCGGATACTTGTCGTTGATGATGATCGCAGAATGGCCTCTCGCATAGCCCAGTGGCTTTGTTCGCTTGGATGGCACGCCACCGCAGCAGGTGATGTCACAGATGCAATTAAAAAGCTCGGGCAGTATCGTTATGATTTCTGCATCCTTGATGGAGACCTCCCAGAAAATGGGAGTATTCGTCTTGCGACTTTGCTTCGGTCGGTCTGGGCAGATGCTTACCTGATTGCTTTCGGGACAAAAAATGTCCAGGAAAGCATGCTTTCACTTCATGCAGATACTATTCTCGGAGCACCAATTAATGACTCGAGCCTGTTGAACACCCTCAATACAGTTCGAGAACAAAAAACAGCGTCAGACGTTCACGCATCGACAATGCGTTGCAACACAGGCAAGAACCAAGAAGTGCTTGGAACCAGTCCGGCGATGCGCGACGTTTCGCAAGTCATTCAGAAAATTGCTCCGACTACTGCAACTGTTTTGATAACAGGAGAGAGCGGCACAGGAAAGTCTTTACTCGCGCGAGAAGTTCACCGCAGGAGTTCTCGTTCAAGGCACTCACTCGTTGAAGTTGCCTGTGGAAGTCTGACAGAATCACTACTTGAAAGTGAATTATTTGGGCACAGTGCTGGAGCATTTACTGGTGCCACTACGTCACGAGATGGAATGTTTACACGAGCAAATAAAGGCTCAATTTTTCTTGATGAAATTGCTACTGCAACTCCGGCAATGCAGGTGAAATTACTACGAGTTTTACAGGATTTTGAATTTGAACCTGTTGGAGGCACTCAAACAAAGCAAGTCGATGCTCGAGTCATTCTTGCGACTCATGAAAATCTAGAAGAACTTGTTCGCTGCGGAAAATTCCGTGAAGACCTTTTTTGGCGAATAAACGTCATCAAAATAGAACTTCCACCTCTACGGGAAAGACGTGAAGATATTCGACCTCTCGCTGAGCAATTTCTCAGAAATGTCATGGTCCAAACTGGTAGAGAAATAGAGGGTTTTACAAATACCGCTATCGAATGCCTTGAGGCACACCACTGGCCCGGAAACGTGCGAGAACTTGTTCATGCCGTCGAACGGGCTGCTTTCCTTGGGTCAAGCAAGCAAGTAGACGTGACGGACCTCCCGCTTCGAGTCATAGAGGGGGCGAGTAGCAGACAAACAGTGAACTCAGAAATTATCGCTGAAAAGACCATCGATGACTCGCTCAAGGCACAGATGGCTGCCCCCGAAAGGCGACTCATCCTGGACGCTCTGCGTCAAAATAATTGGCGCAGGGATGCCGCAGCTAAATCGCTCGGCATCAATCGAACGACCCTCTACAAAAAGGCTAAGAGGCTTGGTGTTGACCTCGCCGGAATAGGTCGAAACAAGCCCAGATCTCTTTAGCTTGCCTCTCGCATTGAATGACTCTAGGCAAGCCCCGGGTCGACAAAAATACTATTCCCCGATTCATCACTCTCTTCGCCGAAGGAAAACGTACTGTTTTCATTTGCTGCTGCACTCGCAGCCCATCCGGCAGCCATATCGGCAAAGGCTTGCGCTCGAGAGGTCGCTGAATTCCGTGACTCAGCGAGTACTTTTGTTTGATCATCTGAAAGTATACCCGAGACGTCGATTACATCAGCTCTCCGAAAGCTTCCCTCATGCCGAAGGAGCATCTGCCTTGGTGGTGATGCAGAGGCCCCTTCAGGACCTTGGTTTTCACCACTGACGCCTGCAATCATTGCAGCATCAAGCATTGAAATAGTTCCGTTCCCGCTCACATCTGCAACAAGCGAAGGAATCATAACAGGGTAGCTGACAAGCCCCCTATCCAACTGCATTGCAAGTCTTGCCGCGAGGGCTGAATCTGCTGAACTGTACTCGCCATCACCACTGGTATCACCGAGCGATGCTACCAGTTGAACAGCATTACTACCACTGACAGGAACGGTGCTATTACTCACAATTGATTCTAAGCTGAGAATCGCTGACGACCCATTTTGAGCTGTCGTAGAAACTTGTGCCATGACATTTGCTATGGTCAATCGGCCTGCAGGAGCCCCTCCACCATCTGGGAACGATTCGGAGGCATCAAACCGTATGGCAATTCGCCCCGGCTCTAGAACTTCTGTTGAAAAAGTCACAAATTCCGGCAAGTTAATCGCAGGCACTATATCTGAAACGTCTAGCAACTCCGGATTGAAACTGAAAATAGCATCGAGTGAAC
>CAXEMW010000076.1:0-13589 GCA_963997395.1 uncultured Planctomycetaceae bacterium
AGATGCCTCCTCACGGAATCTCACGGGCGTGGCTCAAACTCGACGAAGCAATCGCCCGTTTTGGTATTCAGTTTCATTCTGGAGAACGAGTCTGTGAGCTGGGCGCCGCCCCTGGTGGAGCCTGCCAGCGTCTTCTGGAAGCAAATCTCCGGGTGGTCGGTGTCGATCCCGCCACCATTCATCCTCAGATTGCTAAACATGAGCAGTTCACGCACTGGAAAAAACGTGCCAGGGATGTCCGAATCAGAGATTTTGGTCGCTTTGATTGGATTCTGACTGATATGAACATCGACCCTGCCAGCACGATGGCCTCTCTAGAAAGAATTCTTTCATCGCGTCCTCATAAACCACGGGGAATTATTGCAACACTCAAACTCTCTGATTTGTCACATGCCGAAGAACTTGATCAATGGTCCTCATCGTGTGCGTCTTGGGGGTATCAGACCCGTGTTCAGCAGTTGTCAACGGGCGGACAGGAAATCTGCCTTGTGGCTCAAAAAAAGAGTACTTCCAGAAACGAAAGAATGCGTTTCGACCAGACGTCGTGACTTATCGTGTCCAGATTGCTGAGGGATCAGTCAGACTTCCTGCGAGTACTGCACAGATTTGCTGTGGTGTCTCAACACGAAGACGACCTGCCTCATCAATGCCTCTGCAGATACCTGACAATGTGGTCGCACGCTTGAGCGACTGCGGCGTGGGTCCGTCTTTTTCATATTCATACAGAACGTCGAAGAGCTTGATTGATGTATGAGTCAGGCTGCAATGAGACTGATACCGCTTCAAAATTGATACCCGTTTTTCTGGGTTGATCGTATCAAGAACATTATTTAATAAATGTGGAATAAGGATCGCGAGTAGATCGTCATGTGAGATGGTGTTACCCAAGACGTCGGGTATTGTGATGAGTCGATTGTGGAGTTCCTTTGGTGCATTCTCCTTCGAACCATCCGTATTTATTCCAACACCAATGAGTAGTTTTTGCGTTGTGGCTTCGAGTAAAAGGCCTCCAATCTTACGATCATTGATTTCTATATCATTTGGCCAACGCACATGGGGTTTCAGATCTGGATTGAGTTGATGAAGAGACTCTGCCACAGCCAGTCCACACGCGAGTGACCAAAGAGGTAGGACACCTCCTGGAAGGTTTTCGTTTGACGGAACTTCTACAATGAGTGTCATTGCCAAACTCCCTGGCGGCTGCCACCAGCCAGCACCGCGACGACCTCGACCAGCTTTTTGATGAAGCGCTGTCACCAAAGCTGGAAGGGATACAGATGCCTCGACAGCGAGTTCTTTCGCTCGATCCATTGTCGATTCGAGCTCTGTATGACACTCAATGGTCTCTAGTTTCGTCACCTGTTTCAGACGTTCCGTGTCTGCAATTTTCGTCATCAGAACCTGCCTTGAATCACCATCTGCACATGCGCGAATCAATAACGCGGTACATTCGAAATCAATGAGGGGAAACCAATCCGGCACAAGAGACCAATGAAGAGGCCTATCGGCTTGCTTCATCAGACAAAAAGTCTGTCAAAGAGGGAAGTCTACGTGAACTAAAGACCATAGTAGAGTACAGAAAAAATGATGGGACGTTGGCGATGTTGACCCATACAGCACCGGCGCGGTACCCCCCACGAAGAGTTGGGGTCGGCATTCGGAACTATCTGAATGGCCCCAACCAACCTCCCGCTGCATGGGTCGTGGACCGCGTGCGAGTATCGCTCTTTTCACTCATTGTTTTGATCGTTGGGATATCTGCTTTCACCGCAGAGAACAATGCTGCTGCGCAGACCGTACAGCTCCCTCCACCGGCTGCTTCGTCTCTCGATAGAATTGCGCAGGCATCGCCATACGGCTATCCGCTTTCTCCGCCACCCCCTGCGTGGGATCCATACGGGCCACAGGCGAGCCAGATCTACCCTGTCCCAGCGACCAACCCGGGCACCAATCCGCCACCAACATGGGCCACATCTGCTGTGAATGGACAACCTGGTTACCCGGGTTACTCGACAGCACCACCGCCTATTGTCCCAAGTAATCCTTCACAACCATTGCCTGTTGGCTACCCACAACCACCAACACAACAAAGCGAATGGTTTCAGCAGACCTACCAGCAATCGATGCGGGCATATCAGGGCGTGCGAGGAAGTTGGACCTACGTTCTTGGAACTGGTCGGGGAAATTCGGTCGCTGTGAACGAACTCGATACATCAGCAACGTTCGCACTCCCTTTTTTCATGAATTCTCCAGCGAATATTAATCAAGCGCCTCTGCTGATAACCCCTGGCTTTGGTTTGCAGTTATGGGGTGGTCCAGAATCCAATGCATTTCCAAGCACCAATACTCTTGCTCCTCAACTTCCCGGAAATACGTATGACAGCTTTATTGATACAGCATGGAATCCACAATTCACCCCGCTATTCGGTGCAGAATTTGGAATCCGAGTTGGCTTCTATACAAACTGGGATGTCTTTGTCACGGATAGCTGGCGTGTAATGGGACGAGCAATCGGCACGTTAAATATGACGCCAACTTTTCAAGGCAAACTGGGGGTCATCTACCTCGACCGAAATCAGGTGAAAATATTACCAGCCGTTGGGTTTACATGGACACCAAACGCAACATCTCGATATGACGTCTTCTTTCCAGCTCCACGAGCTACGTGGCGTTTTGGACAAACACGCCGACATGCTTGGTGGGGCTATGTCGCTGGTGAATACGGTGGTGGTCGCTGGACGTTTCGCACTGTCAATGCCGATGGAACGAATGGATTCGTTCAGAACTTCGACTACAACGACATTCGAATCTCGCTTGGCACAGAGTGGGTTCCTCTTGCCACAACCGGTTTTTCTGGGAATTTTGAAATTGGCTATGCTTTTTATCGACAGCTCTTCTATGTTAATGACTTAGGACCGCAGCGATTCCAGCAAATTAATGATCTGCCAAGCACCATTATGTTTCGCTTAGGCCTTGCCTACTAACGCGTGTGGAGAAGAGCATGGCTTCTCAAAAGCGTTCTGTTTCATTGTTGGTTCTCATCATATGTCTTGTATTTCAGCCATGTGATTTGTTTGCTTCCGACGATGCAATTCTCCCACTCCCTCCAGTCGAGTCGATTGATACCAGTTTCTTTGAAAAAATTCGCTTTGCTGCACTCGGTGACCCCCAAGACCTGACCGAACCACTTCTACCAGACGATGTTGCGCCACCCGGTCAGCCACGCCAGGAAAATAATCCACCCGGTCGAAAACTTCCTCCTGGCGCAAAGCCTGGAGCCCTTCAGCAACTCATTCTTACAACGACCGAATTACCTCGGCTCGGTAGCAACGGCCTTGGGCTTGCTACGCTCGACATGAGCCTCACCCTTGGCATGCCTGCACCGACAGTTGATTCACCGCTTCTCATCACTCCCGGTTTTGGCTGGACATTTGTGGATGAGGCAAGTGGCCCAATGGATCCTGGGCTTCCTGCGACGCTCTACGAGTCATGGATTCAGGCCCGCTGGATGCGAAAAATTGGTGAACGTCTGGGTGTTGATCTTGCAGTCGCACCCGGCTGGTACAGTGACTTTGTGAATGACAGTGCACAGGCATTCCGAGTCACAGGTCACGGATTTGGTGCCTGGGAGGCTCGTGAAGATCTCAGTGTTGTTGCTGGTGTCATCTACCTTGATCGTTATGACGTCAATCTCCTGCCCGCTGGCGGGCTTCTCTGGACTCCGAGCGATGATCGACGCTTTGAGTTGATCTTTCCACGGCCTCGTCTCGCCTGGCGAATCAAAGAAACGTCACAGGCCGCTCAGTGGGTTTATCTTGCTGGTGAATTTGGAGGAAATCAGTGGGCTGTTCGTCGAGACTCTGGTGCTGATGACATTGTGGTCTATCACGATTATCGTTTGCTGGCCGGATGGGAGCGAAGACCTGCAGATCTTGGAATCAGCTGGCGTCTGGAAACCGGCTGGGTGACTGGTCGGCTCGTCGAATATTATGTGACTGATACGGCTGACTATCATCCCAGTGACACGTTTCTCGTGCGGCTAGGCGTCTGGTATTAGGACACATATATCAGATCCCAGATATGGCATGAGTCACATATCGTGCCCACAAAAGTTTTTCACTACGTTTCAAAGGTCCAATTCATGCATCCCGGTGACAACCCTCTGGTTCACTACCACGATGCAAATCTGTTGGTACTTGAAAAACCTTCGGGGCTCCTTTCCGTGCCAGGACGGGGACCCGATTTACAGGACTGTCTATCCAGCCGCATTCAGACACGCTTTCCAACAGCGCTAGTTGTGCATCGTCTTGATCGGGATACATCAGGGCTCATGATCATGGCCCTAGATAAAGCGTCGCAGCGAAATATTAGTCTTCAGTTTGAAGAACGCAAAGTTCACAAAGTGTACGAGTGCATTGTGCAGGGAACCCCTGCAGAACACTCAGGGTGTATTACACTGCCGATCGGACGAGATCTGACACGGCCGCCGCGTTACAAAATTGATTACGAAAACGGTCGCTTTTCCGAAACTTTGTGGAGCATGCTCGAAAACCAGAACGGTCATGCTCGTCTTCGGATTGAACCACGCACAGGTCGTTCGCATCAAATACGGCTGCATCTTGCTTCTGTCGATCATCCTATTCTTGGGGATCCGTTATATGCAGGTGCCACTGCTCTTGCAGCTGCCGATCGACTTTTGCTTCATGCTCGAGAAATACAGTTTTCACATCCTGTGACCGAGAAAATCATGTGTTGGAAGTCCTCCTGCCCGTTCTAAGACAACCGCATCATGACGATTCTACGAATGCTCGTACAGCATGCAGAAACGCCACTGTATTCTCGACGTGCACCCAGTGACCAGCGTTCTCAATAATCTGTTGATGTGCCGCTGGGAAAAAGTGTTGAATGACTTCCGCATGCTCGGGACCGACAAAGGTTGAGTGCGCTCCTTCAAGGAAAAGAGTCGGGCGAAAAAACTGACGACCTTTTAGTGAATCCGGCCAATCAAGAATCTGCTCAAAATACTTCTCAATAACATCAAGATTAGCGATCCACGTAAGTCCCTCTGGCTGACTCGTAATATTCGTAACTAAGAAACCACGGACTTTTGGATCGGGAATCATATCTGCCAGAGCCAGCTCGACGTCTCGACGATGAGAAAGCGTCGCAAGTGGCACTTTCTGCATCGCATGCACATAGTCAATCGGTGTACCTGAAGAACGTGCTGGTGGAATATCAACAACGATGAGTTGATTTACCAGATGAGGCCACACAAGTGAAAGATACATTGCCACTTTGCCACCCATGCTATGACCAAGAACAATGGCTGGTTCGGCACACTCTTGCTCAAGAAGAGTGGCAACATCTTCGGCCATAGAGGGGTAATCATGGATATCATTCCACGGGCTTTCACCATGATTGCGAAGATCAACTGTCAGGACTCGAAACCTGTCCGAAAGTTGCCGGGCTATTGATGACCAATTTCTTTTTGAACCAAAAAGACCATGTAAGATCACCAGTGTCTGGCCTTCTCCGATAACATTGTGAGATAACTTGACTGACACGGCTTTTCCAAAGTGAAGTTTATTTGAAGAAGTAACCAAAACATAGAATACCAGTAGGGACTTTTTCCATGCGAGCGGTGATCCAACGCGCCTCAAAAGCATCTGTCACGATAGGTCACAAGGAAACAGCCAGCATTAGCAGAGGTCTTCTTGTTTTTTTGGGGGTTGAAACCGGTGATGGGTCAGCAGACGTGCAGTGGCTTGCTGGAAAAATTGCTCGACTGAGAATCTTTCCTGACGAACAAGAACGGATGAACAAGGATATCCAAGACATTCAAGGTGACATTCTTGTCGTCAGCCAATTCACACTCTTTGCAGACACTCAGAAAGGTAATCGACCGAGTTTTTTTCAGGCTGCCAAGCCAGAAGAAGCGATACCACGCTACGAAGAGTTTCTCAAGAAAATAGAACTTCTCACTGGGCGTGCACCAGCTCACGGAACATTTGCTGCTGACATGCAGGTTGCTCTTATCAATGATGGACCAGTCACGATTCTGATCGATTCTCAAGAGAGCATGAAAGAAGCATCATCAAAAATGGATTCTTGAATTTCAAAAGGAGAGCATCATGGTCCGATCATCCTTCTAAGCGATGCCATACAGGACTGCTGAGCCCAAATCATTTCAATTGATATGAATGGCTTCTCTCGAGGTCACACGATTTGTTTCTGTTGTGATTCAGTACTGTCTTAGTCCATCACGATGATCTTGCCGAACATGACTGAATGGAATTTACACTGATAGAAGAGTTCGTCTGGTGCGTTCTGTGGCACCACCCATTCGTACTCACCATTTGTCTGGCCAGTTCCTGAAAAGCCAACTCCGTAGATATTTGTAAACTGATAGCCGTTACCCGTAGTTTGAAGATAGAACGGATGGCTTGGTGTATTCAGATTGAATGTGTAAGTCTGACCCCGACGCACAAAAAGTGTTGGATTATTGCTACCGCTAATTTCATACGCCCCAACCACTGCAGCTACATTCACTACGCTTGTTACTTCGCGACCGGATAGATCAAGAACAGAGGAAAATATGTTTTGAAGAGAGTTAAAAATACCATGTATGAGCCATGTTTCATCAGTCAGCAAGCGATGCGTTGGCTGGCTACCCTCTGCCGATAAAGACTGTAGCAGTAAGGCATTCTCTGACTGACTTACATCCACACCAACAACAGTGTGTCCAAAGAATGACTGCGGAACCGATTGTCCTTGATAGATCACTGGATGAGTATCGACATAGAGATTGTCAGCACTGTCCTTAGCCAAAATGACTCCGGAGTCATTAGCAATAGTATCAAGAACCATTATTTCAATCGTGATAATCTGAACACCTGATCCATTGACTGCAACATTTGCCAGCGTTGTCGATCGACCGTTAAGTCGCGCTGAAATGTCATAACTACCGTCAAACAAACCTTCGGATGCACTCCATTCACCGGCAGCATCAACTGGTTGACCGACAAGATTCGGCTTCCAGTCCCCATGCACTAAATCAAACCAGGGAGCGGCTTCTGTCTTCGTGTTCCAGTCTGCGTCAAACAGCGGTGCATTCCCTCTCCAGTGGCCGGTGTCCCAAAATCCCCACATGATGAATCCATCAACTGATTCATGCTCAAAGGCCGCCTCAAGCATGTCCTGGAAAATTTGTTGCTGCTGTGCTGGTGTTAATTGGTCGGCGTCGTCACGAGAATCAAACTCGGTGATTTCAATTGTCAGCCCAGTCTCCGCAAGAATATCAAGCCGCCGGACAATGTCTGCTTTCGTAATGGTATTCAAAGCAATATGTGCCTGCAGACCAATGCGATCAATCGGTGCACCAGCAGCAAGTAAACTATTAATTAAATCACGATACTCAATTGTTGCAGCATCACTTGCTGCATTCAGAATGTTGTAATCATTGATTAACAGCCTCGCATCCGGCCGAATCGCACGTGCACGGATAAAATAATCTGCCCATGCCTCAACATTTGAATCATAGATGCCAGCCGTTTTAAACGTGTCCGAGTGATGTGTGACATGCAGAGGTTCGTTTAAAACATTCCAGTCTGTGATCGTTACGCCAGGACCTGAATCACTATAAAAATTCATAATGCCTGTTGAACTCAGGCGATCTGCAATTAAATCGTCATGGAAATCTTGAGCGCTAAATGTCGCGCCAGCACGATATTCTGTTGGTGTTGGCCAGTCTGGTTTTTCCCACACAACATGCACAGCTCCTGCCGTTAAACCATTTGCTAAAGCAAGGGCATACGCGGCATCCGGATTTGCTGACCCGTTGCCGTTAAATGCTTGCCACTGCAGATCATTGCCCGGCACAATGTGATTGAAATTATTGATGACAGCAGATCGATAGTTCAGCACGTCTTGCCACGTTGGCGTGTATCGATCCTGACCCAATGACGTTAAATTTGGCAGGAGACCTTGTTTCTTCTGATCGGTATACCCATCAAATTCGGCTTGTGTCACCGCAAGAAGTGGACCACGGATTTGTGTTCCAAAGCGAAACGCATGCTGTGCCATACCGACGTCGACTGTCGCATCTGGGAGTGGATTACCGAATTGATCAACCACCCGAATCGTGACATCAGACTTCCTGTGGGCAAGGCTGTCGCTTGGGCTCAACTGCCCAATCGCAAAGACTTTCTGGCCGGTGAGTTCGTTGGGGTTTGTAACAATAAGTGTTTGAGAACTTTCAGAAGCCGATGCAGACAATGTTACTGAAAGATCAAGCGTCGATGCACTTGTACGGCTGAATGAATTGAGTGTCGTACCAGGTCCGGTGAGTGTGACTGTTGCCGCTGGGTCAAAATTTAATCCCTGCACTGAAATGCTGATTGTTTCTCCAACAACCATTGCAGCGGTTTCAGTGATAGTGACCTGGTCGACTACTGGAATTGCTGATGATGCCGTTGTATCGACCGTGATGACATAATTCCCGTCCTGACTCACCGTGACGTTCGCCACTGACGAAACACCATTGGCTTCCGCGGTAAACTGATAGTCGCCATTATAGAGACCAATCGGTGCTATCCATTCACCATTGCTACGAACTGCTTCGTCAATCAGATTTGGTTTCCACTGATTGTGAACAAGGTCAAACCAGGGAGCAGCCTCCGGTTTGACATTCCAGTCGGAATCAAAAAGTGGAGCGTTGCCTCGCCAATGAACTTTATCCCAGACGCCCCACATGATGAATCCGTCCACAGACGGATGAGCAAATGATGCTTCGAGTATGTCGCGAAACATCCGTTCTTGCTCGGCGGCATTGAGTTGGGGCGTATCCGCGTCATCGCGCATATCGAATTCACTGATCTCTATCGGAAGTCCTGTTTCCGCCAGAATATCCAGCCGGCGAATAATATCTTCTTTCGTGATGTCGTTCCGAGCAATGTGCGCCTGAATACCTATACGATCAATCGGCGCACCGGCATCTAAAAGGCTTTGAATAAGATCACGATATTGAATTGCAAAGTCATCATTCTGAGAATTAATAACAGCGTATTCATTTATAGAAAGTGTGGCGTCAGGACGAACAGCATCGGCTCGCAAAAAGTAATCTGCTAATGCCTCGACTTCACTCGTATAAATTCCCGCGTCAACAAAAACCTGTTGATAATAATTTTCGTGGAGCGGTTCATTTAATAGCTTCCAATCATCAATCTCTGGGGAGCTACCTGTTTCGCTGAATTGCTGTAAAACGCTCGATGGCCCAAGGCGCGCATCGATCAAGGCGTCGTGAAATGCCTGTGCATTTGGACTCGATGCCGAACGATACGCTTCAGGAGTTGGCCATCTGTCCTTCTGCCACACAACAGACGCTGCTGTCACACTCTGACCATCGGCCATTGCTCGATTGACAGCTGCTTCTGGCACCGAAGTGCCGCTATTTTCAATTGCCACCCATTGAAGACCAGTCGTTGGTACGATGTGATTGAATGTGTCGAGTACTGCATTGCGATGATTCAGGACATCCGTCCAAGTTGGAACAAATCGAGGAATTCCGAAGGATTCTTCGAGGTTGGGTGTCAGCGACCTTCGCTGATTTTCGTTCAAAGCATTAAATTCTTCTTCCGTAATGGCATACAACTGGTCACGAACTTGTGTACCAAACTTAAATCCATGGTTGGTCATCTGCACATCGAGTGTCGCTTCTGGTAGTGGATTACCAAACTTGTCTTGAACTGTCACGGTGTAATCAGACAGGCGATGACCAAGGCGACCATAGTTTTGGATTTCAAGACCGCCTATTTCGAGTACCTGTTCAGCGAATCCTGCATGAACGACAAACTTGTAGCCCCCGCTCGCAATAGATTCTCCGACCTCGATTTTCGTTGAAAAGTGCTGCCATTGGGCTTGTCCGCTAATTGGTATTGTTGCCAACTTATTGTTGGTGCCATTTTCTTGCAGATATGCATTTGCTTGCACTGTTTCTGTGCCTAGGGCTGGTTCCCCACGCGCATAAAAGCTGACAAAAACAACATCATCCTGAACAAGATCACCTGTCGGGTTCAGTGCAACATTAATATTCCAAACATTCGTTGGTACGGTTGGTGTTTCTAAACGAACATAGTTTTCAAAAGGCAGACTCTGGTCATTATTAACTTGCACGCTTAGGGCAGCAGTATTGGATGCACTTCCTCCCAGCACAAAGTTATCTACTGGCTGTGCGTCAGGAAGCAGGCTTGTACCACCTGACGGTATGGAATGCATCGGAGAGGAAAGCTGACTTATAGATAACTGTGACACCGATCGAGTAACAGCTATCTGATCAGAAGTGTTCTGTGCTTGAGACACCAACAGATCGTCACCGAGATTACCCACATCTGTTACAGAGAGAACTTGTCTCTTTTCAAGACATTCAACAGATACATGTGATTGCGTACGTGTCTTGCCGCTCCTTTTTTTCTTATACCTTTTTTTTTTGAAATGAATCATCTCACATCACCGGCCTACAAGAAGAACGACGACTATACATGCAATCGAATCATGGCAAAGAAATTGAGAATGTCCCTCAACTGCTCACGAAGCCCCAAAACAGTATTGAATTATCACCTATTCAACGAATAGAAACAACGGTAAGAGCAGCGAGATGGAAAGAGAGCATGCAAGCATGCTTTTCATGATGTCAAAACAAGAATTACTGAGAGAAGTCTCATTCATTGAGACTGCTGTTTTGCTCGTTCCTTGGCCTTTCGGGCTTTATAGGCTGCGATCACTTTCTCTGGATTGTCCTCAAACATACTAAGACAACCCTTACAACAGACCCAATAGGTTTCACCTTGATACGACACCTGCTGATTACCCTCACCTCCGGTCACAACGCATTCATTCAATGGGCGTGACCGTGTTGCAAAAACAGTACCTTTGCGTGTGTATCCAAGTGTTGCTCCCTGCTGAAGGCGTTTTATATTTGAACCATACTGCAGTGTGAGTACGAGACGTTTATTGTCTGCAAGTGTTTTAATCAGGAGTCGTGCCGGACGATTTGGCTCAATGACATCATTGACTAATTCAAGTTGCTGATTTTCATCAATAAAGCCTGTAAAGGTTTCAACTGCTTCTGATTCAGTATGCTTTGCCTCAAGCACAAACATATTGTCTTCTTTTCCGGGAACAATGCGACCGCTCGTAAAATAACGACCAGGCGTCAACTCAAACACAATGGCTGGTACACCCTCATCAAACGACCATGCCCACTCAGACTCTGCTGACCAACGCGAACTGCCACCTAGCTTCTGCATCGCCACCCCCTTCCAACCACCTATAAAATCCTGAAGGGGCATAAGCTTTTCTTTTTGTACTTCTTGGTCTGCCTGAGACAACTCTTCTCCCATGAGTGGTTCTGAAGTACACATACCATAAATTGAAAGAGTGATTAATAAAATCATCATCTTGCAAACTATCTTTTTACAACATGCGTTTTTGTATGAAAAAAAATATTCATTATCACAAAATATATTCCCGTAAGCAGTTGATCTTTGTTTCATCACAACCAAAATTTTTAGTGACTTGAGCATATCTATTCCAAAAAACTTTTTAATGTTTCTATGAATAATTCAAGCAGGAAATAAACTGCTTGGTATCCTGTGTTGATGCTTTACATCCCTTTAACTTCTCTACAAATTCATGCCTAAGGTAAGGGAAAATGGATGACCACAAGTCACACCTAAAACGGAATAATATTATCGGCACATAACATTGAGTATCTAAATTGCGTTATGGTCTAATGAACGTGTGGAATGCGACGCAGATGTATAATCCACAACGAACTCACTAAAAAATAGATGCCACCAGTTTTTGAGCCAACACTCGAAAATCTTCTTAGGAACGCGACATGGTCACCTACCAAAACTTTCTCTCGCATTTGCATCGGTTAATTGATATCTATAACCACGTTATCACTAGAACATTTCAAGTACACCACGTGCAACGTGTTACTTTCTTTTTCATAATATGCCTGGTTATTGGCACTGGTATTGCGGCCGCAGAAGAAGAATGGATTACTCTCTTCGACGGGAAGACGCTCAACGACTGGGAACAGGTTGACGTAGATTCACGTTACAGTGAAAAGAGCACATGGGAGGTAATCGATGGTGCTTTGACTGGCACTGGAGCACCTTCCATGCTTGTCTGTACCAAAGGGCCGTTCAAAAATTTTCGCTATCGAGCAGAGGTCCGTATTAATGACGGCGGCAACTCGGGGCTCTATTTTCGAGCGTCACGCAACCCGACTTTTAAAGATGGCTATGAAGCCCAAATTGACAGTACGCATAAGGATCCAATTCGTACTGGATCCCTCTATGGATTCTTAAACATCTATAAAGATCTCGTACAACCGAATGAGTGGTTTACGTATGAGTTAGAAGTTCGCGACGATCAGTGGCGTCGTCGAGACCTCACCCGAATTAGAGTAATTGTGAATGGGGATGAGCTATACGAATACCTTGACTTTGCAAAAACTTTTACTGAAGGGCACTTTGCATTCCAGCAACATGATCCTGGCAGCATTGTAAATATTCGAAAAGTTGAAGTCATGCCACTCGCAAATTGAGAGAACATTTTATGAAGTCATGCCTGTTGTTTCTATATTCGATCGTCTGCACGTTATTTCTTGGAAGCCTACACCCCGTAGCAGATGCTGCAGACCCACCAAACATCTTGATTCTTCTAGGCGATGACATTGATAAGTCCTCGCTTGGCCCATGGGATGGTCAGGCACATACACCTCATATCGACCAGCTTGCTCTTGATGGCGTGCGGCTCGATTGTGTCTATGCCAATGTTGCGATGTGTGCACCGTTTCGACAGGAATTTTTCAGTGGTCAGTGTGCCTGGCGTACCGGAGCGATGCCAAATCATTCAAAATCTGTTGCTGGCACCAAAAGTTTGCCCCATTATTTACAGCCACTCGGTTACCATGTTGGATTACTGGGTAAAAAACATATTGGGCCACGAGATGCTTACCCTTTTGACGACCTTGGTGATCTTCCAAAAGACCGTGATGCAAATGACGATGCCGTACGACGTGCAGAGGCATACATTCAAAAAGCTGTTCGTGCAAAGGCCCCCTTCTGTCTTGTTGTGGCTTCGAACGACGGCCATGGACCATACACACATGGTGATCGTAGTCGGTATTCTTCCGATACGATTCAGACGCCGCATGATGCGATTGGAACGTCTCAGTACAAGCAACAACTAGGAGCTCATCTTGCCGAAGTCACCAACCTCGACTCACTGCTAGGGAGGCTTCGGGAAATTCTTGAGAATGAAGACGTTGCTCAGAATACCTTGATTATTTTTTGCTCAGAGCAGGGTAATGCATTCCCATTCTCAAAATGGACATGTTTTGATAGTGGCTTGTCTGTGGGCGTGATTGCTGCTCTGCCAGGGGTCATTCCAGCGGGAACACACAATAACAACATGGCATGGATTGCCGATATTGCACCGACTCTTCTTGAGGCAGCTGGTGGTGACGCAGATGAGTGGACATTCGATGGAATAAGCCAGTGGGCGAACTGGACGGGTGG
>CAXEMW010000077.1:0-13577 GCA_963997395.1 uncultured Planctomycetaceae bacterium
ATCAGGAATAACGTCTGTATGCTGATAGCCAAACCACTTGCCGGTTCGCCCACAGCCGGATTGAACTTCATCAAAGACAAGTAATAGGTCATTGTCATCTGCAAGCTTGCGAAGTCCTTTGAGGAATTCCTGAGATGCCGGAACAATACCGCCTTCCCCAAGAATGGGTTCAATGAGAATCCCACCGGTGTGCTCGTCAATTAAACGTGCAACAGCGTCAAGGTCTCCGTGAGGGGCAAATTGAAAACCTGCAACCATTGGCCCCAATCCTTCGTGGTATTTTGGCTGAGCCGTAGCAGAGACACTGCCCATTGTGCGGCCATGGAAACCACCTTGAAACGTAATGATTTTGTAACGTTTCCCCTCAGACCTTAACCGGACAAGCTTTATCGCCGATTCATTTGCTTCGGTGCCTGAATTGCAGAAAAAGGCCTGCCCGCCAAATGAACGCTCAGAAAGAAGTTTCGCCCATGTTCCTTGAGGTTTCATGTACCAAGTGTTTGGAACATGGATAAGTTTTTCCACTTGTTTTTGGACGGCTTGCACGACAGGAGCTGGGCAATGGCCCAGTAAATTGCAGCCCCAGCCCGGGAATAAATCAAGATAACATTGTCCATCAGCATCCCAGACCCGCGAGCCTTCTCCGCGTTCGAGACATATATCGAATCGGCGGTAGTTAGGCACGACATACTGGTCAAACGTCTTTATGACTGTTTGTGTTTCGGGGCCAGGTTTGTGGGCATCTGTCGATTGCATTGCGTCGATTGTTGCCATGAAAATCTCTTGGGAGTTGAGGGATCAAATGAAGCGTCTATCCAGCTGGTAATACTTCCGGATGATGACGATTTGGGTCCGTAACCGAGTCAGCTACAAGCTCGGTACCGACCCCAATTGTTGTGTAAATTTCGAGTAGGAGTGAGTGGCGAAGACGACCGTCAATAATGTGGATTTTTTTGACACCTTGATCGAGAGTGCTGAGACAGCCGTCAATCTTTGGAATCATTCCCCCAGCAATTGTGCCAGAACGAATAAGTTCTCGGGCCTTGGAGGCTGTTAAGGAATGAATAAGACTTTCGGGAGATTCCACGTCTTTAAGAACGCCAGGAATATCACTGAGAATGACAAGTTTTTCCGCATGAACAGCAGCGGCTACCGCTGTGGCGGCGGTGTCAGCATTGATATTGAGTTTTTCACCATCATCGCCCATGGCCATCGAAGGAATGACGGGAACTTGTCCCGCATATGAAAGATTGTCGATCGTAAGCCGATCCACTTCAGTTACTTCACCAACTCGACCAAGGTCTATGGGTTTACCTTTGTCGTCATGAAGCGTGAGACGTTTACCAAATAAAACATTCGTGGAAAGAAAATTGAGTGACATTGCACGGCCACCAAACTCCTCAATATTTCTAACTAATTCATGATTGAGCTCAGTTGCCAGAACTTTTTCCACAATTTCAAGTGTTGCAGCATCAGTATACCGTCTGCCTTGTACAAATTTGGGGGAGATGCCGGCGGCATCCATCGCCCGAGATATTGCTTTGCCACCACCATGTACGACTATGACCCGCATGCCCAATGTGGTCATGAAAACAATATCAAGCAGCAAATGTCTCAGGGCATCAGGATGCTCCAAAATGCTGCCACCTAGTTTTATGACGGTGGTTGTATCACGAAATTTGCGTATCCAACCAAGCGCTTCTATTAGCGTGTCAGCCTTTTCGATGGCTTGTTTGTGAGTCAGGCTAATAAACGGATCGGCCAAGGCTGTGCTCCTCTACCGACAATGTCGGCCTCATCGAAACGTGATATTCTAGCCTTTGAAAGCTGGTACAGAAAGGCAGGCCGACGAGTACGAAGCTTTTTTTATGCAAAAACTGGTAATTTATTGGCTTTTTGAGGTGTCTTTCTCGTCTTTTGATCCGTTGCTCTGTGCCTCAGGATCAAGGGTAATAGATGCCGAATTGATGCAGTACCGTAATCCGGTAGGAGGGGGACCATCATTGAAAACGTGACCAAGGTGAGCTCCACATCGACGGCAGGTTACTTCAGTACGTATGCCAAACCCTGGGATAGCAGCAAGTGAACGGTCTACATGTTCCGCAATAACGTTTCCTTTGGTGTTCTCTTTTTTTGCATCAATTGGTGCGTAAAAACTTGGCCAGCCACATCCACTTTCAAATTTCTCACCGGAGCGAAACAAGGGTTCGCCACAGCAAATACAGCGATACGTGCCTGGCGTTTTTGTGTTCCAGTATTTCCCAGAAAACGCGCGTTCAGTTCCCTTCCTACGGGCAATTTCAAATTGTTCTGCTGTAAGTCGTTTTCTCCACTCTACATTTGTTTTAGGAATCTCGGAGTCAGGTATGCGTCCCGTAACCGCCGGATTCTTGTTCGAATTGTGTTTCATACGGTCTTCTCGGTTCTGATTGTTTTGCTCTGCAACCGTGAGGCTATCACAGCTTAATAGTAGGAGTATGACTACAGATCGTACCAAGATACCTGTGAATAAACGTCGTGACTCTGGATCAATGGTGAGTGGAAATCTCATTGATAATGCTCCTTCTTGGCCCACTAAAGACGTCGCCATGATTACGAGGTAAAGCACCAGTCTCTACGAAAAGGCCATTTACTGACGAAAAATCTAGCACTAGCTTTTTTGTGATTTTTTTGGTTCATACTCATGGTCTCGTTTGCGAATGATCTCAGCAGAAATAATTTTATCTTGAGTCGGACGAGCTTGCGGCCCTTCGGTGCGTGTGATTTTTGGAAGAACGTCAAAGCCTTCAATCACACGGCCAAAAACTGTGTGCCGCCCATCAAGGTGTTCAGTTGGTCGGAACGTGAGGAAGAACTGCGAGCCGCCCGTGTCTTTTCCAGCATGTGCCATCGATAGGCTTCCCAAGAAATGTTTACGCGCATTTGGAAGTTCACATTCGCAATCGATTGTGTACCCAGGGCCACTTGTTCCCGTGCCAGTTGGGTCGCCTCCCTGCGCCATAAACTGAGGGATAACACGATGGAACGGTGTGCCATCGTAAAAGTTGCTTTCAACAAGACTAATGAAATTCGCAACGGTATTTGGTGCTTGGTTTTCAAAAAGTTCAACAATGATTGTGCCTTTTGTGGTTTCGATTTTTACTCGTGGTAGGTCATCGGCTTTCTCTTCTGTTACTCGGACAGCCATTTCGGCATCAACTTTTGGACGTTCGTGCTCAATTGCTTTTTGGAGTGAGTCAATTTTATCCGCACTCATGCCGGCATCTTTGGCAGCCTTCAGGAATTTTTCTGCCAAGTCAAGTTCTGAAGTGATCATTGCTGCAGTTGCACCAGTCAGAAGTATTTCTTCATTTGCTTTGCCTGCATCGTCGAGTGTTTTTACGAGCGTCAGTGTCTTTTTTGGGTCGTCTGCTTGCATTGCAGACTGAAGCACATCTCTTACAACGGCACACGCCTCGGCATTTTCCGGGTTTGCAAGAACAGCTGCTGAAGCGCTTTGTTCGAGTGCAAGAGCCGCCTCGCGTGCCTTGTCTCGGGTGGCGTTAAATTTATTTTCTATTGAAGTTTTGTCTGCGTTAGGCTGCTGGTATTCAGCCTGCAGTAAGGTCAGTTCTCCAACAAGTTTTTTGAGGTCTTCTTGGGCTTGACTAAAATCAGAGTCGGTTTGTGCGGGGGAGAGGCTTGTTTCCTCTTTTTTAGTTTGGGCAGGAGGCTCTGCGGTGACTTGAGGCAGGTTGAATGCCAGCGACGAATAAAGAACTCCCGCTATCAGCAATGGTAAGTGGAAACGTTTCTGCACGGTTTTTCTCCTTCGTGTCATCGCGATAGTCTTATATCGAACTTTTGAGTCAGTGACGATAGGTGACTCAGGGCCTTTTCGTCTACGATACCATGTCATGACACATTGGATTGGTATGGAAATTCTGTGATTTTTGTAGCCGAACTTTTGGAAATATATGTATGACGCCTAAAACAAAGCTCACGCAACAGAAATCGGGTGAATTTCGTATGAAGAATAGTCGCGGTAAGAATCAAGTAAAAGCGGAGGCTGCGAGTCCTCCCCGGATTATAGGAGGCGATCTGAAGGGGCGTCGGTTGGCGTTTTGGCCAGGAGGGCCAACAAGGCCAATGAAAGACCGCGTCCGGGAGATGACGTTCGACTTGTTGGGCACTGCTGTTCGTGGTGCAACAGTAGTCGATCTCTTTGCGGGTACCGGAGCTCTTGGTTTTGAAGCATTGAGTCGTGGAGCGCGGCGAGCAATCTTTGCTGAACGGCATTTTCCGACAGCAGATTGTTTGCGCCGTAGTAGTCAAGAACTTGGTCTTGTTGATCGTGTGGATGTAATACCGGGAGATGTCTTGCTATGGTCTCGAAGGATGCCGCCGTTATCGACCGAAAGCCCTTGGGTAATTTTTGTGTCACCACCGTGGAAGTTTTTTCATACACGATTGGCTGAAATAAATTCATTACTCCAAGCTCTTGCTGCAATTGCTCCTGGGAAGAGTCGTCTGGTTGTTGAATCAGATGATCAATTGGCGGTAGAAAGTCTGCCAGTTCGATTTGGATTTCATGAAACAGAAGAATCTTGGGATACGCGGGCTGTGTCACCAGCTACTCTTCATCAGAAGCGTTTATGAGAATGGAAGCCAATCTCAGTCCATGTTTCAGGGGTTGGCGTTCCTGAGGAGGTAATAGGTGATCAATGAGGCCAGCTTTTTTTGACCAAATTTGCATTCAGAGAACAGAAGCGAATAAAAACGTGATATTCTTAAAGAGCAGGTAATCGAAGATTCCCTGCGGTCAAAATGATCCACCAATAGTTCTCATCACACCATACGTCCCCAAGGGTAAGGTTCAGATGCCATCCAGCTTTTCAGACATTCTGCTCTCGAAGGGAATCATCAGTGAGGACCAGTTGAATGAGGCAAATCGTATTGCCGGTGAGTCAGGCAAACTGCTTCATGAAGAGTTGTTGCGCCTCGGTTATGCGCCCCCGAATAAGATAATGAAGGCGTTAGCGAAGGCGAATGGAATGCCTTTCGTCGATCTCGACAGCACTGAAGTTGCGGAAACAGTTATTGATCTCGTTCCAGAAAGTGTCGCTCGGGAAAATGCAATCATGCCGTACCAGGAAGATGGCGCGCGGCTGCGGGTGGCGACGAGTGACCCTTCGGATATTGATACGCAGGAAAAGCTTCGTTTTATTCTCAATCGTGATGTTGAAATGGCAATCGCGATGCGAGATCAGATTGTTGAAAGCATTAATAAGTATTACGGCGCCGGGGATGGGGAAAGTGCCGACTCCATGTTGACGCAGGAATTTACTGACACCGAAATTGACTTCACTGAAACGACTGTCGAGCAAGAGGCTGCCCTTCAAGAAGATGAGGACGAGTCGTCAGCACCGGTTGTTAAGCTCGTTAATCTCATTATTACAGAAGCCGTGAAACTTGGGGCGAGTGATATTCACATTGAGCCGTTTGAGGATGAAATTCGTGTCCGGTACAGAATTGATGGGCGGTTGGTTGTCCGGGATAGTGCCCCCCGACGTCTGTTGGGAGCAATACTATCCAGGATTAAAATCCTCTCACGTCTTGATATAGCGGAGCGGCGACGACCACAAGATGGACGAATCAAAATTACATCAAACGATGGCAAAGACTATGACTTGCGAGTCAGCGTATTACCAACTAACCATGGGCAGTCGGTGGTGATGCGACTGCTCGACAAGGACAATATCAAAGTTGGGATTCGGCAATTAGGTTTATGTGAGTCTGACTTTAGAATTTTCAAAAACCTTATTAGGCGACCCAATGGCATCATTCTCGTGACAGGGCCAACCGGTTCCGGGAAAACAACAACGCTCTATGCGTCGCTGAATGAACTCAATCGGCCAGATACAAAAATCATTACTGCCGAAGACCCTGTTGAATACTATCTGAGTGGAATTAATCAGGTTGAGGTTAAGCATAAGATAGGTCTCGATTTTGCTCGTGTGATTCGAGCAATGTTGCGACAAGCCCCCAACGTTATTCTGGTTGGAGAGATGCGTGATACTGAGACAGCGCAAATGGGCATCCAGGCTTCGCTTACGGGGCACTTAGTGTTTAGCACGTTGCATACAAATGATGCACCGAGTGCCGTCACCCGCATGATTGACATGGGTGTCCCTGCTTATCTCGTTGCCTCAAGTGTAGTAGCTGTTTTAGCACAGCGGTTGGTGCGTCTTAATTGCAAAAATTGTAAGCAGCCGCATGAACCACTCGAGAGTGAAATACAGGCTGCTGGTTTTACAGAGGAGCAGTTGGCAACTGCTACGTTTATGAAAGGCCGTGGTTGTGCTAAATGTCAAAAGCGCGGTTACAAGGGACGGATGGGTATCTTTGAGTTGATGGTTCTCAATAACAAAATCCGTGAACTGGCATTCCAGGGTGCTGCGACACAAGACATTCGTCGAGCGGCAGTAGCAGGGGGAATGCGAATCATGTTCGATGATGGTCTTGATAAAGTCTTGAGTGGTCAAACAACACTCGATGAAGTCTTTCGGGTTGCTAAACAGGGCGAATAGCTTTGTGTTAATTGATAATGTCAATTTTCAGGGACCAAAACTGACGTCGACGCATAGCTCTGTTTCAGTCTATTTTCTTATTCATGAACCGAACGTTTTGAAAAGGACTGAATAAATGAATATTAGCGTTCTTCACGGCCCACTTTTAAAAATAAAAGCATGTTGTGCTTTAGCTGCAGTCGTAGCTGTACTGAGTAATGAGACTCTTCTCTATGCACAAGCACCAGTAGTTGCCGGGCCTGAAGTGCAGACAGTCGTAGCGGCACGGCAAACGCTCGACCAGTTCTTTAATCTTCAAATTGAAGCGATTCCACCGAGTATGCTGCAGTCGGCTTCAGGCGTCGCCATATTTCCAAATATGGTCAAAGGAGGTTTCATTTTAGGTGTCAATTACGGAAAAGGCGTTTTGCATGTTCGGAACCCGGATCAGTCATGGAGCCCTCCTGTAATGGTAACTATGGGTGGTGGGAGTATTGGTTTTCAGGCAGGTGTGCAGGCCGCTGATATTGTGCTGGTCTTTAAAACGCCACAAAGTCTGACGAATATTCTTGGGGGCCAGAAGGTTACGTTAGGGGCAGACGCGTCGGTTGCTGTGGGGCCCGTTGGTCGTCAAGCAAATGCTGCAACTGATGCTCGTTTAGGTGCCGAAATTTATTCATACGCCAGAAGCCGTGGTCTTTTTCTCGGAGTTTCTCTTGGAGGAGCTGACTTGTCCGTTGATCATAATGCGGATGGTGCCCTCTACGGACGATACGGAGTGAGTCCTGCCGATGTATTTAATAGTAATGGAATTACAATCCGTCCTGAGGTGCAGCAACTTGTTACTGATCTCAATGCAAAGTCGGGTGTTCAGCCATCTACTCAACCAAGTGTTCTGCCTGTTGGCTCTCCCGGTGTGGTTCCTCCTTCGCCAAATCCAGTTCAGCCACCTTCCTTTCAGGCACCACCACCAATAGTACCAATACAGCCGCCCTCCTGAGTCAGTCGGTAGAAACAAGAAGAATTCACTTTACGTGGATTTCTGTCCAACAATCCCAAGCCGGCACAGTTGTGGCAGACTCGTTTTGATGAATTTGGCACAAGCCTGTTCAACCATTTCCTGACGAGTTGCTTTGTCTGTAACAGGCTTGCCATCTTTTTGAAGAGACCGTTTGGAGTCAGCTAGTCGTGTAATGACTCGGTCCGCTAAGCCTGCTTCACCTGCTTCGTTAAGTTCGTGCAGGATAGCCGCATCAAAGTCACCTAGTGAGTGCCCGGTGCCCGTCGCCACGCTAGCTAGTGATACTGGTCGTCCGCTAAGCAGATCGTTTTTCAAGACAGACTGATTGAAAGGTAAGGGAACAAAGGGTGGAGATTGAACGGTGCCCTTTGTGCTCGGGACGGGGTTGGCAGAGACCTCGAAAAGTCCCATAGCTACGCCAGCATCGATAGCACGAATGACGTCCGCTGGTACGTTTCCAGTGAGTTGGTGGTGTCCCAGGATTTGCGGTAACGCTAATGTTTCCTGTGAGAGTATCGAGAGTAAAGTTTCGTAAAGAGGCCCTTGGACTGTTGAGGTTACAACACCAAGATTCACCTGGTGCGGCAGTTTCAGATCATCACGGATGGCTCGAAAATAAAGCCCATCAATGTGGTTGACCCGGGCCTCAGTATTTTCAATAACACGAGGTTGTTTCGAGTAGATGTCCCAACGAAAAGCTGTGTTTGCACAGAAATCTTTGTGTGATTCAGTAACGAGTCGATTGCTGGTCGTCCGGAAAAGATCTTGAAATTCTGGTCGTACGCAAAGGTCCCAAAAATTGGTGTGGATTGGAAGGCTTCCAACAAATGACATCTCAGCTGTGCCAAACATGGAAGCCACCTCTGAAAAATAGAAGCTAGTCCAATGCTCGTTGAGATATTCATGAGCAAGGTATCGTAAGTCCTGCTTCAAAAGCCCATCAACGTACGCTGCTGCGCCAGGATTATCCTCAAAGTATTTTGCCTTTTTGTCGCGGATGAACACAAGGTAATTCAGGGCATCACGAATTCTTTGGGTTGTGTCACCTTGTCTCAGTGCGGCGTACTGGCGAAGAATTCCGCGGATTGGCTGGAGATGAGCCCAGCCCGGCATTGCGTTGTAACTGACGAGGAGAAGACCCCCTGGCGCGAGATGCTTCTTTGCAATAGCAAGTATTTGCTCTCTGACCTCTGGTGAAACCCAGCTAAAGACACCATGAAGAGTCAGGAATTCAAATGTGCCAATGTCTTTACTCAGGCTTCCGAAATCAGAAGTTATGGCCCTTGCATTTGTCAGTCCGCCTGCCGATATGTCTTTTTCAATCGATTCAATATGGCTTGAATTGATGTCGACGCCTAAGAATTCTCCCTGGGGATTTGCTGCAGCAAGTGTGGTGAGAGATCGTCCAAGTCCACATCCAAGTTCAAGATATCGAAAGCCATCAGCAGTTTTTGGAGGATTAACACGATTTAGTGACGCAGCGTATCGCATCGCTGTAGGTGACATGTGTGGGTAGAAGCCCGGGATATAATCAAGATCAGTGATATAGCCAGCTGCTGTCATGTGTGAGCTTTTTCTATTCTGTAATCCGCGGAATCAAGTTATTCGAGCATGAGCGTACTCTTGTTTTTAGTTGCCACCAACCCGCTGCTCGTAGTCGTCTTTGTATTGGGCGTGGACGAGATAAGGGGACGGAAGGTACATTTCTGATGAGTTTTTTATCAGCAATGTGATTTGAACGTCTTTTGTAGGATTCTCGTTAGATGCTGAGACGTGGCTTTATTCCAGAAAATTTTCTGCCTGACCTTATGGCGGGCGTTGTTGTTTTTCTAGTTGCGTTACCACTCTGTCTTGGTGTACCCCTAGCTGCTCGGGCGCCGCTGTTTTCCGGTATCGTAGCCGGAATTGTGGGAGGCATAGTAGTTGGCGGTTTAAGCGGGTCTCGCACCAGCGTTTCCGGTGGATCCCCAGCATTGATCGCCATAGTTTCTGCGCAGACAACAGCTCTGGGTGGATTTGATGCTTTTCTTACTGCCGTCTTGTTAGCAGGTGTGATTCAGTTGGCTTTAGGTTTCCTCAAAGCAGGATTTATTTCTTCATTCTTTCCAACGAGTGTTATTAAGGGACTGCTTGCGGCAATAGGCGTAATCATCATCCTGAAACAACTGCCGCATTTGATTGGGTATGACATTGACCCAATAGGTGAGATGTCGTTCAACCAACCGGACCGCGAGACCACATTTTCAGACCTGCCGAAGTCCATTCAGTATTTTTTGCCAGGGGCAGCAACAATAGGTATTGGGTCTCTTCTTGTCGTTATTGCTTGGGATCAAATCAAATGGTTGCGGAGAACACGTGTCCCTGGCCCCCTTATTGCAGTAATTGGGGGCACTGCCGTGAATGTCTTGCTCAAACGTATGGGTAGTCCATGGGCTATCGGTCCTACTCATCTTGTTTCTGTTCCACTACCTAATGGTCCAGAAGGATTAATGGGCCTTATAACATTCCCCGATTTTTCTTCCCTCGCTGATTCCAGGGTCTACATCTCGGCTGCCACCATTGGAATCATTGCAAGTCTGGAGTCACTTCTGGCGATTGAGGCAGTCGACAAAATTGATCCGCGGCAGCAGCGAACCCCTCGAAATCGAGAGCTTTTGGCACAAGGTGCGGGAAATGTAATTTGTGGTTTGCTAGGCGGGTTGCCTGTGAGTGCAGCGGTGATTCGCGGGACTGCGAATGTCAATGCTGGGGCGCGGACGCGATTCGCGACTGTTTCGCACGGTCTTTTGTTGTTGACGTGCGTCCTCCTTCTTCCTGCGTGGTTGAACGAAATACCTTTGGCAACACTCGCCGCTATTTTGATCAAGACAGGCTACCGATTGACAAACCCAAAGCGGTACTACCAGTTGTGGCAAGAAGGGTACTCTCAGTTCGTACCATTCGTTGCAACAGTCCTTGCAATCGTTCTCACGGATCTTTTAGTAGGGATTGGTATTGGGCTTACCTGCAGTATTATTTTTATCTTGCACTCTAACTATCGGCGGCCACTCACTAAAAAACTTGAGCGGCATGCATCAGGAAATATTGTTCGCGTTGAATTGGCAAACCAGGTGACATTTTTCAATCGTGCCGCTTTGCAGTCGGTTTTGTATGATGTCCCACCGGGAGGAACACTGTTAATCGATGCTTCGAATGCAGACTACATCGATCCCGACGTGATTGATTTATTGTCTGACTTTCAGAAAACAGGGGCGCCCGCACGATGGGTTCAGTTGAGTCTAGTTGGCTTTGGTGAACGGTACCCAAACCTTCATGATGAAATACGATTCGTGGAGCATTCAAGCCATGAAGTGCAGCAGTCTACGAGTCCTGCAGAGGTGCTGGCAATGTTACTCGAGGGCAATAGTCGCTTCCGTGTAGGAGAGCCACTCAAGAGGAGTATGGAGAGGCAAAGAACTGCAACTGCGACGGGGCAGCACCCTCTTGCGGTGATTTTAAGTTGTATTGATTCACGTTCACCGGCTGAGGCAATTTTTGACCTCGGTCTTGGTGATGTTCTTAGTGTTCGCGTGGCAGGTAATATCATAACCGAGGAGGTAATCGGTAGTATTGAGTTTGCCGCGATCGTCGCTGGAGCAAAATTAGTGGCGGTTGTCGGGCATACGAGGTGTGGCGCGATTGAGTCATCCGTGACGAATTACTGTTGCCCCGATCAATCGCTCGTTCCAGAATGCGTACATGCCAGAGGTATTCTTCGGGAGGTGGCAAAGGTTGTGGACGAGGACGACTGTCGTGGTGTTGCGGCTTCGACGATCGAAGCACAACAAGAGATCATTGATTCAGTTGCACGACGTAATGTTGTTCGGGTTGTTCGGAAACTGCTCGAGGGGAGTGAGGCACTTACAAGTCAGGTGCAAGAGGAGCGGCTTGGTGTTGTTGGGATGATGTATGACGTAGTCAGCGGTGAGGTGCACGTTATTGATGAGACGCGTCATGGCGTCTAGCTTACTGTTTCTTTTTTCGATAAACATTTGGACGGACGTCTAGCTCAAGATCAGCAATATCATTGCGATCAATATGCTCCCAGGCAATTGCGCCCATCGCAGCGTTATCAGTGCAAAGGTCGGTTGGAGGAATTAGAATTGTTGCATGATGTCGTTGCCCTAACTCTTCAAGGGCACTCCGCAGTGCCTTGTTTGCCGTTACTCCACCGCCAATAGCGACAACACGGCAGCCGGTCTTTTGGATGGCTAAACCCACTTTAGCCACGACAGATTCGACAGCTGCTTGCTGAAAAGAAGCCGCAAGATCAGCGCGTTCCTCGTCCGTTAAGATGCGCGCATGCTGATCACCTGGGGGCCAAATTTGATAGCGAACAGCCGTTTTGAGGCCACTGAAACTAAAATCAAGGCGAGAGGAGTCGTTCGCAAGTGGCCGCGGGAATCGGTGAGAACGCGGATTTCCCTGTTCCGCCAATTTCTCAATCTGTGGTCCGCCAGGATATCCAAGTCCAAGCAGGCTTGCGACTTTATCGAAAGCTTCACCAACGGCATCATCGATAGTGCCCCCGAGAGCCTGGAGAGTGATTGGGCTATGCAATTGAAAGAGCGAGGTATGGCCTCCACTGGCTACGAGTCCAATCGCAGGGTATTTCAGTTCTTCGCCAAATGCTAAACGGCATGCGTAGAGGTGTGCAGCAAGATGATCATATCCAATGAGCGGTACGTGCAGCGATGAAGCTATCGCTTTCGCAGCTGAAAGACCAATAAGAAGGGAGCCGATCAGCCCTGGACGAATAGCCACTGCAACTGCTTTGATCTGCGATTGTTGAATACCAGCCTTATCGGTTGCCTGATTAATGATCGGTATAATTCGTTCAACATGTGCCCGTGAAGCAATTTCTGGCACAACGCCTCTCCATCGAGCGTGGAGTTCATCTTGGCTTGCTACAACGCTAGAAAGAATTTTTCTCTCTGGCGAGATGATTGCAGCAGCTGTTTCATCACAGGTTGTCTCGATAGCGAGGAGTGGCATGGCCCAAGTTTACCCCAGCAGTTCCCCTGTACCTACTGGCTTAGGTTGGTCATGGCGAATCACGATTAATAGTCATACCACATGCCAATGCCAGCACGATTCTGATTCAACGCGGTAATTTTTCCAGTCGTCGGATTGGTCTCTGTAAATTCATACTGTGGGTCAGAGCCGTAAAGATATTCGAAGCCAATCCGAAGCAGTTTTTCGCTTTGATAGCCTCGCCATGCCCATCCAACTTGAGCACAGACGTTGCCTCCCCAGTTGAGCTCTTGGCGAGTCATCCCATTCACGGCAAAGAACGGTGCTCCTCGAATGCCCGTTGGTCTAGCCTGAATTAATTCGGTACCAAATTGGAATTCCCACGGTTTCGATCCGCCAGCATTGAAGAAGGACCAGCCCACTTCACCATAAAGTCGTAGCCAGTCGTACATGTAGTAGGAATTGCCAAAGACAATGACATCACGAACGTAGTTAACTCGATCAAAATTCCCATATTTAATAAGGAACTCATCGCCGATGTGCGCACTATTGTGATAGTACGCAAGTTTCGTTTGCCAACGACCGATGCCGTAAACCAACGGGATACCAAAGCGGTAATCAGCGGACCGAAGGTCACGATCGTCTCCGGGGTCTAGCCTTACGAAGGCCGCTCCTTCTAACTGCATCTCGAAACCCTGTGGGTGCAATTCTGTATTGGATCCGTAACGAAGAACGGAAACTCTTCCACCGAGGGTTGAATCCCACAGCCAGCCGTTTCGTTCGTTACGGCGACCAGGAATAGGTGACGGACCAGTGTCGTCGTACCAAACCGTTGCAAGACGTGGTTCTTTCGGGCCTGCTAGGTAGCTCGTGTAGATCAAGTTATTTGGAAGTAACTGCCAACACCAGGGACGTGGTGCCCATAGATTATCAAAGCAATCACTGTAGTTATTTCCTGGGATTGCGCAGCTTTCACAACTCGGCATGCCGTTGTA
>CAXEMW010000078.1:0-13343 GCA_963997395.1 uncultured Planctomycetaceae bacterium
TTGGAAAGAGTACGTTTGTCAATGCTCTTGCAAAAGAAGAACGAGTAATTGCCAGTCCTGTTGCAGGAACTACACGTGACAGTATTGATGTTCGTTTTGAAGTAGACGGACACTCTTTTCTTGCAATTGATACACCCGGACTTCGAAGAACAAAAAGTCGCAAAAGTGATATCGACTTTTACTCAACCCACCGCGCCGAAAGAAGTATTCGCCGCGCTGATGTAGTTCTCATGCTTTTCGATGCGACAGAGCCTGTGGGGAAAGTTGACAAACAACTCGTTGATCTTATTGTCGAGCAGCAAAAACCTGTTCTTCTCGTGGTGAATAAGTGGGACCTGTATGCTGGAGATGTAGAAAGAAGCGAGTGGGCGCAATACCTTCGTGACACTTTCCGTACGATGCCATGGGCTCCTATTGCGTTTGTGACCGCCACAACCGGACGTAATGTCAAAGCAGCAATCGATACGACGCAACGACTCTTTCGCCAAAGTCAGGCTCGAGTCCCAACAGCGGCGCTGAATACAATCATTCATGCCGCCACTCAAGCCACCCGACCACCTGCCGATCGCCGAGGCCGGCCTGTACGCATCTATTTCGCAACGCAGGTAGACACTGCCCCACCAACTATTGTCCTTTCGACAAGTTCACCTGAAAGCCTCACTGCGCCTTACAAAAGGTATCTTCTTTCCTCACTCAGAAAAAATGGCCCATTCACTGAGGTGCCAATAAAACTTTTGGTGCGTAATCACAAATCTCGTGAGTAAATTTCTACTTGTTGGTGGAGTTTCCTCACGACATCAGCATCTTCTGGTGATACTGGAACGCCTTCCAGGAAACAATCTGGATGATCTTTTATTTCAGGGACAAGTGTTTCAAGTATGACTTGTATGAGACGCTCTAATCCTTGGCCAGTACGAGCAGATGTCGGAACCAATGACTCTGAGAGGGACTGGTCGTATAACTGCTTGTCGTCACATAGATCTGACTTTGTACCAACGCTGATGTATGGCGGAAGATCATTGCCTAGCAGAAGATTATCGCTGAATTGTGCCGCTGTGAAACCGTCCGCTACCGATTGGTCTAATGATTGAACATACACTATGAGATCAGCATTCGATGCTTCCACTACCGCTCGATCTATCCCCTTTTTTTCAATTTCATCAATTTCTCGATTTTGATTGTCGGCGAGTTGGAAACCTGCTGTGTCAATAAAATCAACTGACCACCCATCAATTACAACTCGTGTCTCCAGAACGTCACGTGTTGTGCCAGCATGGGAGGAAACAATGCTTCGATCATATCCAGCGATCGCATTTACCAGACTGCTTTTCCCCGTATTAACTGGTCCCAACAAAATGACACGCCATGGTTGGGTCAAGCGTAAACCAATTCGGGCAGCGCGTTCCAAACGGTTGATGACTGACTTTGCCAGGACGAGTTGGTCCAGGCATCTTGGACTTGTATCAAGTGCTTGCTGAACTCGCTTGATATCTTTCTCAAAGGCACCCGCGAGCTGCCTCGTAAGAATTTGAGCTTCACAAGACCCATCGACTTGAGCAAGCTGTTTCCGAACGGTGGTGTCCCGTGTGTCTTTTTGCATACAAGCAAGCCATTTATCCCATGAAACGACATCAGCACCTGCTGACGCAAAAATCTCAAGAAAAGACTGAACAACAGCCATGCCACCATGAGTATGGATTTCCCAACTTTGAATTCCCGTGCGAACCAAGACAACGCATTCCTGGCTCTCATGAGTCCGACCGCACTTCCCCTCAGATAAATGAACACCTTCCCCATTGGTCACGAGTTCGTGATGCCAATGACCAACTGCAATACGACCAATGGCTAACGATTCAATCGAAGTGCTTTTAAATGCATGAAAATGAGTATTTAGAATTGGGCATGCTCTGTCTCCAGAAATGCCAACAATGCCAAGCGCTCCTAGTTGTGAGGGCGTAAGCCGTGAAACAACAAACTGGCCGGTTTTTACCGAAACAGCAGTATCTTCGGGGGGGCGATTTGACATTGAAAACTACTAAAAGTAGAAAAATAGGGTCGGGGTGGGGGAAGTTAAGCTACTGGATTTATTTATCCTAACATCAGCCTAACGGAAGACTATTACTCTTCTGCGATGGGGACTAACTTGCTTGCTACGAATTTGAAGTTGATTCCCTCTTCTACACCGTTTCGCTTTCAAACTTTCCTAACGCATCCTCAATTCTAAAAGGGCAGGCAAATGACTGATAGTCAACCTTCGGACACGCCAAAGAATCTTGAAGAGCTTTCCCAGGCAATCGATCACCTCGAAAAAAACCTGGACAGCATTGGTCGATCTCAAAGTTCGGGCCGAACAACAGTCTTGATTGGCTCCTTACTACTTCTCGCGATGATTGGTATCTTTGGAATCAATCTCTTCCAAACATTAAAAACACAAATAAATGAGGAAACACTCCAAGCCGCCTTGCAAGCAAAGGCTGATGAGCTACTCCCGACTCTCCAAGACAAGTTTACAAAAGCCGCTATGGAGGCTGTCCCAACATATCGTGAATTAGCACTGGAACGCCTCAAGACGCTTCGTCCTAAGCTTCAGGCCATGATTACAGAAGAGGCAAAATCATTGGCAAATCGCATGCCTGTAATGTTGCAAAAAAAAGCAAACGAAAGCCTGCAGAGAGTTACTGATAAAGTAGCCGCTGATGTCAAAACTGAAATTCCTAGCCTTACTCCTGAAAACGTCAAAAGACTTTCTGAAATTACAGTCGAAGGGATGGCGATTGAGAGTGAAAAACTCCAGAAGCAATTACAGACTTTAACGAACGTCGAAGTCGAACGTATCAGTAAATTGCTTGACGCGCTTCCAGTGGAGGCGGCAATGAATATGAACGAAGAACTGCTTCAGCAAAGATTCATGCACAACATTCTTCTTATTGTTGATCGTACTGTCGCGCCTACCATGTCGGTTCTTAAAACCGATTCGCCTTTCAGCACAAGCGATGACCTATAGAACTGAGCGCGTTTAGCTTTACACATTCATCTATTTACCCAATTTATATCATGGAGATTTCGAGCAATGTCTAACCCAGATTTAGCTACTATTGAGAACCGCTTACAGTCCCTAGAAAATCGTTTAGCCAAGAATGCCGCAAAGGCTAAAAGCCGTGCAACGCTTACTGTTGTTGTCATGGCATGCCTTCTTGTTGGGGTGTTTTTCTATCTTCGTTTTCTATCTACGACCATCGCAACTGCGGCTGAGGCACCTACCCTTGTCCAGCTCGTTGCCGACCAAGTTGAGCCACGGCTCCAACAAGCACCTGCAAAACTTACTGAGTCACTCAAGGCTCAAGCACCGATGGTTGTCGACCGAAGTGAAAAAATGATTCTCGACGCTCTACCAGAAGTTCTTGGTCAGGCTGATTCTTTCCTTGTTAGTTTCTTTGACAGAGAATTTCAAGAAATTGAAAAGAAGGCTTATGATGTCATTCATGAAGGATTTAATGATGTCATCGCTCAAGCCAAGGAAAAAAAACTTGACCTATCAAAAGAAGGTGAACTCGAAGCAGCAGTTGGTAAAATTGCTCCGAATCTTCGAAAGATGATCGAGACCATCATTGAAGAAAACATGAAAGAGTTTGAATCTGGCACGGATGAGATTTCAGCGTATGTGGGTCGACTCTCGGCGAATGAGAACCTCACGGATCACGAAAAAGCTCATAGGGAAATTATGATTTCTGGCCTTGCTCTCATTAAGAAAATGGAACAAGACCCATCAAGAGCTCCGATCAAAGGAGTGCTTCGTGGTGATGTTCCAGCCGAGCAAAAACCGGCATCGCAGACCAACTAAGCTACTTCGGTAGTATCGACACCTGCACGAATCAGCCTGGATTGCATGTCTGGGCTGGTTCGTTTTTTTCGGTATGAAATCTTCTTAAACAAGCGATAGCCTGTCTGCGCAGGGACTTTCATTGAAAAAGGATACGTGCTGTTTGAAAACGGCCCACTGGCTGGAAGCCGAAATAGATCGGAGCGGCTTCCTTTCACTCGGATGCCCGACCAGTGTTCTGTGAAAAAGCAAGTTCATCTTGCCACTTTTTCAGACTTCTCTCACACGCCTTATATTCCCCCGCAAGGCTGGCATGTTTTTCACTGAGCGTTTTTCGTTTTGATACTGCATTTTCCATCTGCTCATTGAGTTGTTTAACTTGTGAATTTACATCAGCAAGTTTTTTCTCTGCAGCCTTCTGCTCTTCAATAGCAGTCGCATTTATCTCTCTTGATTCCTGAAGCTCCTGTTCAGCACGGACGACTAATGCCTGAGTTTCCATTAATGTCTTCTTTGCGGCAGTCAGGATCTTTCCGGCAACCTCTTTTTCTGATGTTTCGTTCGTATCATTCACTGTCTTCTCCAGAGATGAGACTATTTCATTTGCCTTCTTTGCCTTTGTTTTTGCAACAACAAGTTGAGACCCTGCTGTCTTCACTCCAACAGCAGCTTTCTCTGCCAGAGCCTTCTTCTTTTTCTTCTCGGCACCCAAATCACCGAGACTTTTATTGGCTGCAGCGAGCTGGGAAACAAGATTCGACTCGGCCTTTACTGCCTTCTCTTTTTCTAGGAGAACCTCTTGTTCTTTCTTTTTTGACGCAACAGTTGCTTTCTTGGCACGATCTACGCGTTGCAAAAGTGGCTCTGGATTGGAATCAAGTACGCCTACCTGTGCTGGTTTGGCAACGTCATAAACTGTGATTTGACCCGACCAGTCTCCGGCAAGCACGAGAGGGTTCCCTGAGGTGACTGCTACTTTTGTGCCAATATCCGGAAGAGTTCCTAGTTCCTTCTCAAGGCTACCATCAGCTTTCCATACTTTTACTTTCCGATCGCGACCCGTTGATACAAGCCGCCCATCGTTGAGCCACCTTACATCGGTTGTTCCACCACCATGGGCAGACCAGGACTTCAACTTCTTAGCAGCATCGGCTTCCCAAAGATGAATCGTGCCGTCTTCGGACGCTGTTGCAAGTACAATCCCGTCTGCTCGCCAGTCAATCGCAGTGACACCAGCTTTTTGACCTTTGAGATCGCCCCAATGACGGGCACCAAAAGATTCCCATAAAAAAAGATTACCTGCCCGATCACCTGTCGCAAGTAGCACGCTGTCAGGAGAAAAAGCCACACTGGTTATCCAGTCCGTGTGTTTTGTTATTTCACTTTCGACAGCACCATTTGATGTCTGAAGAAGACGTACAACCTTCGCTGACCCTCCCAAAGCAACCAGGCGTTGATCAGCAGACAGATCCGCAGCCAATACCTCGTCAAACTCATCGCCGAGTTCCATTACTCGCTGAGCACTGGCTACATCCCAAATCACCACGCGACCACTTTTGGCTGCAATACCTCCTCCCGAAAGAAGAAGTTTTGCACTCCGAGAAAAACGAAGGTTCGTACACTCGCCCTCAGGAAAAGGCAGCACACCAATACATTCACGTGTTCGTGGCTGAAACAATAAAACTTGCTGGCTACTTCCAACTGCCACAAGATCACCATGAGGCGAGGCATCGATCGACCGAATCGTTGTTGGCCGCAGTCCGTGGAAACATGGCTCGAGTGACAAGCGAGGTGGCATAATCGGTGGGCCGCTAGGCTTCACAATTGAACCTGAATCAAGAGCGAGCGAAGAACTTGCCTTCTGAGCAACAGGCTTTGCCCCGTCCCGCTCAATAATTCCACCAGCTATCCATTCTTTTATCACCTTCAACATCGCATCAGGAATACGGTCGGCATCGGGTGGCATTGTTGGCTCTGATTCGTGACTGACAACCTGCCATAGATAGGATCCATCAGCATCTCCACCAGCAACGACATCACCCGAATTACCGCCGGCCATCATTTGCTGGTAGCTTGTGAGATCAAGTCCACCGGCCTTCCTGTCGGCGTTGTGACAACTGCAGCACTTCTCACGAAAAACTGGCAACACATCATCTTCATATGTTGGCGGCTTACCATCCACCGTTACCGGCGATACCACAAAGAGAATTACACAAAGTACAGCAGACAATAGCCGCCATGTGTTTAAACAGTAAATATCCTGCCGCCAAAATTTTTCCATTGGATTGAAATATCTTTTCATTGCGTACACGTTGCCGAATCATCTATACGTGAAACGAAACATGTCGTTAGCAACTAATGGTTGAATATAAATTCCGGTGAGTTTAAAAGTGCCCAGAAAACATCTTCGAGAGCCTGCTTGCGTTCTGAACCATTCTGAACAGTCGCAAGTGTTTCCACTCGCTCTCGCTCCTGAGGAGATCTTCCGTAACAACGCACAAAGAGTTCATCAATTATCTCAGTATCAGGGCGTCCTTCTTTTATCCAGCGATCAATGACGCCTCCCTGCTGAATTCTCTGATTCCCAACATCTCCATTCAGGAGATGCAGTGCCTGCGACAGGCTTGGATCCATACTCACTGCACACGAACAAACTTCTTCCCGAGTTGCCCTTCCAAAAGTGGTAAGAAAGTACGTTGATGTACGACCATCAGCCACCTGAACCGCTCGTGCTCCTTCAGGAAGACCTGGGAACTTGTTTTTTGTTTCGGTTACCTGAGCGAGAATATCAAGAAGTACCTCTGCCCGAATTCGTCGCACGGACGAATGTGAGAAATTTGAGTTATCAAGCAGGTTCGTATCATTCGTATCACACTCTCGCTGATAGGTTTTTGAATTCACGATCTCCCTGACAAGCTCTCTGAAATCCCACTCTGACTTCACGAGATGGCTTGCCAGAGCATCAAGCAACGGGCCATTTACTGGTGGATTGCTGACACGAAAATCATCCGGCTCATGCACAATGCCTCTGCCAAAAAAATGTGTCCACACCAGGTTGGCAATTCGTTTTGCAAAAAATGGATTTTCAGATGATACCAACCACTCTGCAACAGCCTCTCGCCTGTCCCGATTCGCAACTTCTGCCTCTGCCCCTCCCAAGTATTTTGGCGCTACCGTCTGGCCCGATACAGGATGCTTCATCCCACCACCACCAGAGTTATAAACAATGGTTTCCCGCGGGTCATCCGCCCTCTTCCTCCCGATTTGGGCAAAGAAGGCTGCGAATCCGTAATAGTCATCCATAGTCCAACGGTCGAATGGATGGTTATGGCACTGAGCACACTGAATCCGCATTCCCAAAAACGCTTGGGCTACATTTTCAGTTAACTTCAGTATATTTCTCTCGGCCTGATAGTAATTGGTTGGAGGATTTTCAAAGGTTCCACCTGAAGCCGTTATCAGGTCTCGAACCATCTTATTAAGCGGCTGATTCGAAGCAATACGACGATCAAGCCATTGGTGGTACAGCAAGGCACCTTTCTTATCCACAATGTTATTGATTGAACGGATCTGCAGAATTTCTGCCCATTTCATTACCCAGATGTCAACAAACTCTTTTCGGCTGAGCAATCTCTCAACGTACTCCGATCTCTTGTCTTGGGACTTGTCAGCAAGAAACTCGCTTCTCTCTTCCTCCGTTGGGAGCAGACCAACAAGATCAATCGTTACTCGACGCAAGAATGTTTCATCATCGCACACATTCGATGGTGCAATACGAAGGCTTTTGAGTTTCGTATCAACGAGATCATCAACCCATGTATTTCCTTCTGATTCGGGATACTCAAAGGAGAGATTCTTTGGAATAACCACTACTGGAACGCCGACTGTGATCGTGTCGTATCGAGCCATTAAAAATGACTCTCCTCGTTGACCACTTGCAGCATTCCCAGAAGGTGTGATAGCGACAGATGAATCATTATTTGATCCGTACCATACGAGGTCTGTCACATCCCTATCAGTACCGTCTGAGAATCGAGCAACTGCCACCAACTGCTGGGTAGCTTGTTCTCCTTCAAGAAGAGTTGTGGGCGGGTAAAGATCAACTGCTTGTAATTTTGGAGCATCCTTGCCAGCATTTGGATCGTCTTTTGCCCCTGCTGCAATCCACTGAACAAGACGTTCTGCAAGTTCACTATCTTTCTCGAAACGCTTGCCACCTGTATGCGGGACTGCACCTATCGCTTTCTGAACTACGAGGCTCCCTTCTGGATTCGCAAGATTAATCCTGCGACCAGGCATTTCTCGTGTCAACCGATGGTAATCACCAGTCGGGTCGAAACCGAATAAAGAGAGCCGGAATCCATCCTTCCCCCGTGCTGCCCCATGACAACTTCCCATATTGCACCCAGCGCGTGCAAAAACAGGCATCACATCCAAGCGAAAAGAAAGTGGGGGCTTCTCTTTCGCCGACCGAACACTCACCGGAAGTTCGACCTGGTGTCCCTCATACGTAACCACCAGCACTGTATCACCATCCTGCTTCGGAGTGAGCCGGAGTGATGTAGCGTCCTCACCGTCAATCCGTTCAAGCACAGCACATTCCGGATTCTGGAACGCCATCTTGGCGGAACCTGTGACGTCTTCAGTCACACTATCTTCGCGAGTTGCCTGAACAATAATGGTCTGGAAATCTCGTGCTGAGTCGAGTTGAACTGCCGGCGGAAAAACATTTATTTCCCTGATTGTTTTTTCCTGAGCCCACAAAGACGTTATGGAAACGCATAAAAACACTGGCACAAAACACTTCAAAAGAACTTGATATCTCGTCGAGTGTGTAACTGGTACGGATTTGTCTTTCACTGTGCGGCTCCTTCAGTTTCTTTCACTGGACCAGTTTGTGAAACTGACCGTGCCTGAATTCTCAATTGCTCACGACGTGAAATCTTTTTCTTCTGTTGCGCCGGCTTTGGTGGCTCCGGCTTTGGAGCGGCTGACACCTTCGCTGGCAGTGGCTTATCAATTCGAAATTCAGTTGCAGTCATACGATGGATAATTTGGTGCCCCTCTTGAGGAACATGCACTTCACAGACAATGTTCGCGTGTCGGCCAGCTGGTGCATCGGCTGCAACGGTGACTGGAAACTCAATCTCTTTACTCTCTGAAGTAATAACAAGCGGCTCTGCCGTCGTTTTGGCCGGAAGCCCCAGCAGCACCGCTTTCGCTTCACCTGTGAAGGCTGTCGGGACTGTTACCGTACCGGTGAAGGTCGTGTTCTGTCCTTGCTCTGTCATTCCCTTGTCTAATGCCACCTGAACAAATGGCTCGGCCACCGTGATTTTTACAGGTTGAGACGATATGCGTATGGACGGACGACCTTTTGCGTCTTCCCCTTCAAACGTAACAATTGCTGACACGACAACGTCCCAATTTTGAAGCGGAGCCTTGTCACTTGCATTGATTGGATACACAACTTCAGTTTTGTCAGCAGGCACATCAACGCCAGATGCTGCTCCGATTCCGGGCGGCTTGAAGGGAAAGAATAAGCGGACCTTTCCTTTGAACCCTTCATCCTTACGGACGCGAACCAAAAGATCTGCTTTGCCATTTTTTACAAGCGGAACGGCGGGCTGAATAAGTTCCAGAGAAACCGGGACCTCTTCAACAACTGCCACGGGCATCTCTGTACTTCGACTATATCGCCATGGGGTGCGATTTGGATTGCCATGAATCATTTCGGTGCCCTGCTCGAGACCCCCAAGCACCTTCGTTTGATCAGCTGCATCTACAGCACTGTATTCAGCCATCGCTGCAGACAGCGGCGCATCATCTGCCGCACTGAATACAACAAAACTCCCTGGCGCACCGTTTTGAAAGTTTGGGCATGTAGCCGTAACACCTTTCGGAAGGTCCTCAGAAAGCAGCTTTAATTCACCACTGAAGCTACTTCGGAAGGCGTTTAGGATTACGGCGGTGCGATTCCCACGTGGAACTTGAGGAAACAAATCATTCTGGGACTTTGTTTGAGAAGGGGGGACTGAAAGTTTCACAAGAGACACAATCGGCTCAACCTCGATCCACCAAACGAAAGTATCTCCCCCACGCTTCTGGTGATCACTCACACGAACGAGAAAACTACCCTCTTCCGGTGTTGTTACATTCATTAAGCTGTCGGGACCACCACCTGAGTCATCATTGCCAGTTATTCGAGTGTGCTTTTCGTTATCCTGATATGCATTCAGTGTTAAATCAATCGGTGAACCTAGACGTCTCCCATATCCTTTAACTGACCATTTTGAACCCTTCGGTGCCTCAATCCTGATCCAGTCTGTATCGTTCTCTTTTTCGAGTAAGCCCCAAATTGCAGCGGGGGCGGGCACACGCATCTGAACATCCGGTGAATCATTTGCATCTGACTCTTTACTCACCGGCAAGCTGGTCACTCTAAATGGAACTGCCTCTGCTGAGATGACACCGTCTCGTTGTGGATGAACCGCCAGCAGTTTGTTTATCTCTGACGATGCTCGAGGGAATTCTTTTGGAATTTTAATCTTTGACTCAAATTCTCCCGCTGGATCTCCCAGCCACTTTACAAGTACTTCCGACTCAGGGTTGCCCCCAGGGGGAAGCGCAACCGAGGGCGTTGGAAATCGACCTAAATGAAGCAGGTAGCTGCACGCGGCATTACCACCGTACGCACTCTCTCGGATTCTCACAAAGTAGTCTCCTGATTCTGGCGCATTGACCGCCAAAATAGCATCCTGCTCCATCAGGGGATGGTCATCACTTGCTGCAACCACAAATCCTGCCTCGTTAATCACATCAATATATGGATCAAAAGGGGTGTAATTCAGTCGCACAGCATCAACTGCAACAGACAATCGCTGACCTTTTTCAAGCGAGATTCGGTAGCAGTCAACATCTTCTTGTCGAACGACACCAGCAATGGTTAACCCACCAGTCTCAGGAACCTGGATATCCTGTGCTGTATCAGGTGTATTGTTTACTACTTTTGGATTCGATGTATTTGTCTCTGTTTCAGCCACTTGCGGAAAAGGCCCGACTCGAAACGTGCGAAGCAATGAAAGACCTTTTTTAGTTCGAACACGAAAACGGTGATTACCAAACGGTGCGTCCTCTGGAACGAAAAGTGTTGCCTTCAACTGCTTGTCGCTGACTGCCTCAATCTTTTTTTGCTGAATAATTCCGTCTTCAAAGAATATTTCTTGTGCCTCATGAAAATTTGCACCCGATACCAACACCTCAACTTCGCTGCCACGCGTAGCACCAGCTGGTGACACCGGACCGATCGTTGGAGCAGCAAGACACAAAGGAGCAAGAAGCCAAGAACCGTAGAGAAGGAATACGGCGTGCGGTAGATTGAGAAAGATGTGACGTCTTTTGTTTTCCATTAGAAAAATGACTTCCTTCCGAGAAACCTGCGGGAGAACTTATTCACTTTGAAAGAATTCGGAATTAGACGAGCAACTCGTGCAGCACCTTCCCGCCATCAACTATCTCGACGGGACGTGCTCCGGGAGCCATCAACTCCTTCTCCGCGACAATGCCGAGGCAATGGTAGACCGTTGTCGCAAGATCCTCGATTGTGACTGGGCTATCAAATGGCTCTGCTGCTATCGAATCAGAGGCACCGTGAATCAGCCCCTTTTTCACACCACCACCAGCCAGAACCGTACTGAAAACTTTCGGCCAATGGTCGCGTCCGGAATCCTTATTTATTTTTGGAGTGCGACCAAACTCGCTTGACACCATAACAAGTGTTGAATCGAGCAACCCACGCTGTTCGAGATCACCAATTAAGGCAGCAAACGCCTGATCAAACGGAGGAAGCGTACGGTCAATTCCTTGCTTTACTTTCTGATGCATGTCCCAACTGCCATATGACATTGTCACAAAGCGAACACCTGCTTCGACGAGTCTTCGAGCAAGAATCATTCGCTGCCCTGCTTGATTCCGACCGTATCGGTCTCGTAATTCTTTCGGTTCAACATTGATATCAAACGCTGCCTGTGCTTTCGACGAACTCACCAGGTCGTACGCTCGCTGATAGAAGCTATCCATAGCTGTAATGTTGTCAGAACCTTCAAGGCGATTAAAGTGCCTCCCAACAACGTTCCGCAGGTGACGGCGAGACTCAAACCGCTTTGTGTCAACGCCACCGGGCAGTGAAAGATCCCGGACTGTGAAGTTATTGCTCGCTGGATCTGAACCGAGGGTGAACGGACCATACGCACTTCCCAGATATCCAGCCTCAGCATCAGGCGCTGGCAGATTCGGTAAGCAGACATATGGAGGTAGGTTTGCTCGTGGACCAAGTTCGTGGGACACAACGCTACCGAAACTTGGATAGGTAACTGCAGGGCTAGGACGGTACCCCGTAAACATATTGTGAGTACCGCGAGGATGAGCCGCCTCTCCGTGAGTCATTGAACGAATGACTGTAATTTTGTCAGCGATCTTTGCTGTTTTTTTGAGGTGCTGATTGAAACGAACACCAGGCAACGCTGTCTCGACTGTTCCCATCTCCCCTCTGTACTCGAGAGGCGAGAGTGGCTTGGGGTCAAATGTTTCCTGCTGCGACCATCCACCAGGAAGCCAGATATGAATAACGCTCTTGGCAGTGCCTTCAAAATGCTCGAACTGCTTTGCATCGGCTTGAGCAGACCTCATGCTCAGAAAGGACCCCAGTGAAAGACCAAAGCCGGCCAAGGAACCAACCTGAAGGAATTCTCTGCGGTTCCCAGACCTTAGTTGACGCGAAAAATCGCAACGAGTACCCACTGCATGCGAGATGTCATGAGGATTCAAGGTCTGTCTCCTTTAATATTCAGTAGTCCCAAAACAATAGTTTACGTATACTCATCGAATGGTGCGGATACCGTCATTAATGTTAGCTATCCGTCACCTATTACGCACCAATCGGGGCGTCAAAAACGACTAGATTCTTAGTGCAAACAGCTGGTGCAGTATCGAAAAAACCAGCAGGACCACCATAAAGAGGGGTAATTGTATGGCTGTTCAGGTAACCAATCTGCAAAACGACCGAATCATCGAAGTGGCTACGACCGGAAAACTCACCCGCGCCGACTATGACGAATTTGTTCCTGTTATCGAATCGGAAATGAAAAAGGGGAAAGTCAAGATTCTATTTTCAATGCACGACTTTTCCGGCTGGGATATCGGTGCACTGTGGGAAGACATCAAATTTGACATGAAACACTTCGGAGAAATTGAGCGGGTTGCCATGGTTGGTGAAAAGAAATGGGAGCAGGGCATGGCTTGGTTTTGCAAGCCGTTTACGACAGCGAAAATTGCATACTTTGATCAAAGTGAAATCGACACAGCCCGATCCTGGCTACAGGGTGAATAATTCGTCTCTCGGTATGTAACGACAAATCCACATTCTTTCTCCTGACACCTATCAAATCTATCAGGTGTCATCGGCGAGTGTTCGTTTGCCTCGAAGGAGATGATGGTAGTGCTGGGCAAACCGATGGGCTTCATC
>CAXEMW010000079.1:0-13163 GCA_963997395.1 uncultured Planctomycetaceae bacterium
TGAAGGTGTTCCCTCCGTGTAGGGGCGCGTATTCACAATATATTTTGTTTCACTACACTCGACGTTTCCTTACAGATTGACCCATTTTGGTGAATGATATGAAGCCCCGGATCCTTATAACCACAACCTCATTTCAGGACACACCGGGTCCACACCATGATATGTTGGTTGAAACTGGTTGGGACATCGTCACGGCACGGGGTCCACTGTCGGAAGCGGATACACTTTCTTTGGTTGGCGACGTTGATGGATATATTTGTGGCGATGACGCGATAACGAGATCAGTCCTGCAGCAGGCGAGTCCGCGGCTGAAAGTTCTTAGTAAGTACGGGATTGGCGTCGATAAGATCGATGTCCCAGCAGCCACAGAAATGGGTATACCGTTACTTTTTACTCCGGGTGTAAACCACACAACGGTAGCTGAACACACATTTTTATTGCTTCTCGCACTCGAGAAGCACCTTTTGTTTCACACAGACTCAACGCGGCAGGGGGGCTGGGAACGGCGAACTGGGCGGGAGATTCTTGGGAAAACAATTGGAATTGTGGGCATGGGCCGCATCGGAAAAGAAGTTGCAGTTCGTGCAAATGCTTTTGGCATGCAGGCAATTGGATACGATGTGTATTGGGACGAAGACTTTGCTACCAAACATGGTGTGGAGCGATGCCAGGAGATTCAAGATCTTTTCGCTCGTGTGGATTATTTGTCACTTCATACAAACCTCACACCTGAAACCCGTGAACTTGTTCGTGCGGAAACGATCAAGTTTCTTAAGCCGGATGCTATTGTCTTAAACTGTGCACGGGGCGAAATCGTCCATACAGCCGATGTTGCCAAAGCCCTTGGGTCAGGTGCGTTGCGTGGCTACGGAACAGATGTACTTGACGAAGAGCCACCTTCGGAAGATCATCCACTCACTCATCTTCCGAACTGTCTTGTAACGCCTCATATTGGTTCCAGAACCCGTGAAAGTGTTCAGCGTCAGGCAGTTGCAGCAGTTACGAATCTTATAAACGCTATGCGTGGTGAGCCACCACTAGCACAGGTGAATCCAGAAGTCGCAGTACAGCGGTGCGTAGAGTGATCGTGGTTTGGAGAGGGCAGGTTTTCAAGCCTGTGAAAATTAAATGTCAGAAGAGTTTTATGTTGTTTCGGTTGCAGAACATGAGCGTATTGTTTGTGAGGCGTATCGCAAGCGTGGTTTTACTTCGAGTGAGGCAGAGCAGGCTGCGAAGCTAGCCACGGCTGCTACACGCCATGGGATCCGGACACATAATGCGATTAAAGCAATTCATCTTGATGATCTGTTTGGGTCCGCTGTTGGGGGCTGTGTTCCTGGGGCTGATATAGAGCGACTCGAAAATAGATTTGATGCCGTGGAAGTCTGGGACGCGAAGAAGAAGCTGGGTCAGGCAGTTGCATGGGAGGCGATTGATCGCTGCATCGAACTTGCAGAAAAACATGGTAGCGGAACAGTGTCAGTTGATAATGCCTTTCATTACTTATGGGGCGGGGGGTATGTGATGGAGGCCGCGAAGAGAGGGTACATAGCTGTTACGAACTGTACGGCATCTCTCGCTGAGGTTGTTCCATTTGGTGGAAGCTATCCGACGCTCGGTACGAATCCTCATTCCTGGGGTTTCCCAACAACCGATGCAGTTGGGTTTCCCGTCGTAATTGACTGGGCAACATCAGTTATCGCCATGGGAAGAGTGCAGCAATTCCAGAGAGAAGGAAAGCAACTGCCGCCCCATGCAGCAGTCGATAAGGATGGAAAGTCAACAACAGATCCGAATGCTGCCGTTTCACTGGTCCCATTTGGTGCCCACAAGGGATATGGATTGGCCTTAATGAATGAGATTGTTGCCGCTTTTATTGGTGGCTCCCTACCAACGATCCGAAGCCGACAACCAGTAGAGGGTGAAAAACAGACGTGTAATTTCTTTTTTCAAGTGATCCACCCCGAGGCTATATCATCCAAAGTATTCGCAAAGAATCGAACGCAGACTGAAAATATCAAAGTAGTTATTGAGGATATCTTGGGGCATGGGAATGATTCGTGCTTGCTCCCAGGGCAACTTGAAGCGAACTTTGCGCGTCGTAGCGAAACTGCCGGTGGTTTGCTCTTTTCAGTAGCAGAAGTTGATGCCCTCAATGAAATTGCTCTTGAGTCCGGTGCGGACCCTATTGATAAACAAGGTCTGGCCACTGTTTGTGTAGAATAAAAATAGAAGGGGTGAAGGAATGGCGTTAGCACTGAAGGCACGAGAGCAATGTGGGTTTGATGCAGTATCTTTAGGTGAGGTTATGCTGCGTCTTGATCCGGGAGAAGGACGCATACGAACCGCAAGACAATTTCAAGCATGGGAAGGGGGTGGAGAATACAATGTCACCCGAGGTCTCAGGAAATGCTTTGGTCTTCGTACGGCAGTCGTGTCTTCGTTTGTCAATAACGAGGTTGGCCATCTCATTGAAGACTGCATCCTACAAGGTGGCGTCTGTACAGATTTCCTTGTGTGGCGTGATGATGATGGCATGGGACGAACGGTACGCAACGGCCTCAATTTTACAGAGCGTGGGCATGGTATTCGCGGAGCCGTTGGCAATCCGGATCGCGGCAACACAGCCGCGAGTCAAATGAAGCCGGGTGACGTCGATTGGGAAAAGATCTTTGGGGAGATCGGTGCCCGGTGGTTTCATACAGGTGGCATTTTCGCTGCCTTATCAGAAACAACAGCTGCCCTCACAATTGAAGCGGTTACCGCTGCAAAAAAACATGGCACCATTGTGTCCTATGATCTCAATTACCGTCCGAGCCTTTGGAAAAGTATTGGTGGTCTTGAAAAAGCACGTGAAGTGAATCGAGAGATTGCAAAACATGTGGATGTGATGATTGGTAATGAAGAAGACTTTACGGCATCACTTGGATTTGAGGTCGAAGGTGTTGACGAGTCAATTAGTGAAATTGAAACGGACGCCTTCAAGCGAATGATTCAACAGGCTGTTACAGAGTTTCCAAACTTCCAGGTTGCTGCAACGACATTGAGGCGAGTTCTTACTGCAACTCGCAACGATTGGTCGGCTATTCTCTGGCACGAAGGTGAAATCTACGATAGCCAGAAATTTCCAGAACTGGAGATTCTCGACCGGGTAGGCGGCGGAGATAGTTTTGCAAGTGGATTAGCCTTTGGGTTTCTTGAACGTAATGATCCACAGCTGGCTGTAAATTACGGTGCTGCCCACGGTGCACTGGCGTCGACAACACCCGGTGATACGTCGATGGCGACGAGAGAAGAAGTTGAGAAGGTACTTTCTGGGGCAGGTGCACGAGTTGTTCGCTGATTGGTACTCCAGGAAAGACGCAGACAAACCATTGCAGAAGGGTGTTCGCGGATGGTATTCAGAAAACTGCTTGTAGCTGGGCTGCTTGTTGGATGCGCTCATTGTATGACCGGGTCTGCTCAGGAGAGCAAACCGAGTTCCAGTGCATCGTCTATGTCCTTAGATACAAGACATCCGGGGTTCAAAGGGGTTGCTTCGGCCGTACGGAAAGATCGACACATACAGATCATTCCATCAGAGGCTGGAAGAAAGCATCAGCATATTATGACACCTCGGTTCTGTGCTGCGCTCGCGAGTGTGGAATGTATCGGCAGTCCAGGCATCAAAGTAAAAGTCCATCCTGAACCGACCCAATGGCGGTTCCAGTGGGATTCGGCGTTTCCAGAAGACGGACAACTTCTCGTCACATTCGATGGTGCGCCAGTTCTTGTATCAGAACAGCAAAGGATAGAGCCGGCCCCCGACGGTTCGATGTTCCTCCGCGCGAGTGATGCGCAAACCCAAGGTGAAAAATTACGGTTCGAACCCCAAACGTATAAAAATACTGTTGGGTTTTGGACTAATCAGGGGGACGCGGCAGCATGGCGGTGTTGTTTTCAAGAGACGGGTTGGTACTCAGTTGCGTTGCTTCAGGGGTGTGGAGCAGGGCAGGGGGGGAGTGAGGGCCGCATAGCATTTGTCCGAGATGGTGAAGAGTGTAGTGCCATCACCTGTGTCATAAAAGAGACAGGTCATTTTCAGAATTTTAGGTGGGTGCACAGTGGGTATGTCTATCTTGATACCACTGGTGATTACACAGTGACTATTCAGCCCAGCAGTATCAAGCAAAAAGCTTTTGGGGATATTCGTGCTGTATCAATTATTCAGCAGCAAAAAGAGATTACCGAAGGCAATAAATAAACCAAGCAATAAAAAAGCGTGGCCTGTTAGACAGGCCACGCTCATTGTTTGAGTGAGATTCCAGCCTTGTGTCAATAAAGTGTTACGTAGCTGCAGGATCTTTCCCATCAATCCATGGGCCTGCCAATGATTGATATGGCTTGGGTTGGAGTTCACTGCCGGTCTCGCCAGCCTGCCAGCCAGGCACGTGCCGCGGTTGGCCGCGATGTTTGGAGAGGGTTTCCCACCTGTCGGCCCAGGCAGGACTGCCGTCGGTATAGCGGCCACGCTCAGCGTCAAAATGGTAGACCTTTCCATTGCGATAACTCATAGCTCCGAGAATCACGGTTGTCACGGCAGCGGCACCAAGGTCAGGAGGATTGTTGCAGGCATTCGGGTCGTTTGCCTCCATGGCGTCGAGCCAGTTTTGGAAGTGGAGCTTTGTGGTGCCCCCTTTGGCGAGGCTGCCATCTTTCATATCACTCTTGATTGTTTCATCCTTGATTGAGCTGTCGAGCGTGACCTGAGGGCGTTCTGCGAGGAACTCAAATTCCTTAAAGTTCTCTCCGTTTCCGAATTCAAACGCGCCATTATGACCACGTATGGTCTGTTTGATACGGGAATTTTCATTGCACATTGTTGCCGTGATGAGACCTTGGCATCCCTCGTTGTAGTCAGCAACGACAGTCGCGACATCTGGCACATCTCGAGTATCCAGTTCAAGGTAGATTCCTCCGGCGCCAACGACACGGGCAGGAAAGCGGAGGCCTGTCGCTTTAAGCATTGCGGTTGTGCGATGAACAAAGAGATCAGTAAACATGCCAGAACCGAACGGCCAATAGCAGCGCCATTGACGATAGACTGCGCGGTCAAACGGAATTTCTTCGGCAAGGCCGGCGTCAACACCTAGCCATCTTCTCCAGTCAATTGTCTTTGGCGTCATGTTCTTAGTTAAGTCATAGTATCGCCATTGACCAACGTTTGAATTTCGGAAGTACTCGGTCTGATAGCCAAGGACCTTACCGAGTTTTCCTCCATCAATCAGCTTTCTGGCCTGATCCCAGACGGGAAGACTGGTCGATTGAACCCCAACCTGCATGACCCGACCGGTATCCTTCCAAACCTTAACGACATCGAGCGCTTCTTCGACAGTCTTTGTCATTGGCTTTTCGGCATAAACATGCTTCCCGGCTTTGAGGGCCGCAACAATTTGCAGACGGTGCCAGTGATCAGGGGTGCCGATACACACGGCATCTATAGAGTCGTCGGCAAGCATGTCCTCATAGTCAACGTATCGTTTTGGGTCGATGCCTGTTTCAGTCTTAATGTATTCACAGACCTTATCCTCTTGTGCTTTATAGACTTCACTGACCGCGACGAGGTCAATGTTTGCACCTTCCTCACGAAGTTTCACAAGTGTTTTGACATGAGCGCCAAAGCCTCTTCCACCAGGGCCAATGAAACCAATGCGAATCCGATCATTGGCTTGTGCAGCCCCACTTGTTCGGGTTGCAGCAAGGGTGCTGGCAGCAGTAACACCAGCAGCTGATGTCGCGATGAAGTTTCTACGGTTAACGGAATGTGATGAGCCTGTTGTCGGGTTTATTTGCGATACGTTGTGAGGAGTTGTCATTGGTTGCCTTTCTTAGTCCTGAAAAAGTGTCACGTCGGAGCGAAGTCTGTGTTCAATCATTGATGCGAACTTTGAACTGCAGTAAAGGAAGTCGCTTTCATGCCCCGGTTTTTCGCGTAGCGACAATATAATACGAACCGTACGAACATGTATATATTTTTCAAAAAACACCGACAGTATTTAGAGGTCAGGCGTTGGTGCCCCGCTTTTCCAGACGTTTATTGCGTCCGTGTCGTTTGTTGAGTCAGGGCCACTCGTACTGCGACCTCGTTCTATATCTGCGCGGAGGAGTGTGTAGAGATGGTGGGCGATCTCGCGTTGCTCACTCCCAAGGTTCTGACTTTCATTGGGATCGTTTGCCATATTGTAAAGTTGATAAGCAGGAAGTTTCTGTTGTTTAGCCGCATTTTCTTTCGGCGCAGTCCATCCACCAGAGCCCCGGGAGAGTAGAAGTTTCCAGTGGCCCATACGGTATCCAAAGTGACCACTGATGGATGAATGAATAAGACCGTTGCGGTCCGTAACAAGAGGCTGGTCGTGAAACGCGGAGAGAAAACTTACACTATCCTCAGCGGATGCATCCGGAATGTCATCGATGAGCAGATCAGCAATGGTTGCGAAGAAGTCGGTGAGGCAAATTGTCTCGTTGCAGTGTGAGCCAGGCGGTATTTCACCTGGCCAACGCGCAAAGAAGGGGACCCGATGACCTCCTTCCCAAAGATCAGCCTTCGACCCTCGGTACAGACCACTGACTCGATGGCCCTTTTCTGCAAGTTTTTCGATATTAGCAGCCTTTGAGCAGCCATTGTCACTTGTGAAGATGACGATGGTATCTTCTGCCAGATTGTTGGTGTCGATAGCATTAATTATCTGCCCCACAACGTCATCTGTTTGCATGACAAAATCGGCATAGTCACTGATCCCGCTTTTTCCTTGCCAGGCTTCACTCGGCACAATTGGTGTATGTGGAGAACTAAGGGGCACATAAAGAAAGAATGGCTGAGCAGAGGTGGCTGCATTTTCAATATAGCGAATGGATTGTTCAGCCAAACGGGGAAGCATAGTAATCGCGTCGTCGTGTCCGATCACCTCAGAATTCTCAACAATGGCGTCCATGTCACGGCTGTGATGGAAGCCATGAAAAAAATCAAATCCATGAGCTAATGGGCCGTCTGGAATTGTTGCACCAACAGGGGGCAACTCATTCTTCTTCCGTTTGAGGAATTCTCCGGTGTTGTGGTCCTGATATTGATAGTTGAGGTGCCACTTCCCAATGAGTGCTGTCTTATACCCCTTCGTGCGTAAAAAGCTCGCGACCGTCGGGCGGCCATCGGCAATAAGGCACGGGGCGAACCCCTGAACAACACCATGCTGCAGTTTTGTGCGCCAGCAATGGCGTCCTGTGAGTAGTCCATATCTGGTTGGTGTGCAAACGGCCGACCCGGAATGGGCATCGGTAAAGGTCATTCCCTCGATCGCGAGGGAGTCGATGTGGGGTGTTTGAATCTTTCCATGTTGCGTGTTGAGGCAGTGGACGTCGCCGTAGCCAAGGTCATCACACATGATGAATACGATGTTTGGTGTGGACGGTTTTACCTCGAGGAGCCCTCTTATTAGTGACCGACTTGGTAGTCCCTGTAACCATCCTAGCTCGGTAAGAAACTGATCCATCTTTAGAATCGTATCCACGAAACATCGCGGTGATTTTTTTTCGTTAAAAAACCCGTGCGGTTGACCAGAGTAGACGTAGAGGCTGGATTGAATGCCTGCCTTGTTTAAGTCAGCATCAAATTTTCGAGCTGTTGATACAGGGATGAGTTTGTCGTCAGACCCTAGAAAGACAAGCGTTGGTGGATCATCAGGGCTGATGTTGTGAGCAGGGGAGATAGCAGGGAAGTGTGCTTCGACACGGGAGTACCCATATCCCTCTGGACTGTTGTCATACACAGGGTTGAACAGCAGCAATGCGTCAGCTTTTGAACTGGTTCCTGCATTGCTGTCGTTCGGGTCCTCGAACCCGTTACAGATTCCGGTGGCTGCTGCGACATGACCACCAGCCGAACCCCCGCCAGCAGCGATTCTTTTGGGATCAACACCAAGCCGAGACGCATTGGCACGAACCCATCGAATCGCAGATTTTCCGTCCTGAACACAGGCGTTTGGGTTTGTGCCCTGTCGGGATTTCACACGGTAATCGGCAAGAAAGGCGACAATGCCTCGCTGGGCAAGATATGTGGCGTGCTTCTCAAACTGGTGGACGGAACCCCCATTCCACCCGCCACCAAAGAAGAAAACAGCAGCTGGGCGTTGATCAGCAGAGGGATCATGTCCCTCGGGTTCAAAACGATAGATCTTCAGATCATCACCCGATGCGTGTTTATACACTTCCGCAAGAACCGCCGAATCGAAAGTGTGTTTTTTTGTGTCAGCGAGGAGAGGGAAGTTGAAAAAGGCTAGGCCAAGGGCGACGCTACAAAGTATATTGATTGATCGCATAAGAAGATTCCAGAAAATGGGGTACCAGTTGTGAAGATATATTTCGCAAGAGAAACCGTATTACATCACATATCTACCATTCTGCTTGTTGGGATTGGAACGGTGATTTCGATAAATACCGTTTTTGCCCAGACGGAGGGTCTTTTTTCAAAAACTATTTTTCAAGATGATTTCAATCGAAAAGAGAAGATTGAAGGTAAGGAGAACCCTGGGAATGGGTGGGGCACAAATAGTAAAGCACGTGCAAAGGGTGAGAAGCAGGTCTTTCTCCGCGACAAAGCGATGTATATCAAACGGGCAGCGGTAGCTGACCATGGAGTCTCGGTTACTCAGGACGTATCTTTTCAGGACGCGAGTATTACTGCGACGTTTAAGTTGCCTAAACAGGGAGATCTCGGTGTGAACATCGCAGACATGAACGAAGCGTCGGTGCATGCCGGCCACATCTGTATGGCACGGATCAAACCAGCTTCGCTCGAAATTGTTGATCTCAAGACCGGACGCATGCGCAAAGAGATGCATGAAAAGAGCAAAGCGAAAAAGTTAACAAAAGCAGAGAAAAAGCACATTGCCACCAAGTCGATTATTGTTCCGATGAAACTGAAGGTCGATGTTTGGCATGAACTGCAGATTGTTATAAACGGAGATGTGATGTCGGTAAAAATTGACGGACGTCAGATCGGACGCATGGCCTCACCCGGTATTGGGCACAAGACAAAACGACGGATCAGGCTGGCAGTAAATACAGAGGCTTGGGTTGATGATGTGATGGTCACTGTACCCGAATAAAGCGGTAGAGTACGGAGCGACAAAGTGTCGGCCTATTGAATCATGGATGACGAAGCCTGTGTTTCTTTTCGGATGCCATCAAGCACATGTGCAGTTGCTAGTGCATCAGCCTCAGCACACGTTGCCGCGTATGCCACCACCGCTTGGGCGTTTGAAGAAAGTTTGACGATCTCGCCTGTTGTAGGATCAACGATCCGCTTTCCTTTGACCGACCTTGCTACCGCGACTGCCTGACCATGGTGAAGCACAATAATGTCTGGTGGCTTGGTTTCTGTGGTCCGAAGGGCAACACGCCATTCTTTAACGAGACTCGGCTGTCCCCAGGCGCGGACTTCTCCACCAAGTTCCACCAGATGACCTGTTGAGCCAAGTGACACAAGGGTTTCTCCTATTTGGTCGACTGCATAGCCAGCTCCCATACCTGAGAAATCAATAGCAGCAGCCGTGTGTTTTTTCTGGAGGGTGGGGTATTCGGAATCACCAGTTTTTTTGATCAGTAAATGGTCGAAACCGACAAGGTCCAATACTTCTGGAGGGGCCACCGAGTGGTGACGGCCGGTTGGATATGAGGAATGAGCGACGTCAGCGTCCTTCCACCACTGAATGAGTGGAGCGGCAGTGATATCAAAACGGCCCTGAGTCTTTTGGTAGAGCCGGCCGGCAATACCAAGTGCATTTGTAAGGTGAAGGTCCAGCGGAATAGGTGTGCGGGCCTTCGCGCGATTGATTTTTGTTACCAATGAATCATCCCGCCATGTGCTCAGGGATAAGTCAATCTGTTGAAGGAGTTGATCAATTTGGCGATGAACCTCTCCGAGGGATTTGTCAGAGATGTGAGCTTTTAGAGTGACGCGATAGGTCGTACCCATCGCTGGGCCTGCAAACGTTGGCAGTGTGTTCTTCGCATCCGCGAAGGATTGGAAGCCAACAAGACAAAAGGATAGGACAAAAGCGATGCAGGTCCTCATGGTACAGGTGCTCCGGACGACCAGGCAGTTACGACAGCCAAAAGAAAGCACCCACAAAGGATTCCGTCTTGCCAGGTGACCTTGAAAGAGTTGTGGTTGACCCGCACGAAGCTGAGCAAAGCACCAGTAGGGCACGCGTGTCGGCAATATGCCATCGGTGAGACGCTACTCACTGCGAGGCTGAGTATAAAAATCACTATGGCAGCAGTGCCAGCAACGGTAGGGAGATAGGCATCAAATGGCTCAAAGTCAACGAGTGGAATGTGAGCATCGAGCACTGTTATTAGGAGGCAGAGAATGAAAAGCGTCCACGGGAGCCATCGCAATTGCTTCAGGATTGGTGCGATACGCGTGCGAAGGCGAGAGACGATGCCTCCCTGACGATTAGGCATGGAAATCTTCAGGAGTTGTTGTGCTGCGCCGTGTGCGCAGAGTTGAGTGCAGTAAAGATTTCGACCTGTTGTGGCAGGCGTAACGATGGCAACGATAGAAAGGAGCAGCAGTACCGGGGCGGCCTGAGGAATACCATGAGTCGCCCAGCCCCAGAGTTGTGCTTGGGACAGCAAAGCACCAGCACCAAATCCTAGGTAGGTAAATACCACAAGAGGAAAGGCGATTCGTCCTACCCAATGACCACGTAGGCGAGTAAATCCAATGACTAAACCACACAGGATCACTAGAAGTGCGCCCCACTGTGGTCCGTCAATAGCGCGTAAGCGTGAAGATAACTGTTGGACGAACGAACTCGTTGATTGTGTTTTATGTGCTGAATGAGCCGCAGTGATGATCGCCTCCGCGATAGCTTGACTGGTCATCGTAGCGCCACTTACACCTTCTGTAAACGGTGAGTGTTGGTCGTTCTTTGAAAGGCTCTCGAAGGTATGTCCGATAAAATGGCTTTTAAAATGGCGGTCATCGCGTACGTAACCAACATATGGTTCATTATCGAAACTTTGTAAAACACACAGGCCGATCACGGTGCCGGTCGTGTCAAAGCCAACCAGTGTGTCTGTTGGGCCTTGGTATCCGATCATGGAATCAGCGGCAGGACTTGTACGGAGTGCCCAGCCGAGTGGAATATCTCCAGCGTTATAAACATTTATGACCGAAGCGTCTCCGGCATCAAAACGGAGGTGGTCGGCTTGAGGGAAAATCTTTTGAATGTCTGGCAGAGTGGGTTGCACAGTGAATCGAGTTGAACGCCCAGTTCCTCCAAGGCGGTGGCTAATTGATTCGACCATTGCATGACTCGTCAGCGTCGCACCAGCAGTGGTTTGGTAATTTGCATGCGACATTTTCTTAATCACATCGAGCTTTTCACCAAGAAATTGCTCCCAGAATGAGTTATCTTTCCTGACGGAAATTACGTGGTCGCGGGTGTCGGAGCTGGAGAGAATTGAAATGCCGCAGATGCTGTTGTGGCGATTACAAACGATGAGAAGATTTGATGGTCCAGAAAATCCGACAATAGCGTTACTCATGGGGGCAGTCTGGAAACAATATCCAACTGGCTCACCCAACCCGTTGGTGAGTTCCACTGCGCCCTGGACCGTCTGAGATGGACCACCAAAGTCAACTGCCGTCGGTAACGCGTCCTGAATGCATTCAAGCGGAACCGTCGTAAGAGATAGGGGTCGTTGGGTAGGCGTGCCAGCGGATGAAAAGAAGAGACAGGTAATAATGCCGGCGAACATACTCAATCGGGTTGTGTGTATAAGAATTCGCATGAGAGAACATTACAGATGTGCATGACAAAAAGATATGAAATTCGGTACGATGATAGTGGTCGGTATCCTACCGACGAACTTCCATGAGAAAAAAGGGTGGGACATGCTTTTTATGCGTTTGGGGCTTGCTCGGATGGTCTGTGTCATATTAACAAGCATGTGGTGCGGACTAGCTGCTTTATCGGCTGCCGAGCAGCAGCCAAATGTTGTTTTGTTCCTTGTAGATGACATGGGCCCAATGGATACGTCGGTGCCATTTCTGACTGATGCCGACGGAAAACCAAAACGCTATCCACTGAATGATTTTTATCGTACCCCAGCAATGGAACGTCTCGCGTCGCGGGGTATTCGTTTTAGCACCTTCTATGCAATGAGTGTCTGCTCGCCAACACGAACATCGATTCTTACTGGGCAAAATGCAGCACGCCATCACGTCACGCAATGGATTCGATCAGAGGAGAATAATCGTGGCGAATATGGCCCACCCGAATGGCGTTGGGTTGGGTTTCAGGATGCACAGGTGACCCTGCCAGGCGTTCTTCAGGCAAATGGGTATCGCACGATCTTTGTCGGTAAGGCCCACTTTGGGCCCCTTGGCGAACCATCTGAGTGGCCGACGAATCTCGGTTTTGATGTGAACGTGGCAGGTTGCTCATGGGGACAGCCTGGAAGCTACTACGGCGAAGACGGGTATGGAAATCTCAAAGGAAATAAACGTCGAGCTGTGCCGCACCTTGAAAAGTATTATGGCACAAACACATTTTTGTCAGAGGCTCTCACGCTAGAAGCTAAAAAGCAAATAACACGTGCAGTGAAAGATAAGAAACCCTTCTTTCTGGATTTCGCGCATTATGCGGTTCATGCCCCGTTTCAATCTGACCCCCGCTTTGCTTCGCATTACGAAGACTCCGGGAAACCTAAAAATGCACAGGCGTATGCCACATTGATTGAAGGGATGGACAAGTCGTTAGGCGACATACTTGATCATCTGGAATCTATTGGAATTGCCGAAGATACTCTCGTTCTTTTCGTTGGAGATAATGGGAGTGATGCTCCGCTTGGTCCTGTTCACGACCATGCAAGTTCGTTTCCATTGCGCGCCAAGAAGGGAACACACTATGAAGGCGGCATGAGGGTCCCCTTTATTGCATCGTGGGCAAAACCATCAACGAAGAACAAACTCCAGAAACGGTTGCCTATTCCTGCAGGAGCGATTCAGAGGCAGCTCGGCACGGTGATGGATATCTACCCAACAGTTCTCTCTGTAACCGGTGTCCAGCCGCCATCAGACCATATCCTTGATGGAACGGATCTGAAGACACAAATTG
>CAXEMW010000080.1:0-12944 GCA_963997395.1 uncultured Planctomycetaceae bacterium
AAGGCGACACCGGTGAACGTGACTCAGCACACCTATTTCAACTTGAAGGGTGAGGGCCAGGGCACGATTCTTGATCACCAGTTGATGCTCAACGCAAAGAAGTTCACTCCGGTTGACGAGAGTTTGATTCCGACAGGTGAGATGCCCACAGTTGCTGGAACTCCGTTCGACTTTACTACGCCCAAAGCTATCGGTCGCGATATTGGCCAGCAAAACGAGCAACTCGTCTTTGGGCTTGGTTACGATCACAACTGGATTCTTGACACAGACGGCAAAGAAGGTGAACTCTCACTGGCTGCGCAAGTCCACGAGCCATCATCTGGCCGCGTAATGGAAATCTATACGACTGAACCAGGTATTCAGTTTTATTGTGGTAACTTTCTCGATGGTCGACTGCGGGGTAAGTCTGGTAAGCCATACGTTCATCGTGGTGGATTCTGTCTTGAGACACAGCACTTCCCCGACAGTCCAAATCAACCCAACTTCCCATCAACAATTCTGAAACCGGGTGAAACGTATGATTCGAAGACGGTATTCAAGTTTTCAGCAAAATAATCGTCACGAGAATGACCATGTGAAAATAATGCAAAGGCAAATATTTCGGTGTTGTCTTGCATTCGTAGCATTTCTTTTGATCCTGCCCTTGAAGGGCAGTCTCGTTTTTGGTGATGAACGCCCTAATGTGCTGCTGATTCTTGTTGATGACTTGAAGCCAGCGTTGGGATGCTACGGTGACTCAAACGCTCAAACGCCCAATATTGATGCGTTGGCCGCGCGCGGGATGCGGTTTGATTTGGCGTATTGCAATCAAGCGGTTTGCGCACCGTCGCGGTTTACGTTGATGTTAGGCTCGCATTCGACGTCGACGGGTCTCTATGGACTTGGCAGTCAACTGCGACAAGCCTTTCCCGAAGCCGTCACATTGCCACAGTATTTTGCCCAGTACGGAGGGTATCGCACGGAGTCGCTTGGCAAAGTTTTTCATGTTGGGCACGGGAATCAAGGTGATCCAGCATCGTTCAGCGTGCCTCACTATCACGACAAGGTGATTGAGTATCTCGATCCGGCCAGTTCGAATGGCGGTGAGTTGACTCGCGAGGAAGCATTTTTTACGAATCAGAAGCTCGATCAAGTGAACTCCTTACCGCGGGGCGCTGCTTTTGAATCTCCGGACGTCGCTGACAGTGCGTATGCTGACGGTCGTGTTGCTGCCGAAACGATGAAGCGATTGCGGCGAGCGAAAGAGCGGCGTATCAAAGATGGCACACCATTCTTGATCGCGGCCGGGTTCGCTCGTCCGCACTTGCCGCTGTGCGTACCAAGGAAGTACTGGGACCGGTTTGATCCAGCAAAGTTGCCAATGCCTGAATTCGAGGAACTGCCCACTGATGCTCCCTCGGTCGCGGGCAAACGTGGTGGTGAGATTCGCAATTACTATCCTGTGCCAGACAAGGGAGATCCGGCTTCGATTCCGGAAGATGTAAAACGAAAATTGATCCACGGCTATTACGCCAGCACAAGTTTCGTCGACGCCCAGATTGGCAAAGTGATTGATGAATTGGATCGATTGGGCCTGGCTGATGACACGATCATTGTTTTGTGGGGCGACCATGGTTTCCATCTTGGTGATCTGGGTATCTGGACCAAGCACACGAATTACGAGCAGGCCAACCGTATACCGATTCTTATCACCGCTCCCGGTATTACAACACCGGGATCATCCACACGACAGCTCGCTGAAAGCGTTGACATCTTCCCGACGCTGGCAGAATTGGCGGGCCTGCCTCCTCCGCACGTGCCGCAACCGCTGGACGGTGTAAGCCTTGTGCCGGTGTTGAAAAACCCGGATGTCCGAGTGAGAGACCACGCATACCATGCATACCCCAAGAAAAAGCTCGGGCGAGCCATTCGGACGCAGCGATACCGCCTCGTCGAGTGGCGACAAGTCGGTAAACCAGTCGAGTCCGCCGAGTATGAACTTTATGACTACAAAACCGACCCACAGGAGACTCGTAACCTTGCCGCAGACAATCCGGACATTGTCGCGGCCTTACGAAAGACGTTGGCGAAATACCCGCAACCGATTCGTCGAAAATCCAAGTCCAAGCCAGCAGCCACAACGGTGCCAGCCAAAACTCAGCAGCCAGCGGCCAAGGCTGAACAATCGAGGAAAGAAGGCCTTGTTGAACTTCTTACAGACAGAAAACCAGCCCCGGTGATGGACGCCGAGACAATCCGTGAAGGGCTCAAGTCACATGACAGGGCGCTGTACATCAAATCGGGTTGGATTCGGGATCCGTATATCTCGATCGGTCCCGAGAAGAAGTATTACTACCTGACGGGCACGCAGCCAAACGAAAATGACCCTCGGGAAACCAAGAACCCATACAACATCGGATTGGGTGAAGAGAGCATCGTTGGTGACCAAGTTCGGTTATGGCGTAGCAGAGATTTGATTCAGTGGGAATCTTTAGGCCCGATTTTTACAGTCGACGATACGATGAAGGCAAAGAGCGGCAAAAAAATTCCGAAGCGTCTGATCTGGGCACCGGAAGTACACTGGCTGGCAGACAAGGGCTGCTGGGCATTAGTGCATTGCCCCAAGAAACACTCCAGTCTGGCACTGACTAGCGGTGCGGAGTTGCAAGGTCCTTGGACGCACCCGATGGCTGGCAACATGGGGCAGCGGCACGACCCTTCGATTTTTACTGACGATGACGGCACGCGTTATCTGTTGTGGGACAACACGTTCATTGCTCCACTCAACGATAGCCTTACCAGCTATGCCACCGATCCGGTGCGAATTGATCCGGCTGGTTCGCGTCCGGGGCCAGACGGCAAACCTATCAGTCACATTGGTCACGAAGGAGCGACGATGATCAAAGTCGGTGGCAAGTACGTTCATTTGGGCACGGCATGGTCAACTGATCAAGGGCGAAAGGGGTCGTACAATCTTTATTACTGCGTCGCCAGCAAGATCACTGGTCCCTATGGGCCGCGTAAATTTGCCGGTCGCTTCCTTGGTCACGGGACACCTTTTAAAGATATGAACGGCCAGTGGTGGTGCACGGCCTTCTTTAATGGGAACGCGCCACCTGAATCACGAGACGGTATCGTGTCACGCAACATCGGTGACAACGCCAGAACAATCAATGAACAAGGTGTGACTATCGTACCGCTTGATGTTCGGGTGCTCGACAATGGTGAAGTTTATATCCGGGCGAAAGATCCCGCTTACGCAACACCCGGACCAGATGAAGTCCAGCAGTTTGCTACGTAATCAATAAACCAGCCCAGGGAGCAGAGATTGAAGTGTGAGCTCAACCATGCGGTTTATTGTCGGAGATAAAATGCCACGAGATCAACGCCTGAAATCGAACCCAGCATTACCGTCAAAAGCTTGAACTTTGTGAGAGATTAGCAAGCCAGAGATAAAGCAAAATCGTACAGAGCGAGTAGTAAGGAGCATCCATGAACCGTCTCACCTTCTCCACTCCAGCGAAAACCTTCAGGTTCTTCGTGCATTGTCTCGCCCCACACGTCGGAAGCCTATGCTGCGCCTGACAATATGTCTCAATACGCGTACGGATTGTCTCATTCTGTTTCTTGCTTAGCGAGGTAGAATAATTTCGGGTTTTATTCTTTACGACATAGAGTCGGACGATATTTATGCATTCTACATTGCGATTATTCGTGGCAGCGATTCTTTTTTTCGCGACGTTCTACTCGGACGCGATAGCTCAGGAACAGCCAAATATCATTGTGATTCTGGCAGACGATCTTGGATATTCCGACCTGGGTTGCTTTGGCGGAGAGATTACAACCTCAACACTCGATTCACTCGCTGAAAATGGCCTTCGATGTACCCAGATGTACAGCACTGCTCGATGCTGCCCCTCACGTGCGAGCTTGCTGACCGGTCTCTATCAGCATCAAGCGGGTGTAGGCCACATGGTCTACAGGAATTGGGGCGAAGGGTATGAGGGTTCTCTGAATGAAAACTGCATCACCCTTGGTGAGGCACTTAAGTCTGCTGGGTACGCGACGTTTATGAGTGGCAAGTGGCATGTCGCTGCGCACAATGATCCACCGGCACATTCCCTTCCAGAAAATCGTGGCTTCGATCGGTCGACTGCTGTACGAACACACATCGATAGCTACTGGAAGGTTTTGGCCGGCTGTGATATCTACCGTGACGGAAAAATCCTTATCGAAGGAGACAATGAAAAAACAAATTTACGAAACCCTTATAAGCCTGATCAAGATTTCTATACGACAGACTTCTTTACAGACGTTGCCATTGAGTACATAGAAGATGCATTACGGGCAGATGAAAAACCTTTTTTTCTTTACCTGGCATATAACGCCCCGCACTTTCCGCTTGAAGCTCCTGATGAAATCATTGCTGAGTATGAACGCCAGTTCGAAGATCCTGAGTGGCTCACAACATGGGGCCGCGGATGGGATGATATGCGACAAAAAAAACTGCTTCGGCAAAAAACACTTGGTGTTGTTCCTCCGCAACAGCAATTGCCTGCTGTGGACTCGTTTCATAATCAGCAAATTATGCCCGGCCTTCAGACTGGAAAAACACTTGTTGGTTTACCGGCGTGGAATGATCTTCCGGACGATGTGAAAAAAGAGACTCTGTTCCGCCGTAGCATGTACAACGCCCAAATCACCTCGATGGACGATAACATTGGGCGAATCGTGCAGTTGCTCAAAGCTCAGGGGGCTTATGAGAACACCCTCATTCTCTTTGTGTCGGATAATGGCTGCTCAGGTGAAATGGGTGTATTTGGAACCCATTTTAAGGGAGGGATGTATGACTACACGTCAGGAAAATTCGAGAAAGGAAAATTTATTCCTGATGGGGAAAAAGAAACAGACGCATGGGCAGTCAAGGACAAACTCGGTGGTGTTGGCTACCAAAAAGACAACTATGACACATGGAAGAAGTTCAGTGGCTGGGCAACATCTCAGGGCCAAGGGTGGGCAGCCTATTCAAACACCCCATTTCGCAAATTCAAAAAGTTTGTCCATGAAGGTGGGGTAACGTCACCATTCATTGCACATTGGCCCAAAGGTCTGAAGTCAAAGAACAAAATCATAAGCCATCCGTACTTTCACTTTATTGACATTATGCCCACTCTTTTAGAGGTGGCAGGTGTTGAGTACCCAGATCATTATCAAGACAAGGCACGTGCGCCCTTAGAGGGAATCAGCATGCTTCCCTATCTTGTTGATCCTGAAAAATCGATGCCTGATCGATCACTGTTTTGGCAACATGAAACACACTCTGCTGCACGAAACGGAAACTGGAAGATTGTTACCGATAATGACCGTGCATCTCCTATTGGCTGGGAGTTATATGACCTCTCGAATGATCGGAGTGAGACGCACGATATTTCTGATCAGCATCCAGAAATTGTCTCAGCAATGAATGATGAGTGGCAGAACTTTGTCAATCGGGTGCATGCGAAACCCTTTCCGGAAGATCGTGATTTTCCGACTGTGCGAAGTTCAGTGAAAGGAGCCAATGGCAGATCTCTCATTGATAGCTGGGAGCCGAAGACTTCTTCAGACCAGAGAGTTTCCCGTCTCAGCTTTCACCCAAAAAGGGGTAGTACAGAGTGGTTTGAGTATGAGTTTGAGATACCACAGGAAATAACCACCGTAGGAGTGTATTGGTTCGATGAAGCACAGGCCGCTGCATCGTTCAGAAACGAACGGAAGGAGATTCTTCCTCAGTCATGGCGAGTTTTGGCCTGGGTTGATAATACATGGAGCGAAGTGGATGTGCGGGAAGAAGAGCCGGGTGTTGAAAGAGACCAATACAACTACGTGACGTGCGTGCGGCCGATTCTTACCAAGAAAATCCGTGTCGAAGTTCAGCTCCACGACGAGCTTTCTGGCGGGGTGTTGGGGTGCCGGTTTCATGCACCAGCCCAAAAGGTTGTAGAACCTGAAAGTGATGATCCTGACAATGAGCTTCAACGTATCAAGGCATTAGCGAAGGCCACCCTTGATGATGATGTCGATGAGTTCAATGGCTATTCACACCTTAACGGAAATCGACCCGAATTCGATGGCTGGCTTAACAAGCAAAACAATAAGTCTTTTTTGCAAGAGTCGATCCCGAAATTTCTCTGCTCACACGAAGATTACACCGAGGTCTTCAACTATCGCTGGTGGATGATCACAAAGCATCTCAAGGAATGGGAAGAGGATAATAAAAACTATTTTGTCTTCACGGAGTTTCCAGGCTTCCCTGGCTGGGCATCAACCAGTGGTGCCATCCCTGCTCCTGCAGGACACCAGTTCTACGATCTTCGGTGGATGCGAGATCCTCAGTATCTGAAGTCGTATGCTGAATATTGGCTCAGTGGTCCACCCTCTCACGAAATGCAGTATCAAAACAATTGTTGGCTCTCAACATTGCCTCGTCCGCAAAGCCATCATTACACAAGTTGGATGATTGATGCCTCGGAAGCGATGCTGAAAATACACCCCGACGCTCGATGGCGAGACCGATTGCTTCCATCCATGGAACGTCATCAAGAGGTCTGGGATCTCATCTTCGGAGTTCATGCTCCTCAGACCACGACGCACGGTCTCTACAAATGCCTCGATATGTACGATGCTAATGAGTTCACGATCTCAACCACGCTCGGTTTAATTGCATCTGAAGGCAGTTTTTCTGACTACACTGCGGAGTTGAACAAGGAGGAGCCCTATAAGGGTGAAGAACGCTGGCGGCGGTACTTTACCGATGGCAAAGGGTGGCAGGCAGCATTCAAGGAAGGCTTGAAAAGCCAGCCGCTGGTCTATCCGCAAGCCTTTAACCTCGATGATTATCAAACGCAGCCGCAGCCTTTCGGTGGAAATCATGACTGGTATATCGATAAAGACGGTGAAAGGAAAACAAAAAATCCGAACAGCTATCCAAACTGTTTTACGGTCCGTCCGTCACTGAATTGTTATATGTACGGAAATCTTCATTCGCTTGCCAATCTCTACTCCCTTCAGGCGGCAGAAGACGGTGGCCACTCTTCCAAGCAAAAAGCTGATGTGTATGCGAAGCGAGCATCCGAACTTCAGAAGAAGATTCTTAATTCACTGTGGCACTACCCGGCACCTGATGACGCCTTTGTTTTTTACAAGAAACGTGGGTCGATAGAGGATCCCTTTTTCTATTCTCGTCTTGCCGGAGACAACCTGCACACGGGAGGTGTTGTCGATCAGTTAAGCCTTGTTCGAGAAACAGTCGGCTACACGCCGTGGTATTTCTCCATGCTTCCTCATGATGACAGTCAATACGATATTGCATGGAAGCAGTTCGGTGATGAAATGGGATTTCGGCAACCGTTTGGCATGTCCACCACCGAATATAGGCATGATTTTTTTAATGAGATGTCATATGGCTGGAATGGCCGCGGATGGCCCTTCCAAAACTCTGTTGTCTATAAAGCGTACGCCAAGTACCTCCGGGACTATAAAGCAACTCGAGGTGCGATCAGTGAAGAAGATCGTCAGCTTCTGTATGACCATGTAACCCAATATGTCGAACTTCATGGGCGCCGCCGCAGTATTGGTGAGTGGTATCTACCCCGTACTGGAGGATATCGAATGCCTGGTGGGGGTGACGTTGTGCAAAGTTTGCCTGCCATGGGGAAAGGGTTTGGTGATGTTCAGGACTATTTCCACTCAACATTTCCTGATGTGCTCATCGAAGATCTCATTGGATTTCAGGGCAGTCATGGCGACAGTTTTGAGATTCACCCTCTGCTACCAAGAAAACAATGGAAATTCTTCTACCTGGGGGACCTTCGATATCATGGCCACGACATCGATATTCTTTGGAAAGAAGATTGGTCTTCAACGACTCCCGGCATGCAAAGCAAGCTGTTTGTATGGGTTGATGGAAAACGAGTTGCTGAAAGCAATAACCTGAATAGTCCCCTGCAAGTATTCCTACATTAATTGATCATCCATATTCACTTCCTCATGCTCTAGACTTATGCCCATTCTAAAATTCTCTAAGCTCTTCTTTTCGGTAGCCCTTTTCCTTGTCATGTGCTGCGTCGGTCACCTATCGGCCACCACGCAGCTCATGGCGAGCGAACGGCCTGCATTCACAGATTATTGCAGCCGTCTTGAACACGACATCCAAGGTCGTAAGCACGGTTTTCTTGCAGGCAACGTGACTTACTACGTTGGTGGATTTCACGCGAGTTGGAGGACCATTGAGGATGAAACCATAGGCCTGACTCATCCCTTCTATCATGACCTTCGCGCTCGTGGTGCCGCGCGTGTGCAAAGTGAGATCACTGGTACAGAGAATACCGGTACTGGCAATGATTATATGAGCTGGGAATTCTACAAAGACACCCGTGTGTTGTATGGAAGTGTCATTGTAAACGGAAAGACCTATGAGACGCCCAAGCCACGCATCATGCGATGGCGCCCCGATCAAGTCATTTGTGAATACGACCTTGATGGTATCACGATTCGAGAGCGGAAGTTTATCGGAAGCAGCGATGCAGCGGCTTCAATTATCACGGCGTCAAAGCCAGTCACTCTTCAATTCACTGGGCAGAGTTTGTTTACGCGAAATAGCATCTCGTCACAGGCTGCCGCCAGGCTTGATGAGTCGCAGCGATCGATTCTGATTACTGAGGCTGGCATGATAAAATCTCGTCCAGACCCAGGCGGCCCCGAACGTATTGGCCCATCTGTTTATTCAGGCATGACCACGGTCCTGAGTGCATCAACAGAACTCGCAACAAGCCTTGTTCTTGAGGAAGATGCCAAGGGAGTCGTGCACTACACGTTTTCAATTCCGTGTGATTCCAAAGGCGCTGTTGTCTCTTGGGCAATGCACGATGATGAAGCCACGGCCATACAGGCTGGCCATGACATGATTGAGCGTCATGCGGATGCCCTTGCCGAGAAAACAACGGCTATGAACCAGCTCCTGAATGATGAAATTCCTTGGTTTCGTTGTCCCGATGAAAAGTTTGTAGACATCTATTACTACCTTTGGTCCCTCTACCTGATGTATTCAATAGATGTAGGCAGCGGATGGGAGATGGAGAACCACACCCAGACTGCTGTAAACAATTTTCTTGGACTTCATCGTTATGACGCGATGTTTCAAATAAAAGTCGGATCGTGGGCTGCCAATAAGGCCCACTACGGCTATGGAAATGTTCTGACATGGAAGCACCTCACTGAAAACGACCGATTTCGTGAACTGCCCAATGGCATTCGTATGCTTTCTGACAACAAGGGGACGACATGGCATAGTGGTGCCTACGGTGGAGAAATGTCTGAACATGTTCTTGGTGCATGGCAGATTTATGAGCATACGGGTGACGTAGAGTTTCTACGAGCAAGTTATGAAGATCATTTTGAAAAGCTCTTTCGTAAGAGGCTCACAAATTTTGCGATGAATGAGTTCGAAGTGGCGGAAACACTTGCTCGCATGGCGTCAGTTCTTGGCAAAGAAGCAGATGTGCGTCACTGGCAATCACTGGTGCGTACTGATCCTGATCATGTTCGACTCATGTTTGATCAGCGATGGGAGATGAATGGTATAGAAAAGTATTTCGCAGGTCCAAAGAGTGGTTTGATTGGGACAAACTCATTTTGGGCAATGCGTTCTCCCTATTTTCCAAGAGAATATGCCGAGGAAATGGTGCAGCACTGGGCAGTTGATCGCGAGAAGGGTTTCTTTGGTGAGTTTTTTCCACTTGCGATGTCAAAACAATCAATGCAGGAGTTCGACACGAAAGTCGATCATTCCTTTGGGTATACGCCAGACACTGCCTACTTCATGCTCGATGGAATGTTCTGCCAAGGGCTTTCCGTTGCCCCGGAATTAACACTCAATCACATTGGTAATTACAACTGGCACGACGAATGGAACATTCCTGTTGCACCAGAAGCGTACCGCCGTGACCGCACGCTTTTTGGAGACCAATATTCAAACTTCAATGCAGGCAAAATTCTGTTGTATCTTGAAGGTTTAGGTGGGCTCAAGTATTCCATCCCGGAGAATAGACTGCTTGTGCGTCCAGCCCTGCCAGACGACTGGGAATGGATGGAAATCCGACTGCCACTCAAGGGTGAATGGACTACGATTCGCTACGAGAAAGATAAAGTAGACGTCTCGGGGTCGCCATTATCCTGGGAGCAACTTTCAAGGGGTAATTCGAATTGATTGAACGTAATGCTTTGCAAAGTTGGTTTGGTCTGCACGACATGTAAATCGCTTTGGCACTCGCTCTATTGAGGAAAAGAATCTTATGAATTTAAATCGTATCAAGCCCACGTGTGCTTGTCTGGTTATGACCTTCTAGAACCAAAGGTCCGAATTTCGATCCATATTGAGTTTGTCAAGATTTTCTTTGCAGTGTTTTATTTTTGCCGTGCTTTCCTTCAACTTGTTGCTGATTTCAAGACGGTCTTCTTGTGACAAGTCTGTTGCATTTAACTGCTTATTCAATTGGTCAACTTTGAGTTGATTTTCCAAAGTCCACTTTTCAAGTTCCTCTATACGGGTGGCATAGACCTCATCCATTGTCCATGCACCGACCTTTTGGAGATACGCATCCAACTGCCGTACCATTTCTGCCTTTTTTTCCGGCATCTGTTTCGTCAAGTCATTTGTCTCACCCATATCTTTTACGACATTAAACAACTTGATTTCACCTGAATTAAGATGTCGCATCAGTTTGAAATCACCGCTTCTGAATGCGGTTATTGGCACGGTATAGTGTGCGGGGAAATGAAAAATAAAACCGGTGTCACGCGGGGCAAGTTTGCCGTTGTTGCCGTTCTCAAAAACGGGTCGCAAACTAATTCCATCCAAATCATCTGGTAAGGCAATCTCACTGCCAGCGAGATCGTGCAGTGTTGGTAAATAGTCCCACTGTGCTACCGGGTGATCGCATTGAGAATTCGCAGAAACGCCGGGCCCGGCCACAATCATTGGAATGCGCAGGCCACCTTCCCACATTTTGGCTTTGCCGCCCTGCAGTGGTGCATTGCTCTGGCCTCCGCCGTTATCTGAAGAAAAGATGACGTAGGTGTTGTCCTCGAGTCCCTGTGCCTTGAGTTCATCCAGAACCATTCCAATCGATGTGTCCATGTTTTCCATCATGGCTGCGTAATTGGCTTTTTCCCAGAGAGCTTGGAACCTCTGCGGCATTTCATCTGCGTTTTCATGAAATGGTGAAATGTCAGGAATGCCACCTTCAATGTTGTTCTCTTTGGCAAGGATGTGAAGATATTTGTCACGTGTGCTTTTGAGGGATGTGTTCCGCACGTGCACGGCATAATGAGAGACCATCATGTAAAACGGTTTTTGGTCCTTGCCCCGTTGTTTCAGAAATTCTCGAGCAGTCTTTGCCAGACTGAAGACACGCTTGGGATCGTCAGCTGGTATTGGGGTTTTCTCGGCAGGTTCCCACCAGTCACCATGTGCATTTCCATTTGGATGTTTATGGTGAAAATCGGTCACATCATAGCCGTGATCCTTGAACCAGTGCATCGGTGTACAGCCTTTGCCAAAAAAAGCTGTCACATACCCTTTATCAGCCTCTTTGAGCATCTCTGCAATGGAGAGGTTCTTGCTCATATCAATCTGTTTTTTGTTCATCACAACGTCATGAATTGATATGCAGCCAACACGCGCCGTCGTCTTGCCGAACTGGATGCTCGCGCGTGATGGCGTGCAGACTGGTGCAGGACAGTACGCACTAGAAAATCGCATGCCCCTTTTGGCTAACTTTTCAAGGCTTGGGGTCTGATGAAGTTCATGGGCTAATTCAGGACGATCCTTCATCATCGGAACGCTTGTCTGGGTGTAGCCAAGATCATCTGCATAGATGATGAGAAAGTTTGGTGGTTCAGTCGCATTCGCCGTGATTGCGATAAGTGTGAACACCATGCAAAGCATGATTTTCATTTTTATGCCCTATGGTTTCTCCCAGGCCATGGTGAGAGATTATTTGGTTGCTATGTAGCGTCATCGCTGACGTGATGGTTGTGAATAAAGAAACAGCGGACAGCCGTCAGAATCTTTCCGACTGAAATACTTGTTACATAAAAGTCGTCTAGTCATCTTTTGACGAGACGTCGAATGTGAATGTATTACTACCGGATTCAACTTTCGCGGTGAAGGGGCTTGTCTCAGAGTTATTATATTTCTCGGGAACGATCACTTTTGGTTTTGCAGTGCTTGCCTCTTGGTTAAGTCGGTCATGTTCAGGTGTACCATACCGTGGGTCGTCTTCAGTGATGTTGGGCATCTCCGGCATCTCAACCTTACTAACGGTCACACTGTAGTCACCGACTGCTGTACCTGCACCGGGTTGTGCTCCTTTTGCATTCAAAGTGAATGAGCCATCGGATTGTGTAAGTCCTGCTGCACTTATTCCGCCAGTTCCTTTAGGTGAAAAGAAAACGGTTGCACCCTCAAGTGGAGTTCCATCAAGCGTGACAACACCTTGCACGTTTTCTACCGCGGGCCCAGACTGACCACATCCGACAGAAAAGAGGGTGAGTGCAGAACAGAGTGCGAGGCACAAGTATCTGTGATAACAAGAAAGATGTCGCATTGTAATCCTTACGCGTAAGCAGGTAGCAATGTAAGAGGAATCCAGAGAAGGTAATCTGCTGAGCAGACAGTTGATGCATCCGGTGCTCTGTGTGGCATCTTCAGAGAACAAAGATGCCACACAGAACGTTGGATATTCGTTGCTGATTACGGTGCAGAAGCAACTTCGCCACCGTTCATTGAACCAAGCGAGCCTATTAGGCCTCGCTGGCTCGCGCCACTGTAACCATTCGCGTTACTCCAACCTGTTTGCGAATGTGATGGGTCACCAGCATCAATATTGTCGTTACAAAACCATACAGAACCATCAACATTAGTC
>CAXEMW010000081.1:0-12936 GCA_963997395.1 uncultured Planctomycetaceae bacterium
TCGAGCAACGCATGTTGAATAGCAGTAGCGCTTAGAAATTACTATTAGCAATGAACGATGTGTCGTCCGTGCTCTTACTGTTGAAACGATTGACGAACTATTTACTGATCACGAGCAATTTGAAAATTGCTTAAACGACCAAAATGAGTTAGTAGAACCCCTCCTCAACTGTATCGATGATCGACAGCTGCAATTTCATGGCCAACTCGCCTCCTTACCAAAATCTCAACGAAGACAACGGCTCGTTTCTTCCAGGGCGGCGTTATATGATAATTCTCATCCGTCGTAGTACAAATGTCATTGGTAATCTGGTGAACACATCTGCAATGGAACGTCTGCTCTCTTGTTTATGCTCTCATTTCGTAACCGTTTCAATGGGAGCTCCCAGCAAGGCACGAATTGCTAAAAGCATTCTCCGCACTCGCAGCTCTTATACGATTGGGAACGGGCTGATCACCAGCAGACCTACTCATTTCCAGCACTCCTGAAGCAAAATCATAAGTGTTTTCCATGCTTCTCCTCCATATTTGACCACGGCCCTACTGCACCTCATTCAGGGAAACACGGAACGAGGAAGTTTAAGCGTATCCCAAAACAGTTGCCCACAGCAGGCATTCCGGGCCTGCTAATTGACTGTAGACGGTCAATCGTTACGTTACGGAAAAGAGAGAAATTCAGAAAATCAATAAAATTCCTTTTCTGATCACGTGCTGACGGGTTACTATCCGAAACACCCTCTCTATGCTCTGGAAAGGAATCTTATGACAGGCAGCTTTGAAACAAACTCCGCTTCACACTGGCATCAAATGGCGACCGGTGTACTCGCGGACCGTTCCCTTCAAAAAGAAGAAGCTCGGTCAATCCTGGATTCTTCCGATGAAGAAATCCTCGACCTTCTTGCAGCGACATATCGGGTACGACATCATTTTTTCGGCAACACCGTCCAGCTTTTCTTTCTCATGAATGCAAAAAGTGGGCTCTGTCCAGAGGATTGTGGATATTGCTCACAATCAAAAGTTTCTGATGCAGAAATTCCCCGATACAACTTGCTTTCCGTGCCTAAGTTACTCGAAGCAGCCCGCCTCGCCAGTGAGCGGCAATCGAAAACATTTTGCATTGTAATCTCAGCTCGCGGCCCAACAGAGCGTGAAGTTGATTTTGTTTGTCATGTTGTCCCTCAAATAAAGGAACAATATGGTCTCAATGTATGCGCATGCCTCGGCTTATTAACACCCGACCAAGCCAAGAAGCTTGCAGCTGCCGGGGTTGATAAAGTGAATCATAATCTCAACACAAGTGAGCGACATTACGGAGAAATATGTAGTACACACACATACGCTGATCGTATTGCAACTCTTGAAGCATGTCGCTCAGAAGGGCTCCAACTCTGTAGTGGTGGCATCATGGGAATGGGGGAGACTGCTGATGATCTCATTGATATGGCATTTGACCTCAAGGAAATGAATGTTGAATCAATCCCTCTCAATTTTTTAAATTCAATTGACGGGACACCGCTTGAGGGTGTTGATGAGATCTCGCCTCGCGACTGCTTACGAGGCCTTGCTATGATGCGAATGGTAAACCCTGCTGCAGAAATCCGGATTGCTGGTGGCAGAGAGATTCACCTTGGAAGCCTACAACCTCTCGGCTTATATGCCGCCAATTCCATTTTTGTTGGTGACTACCTCACTACAGAAGGGCAGCTGCCTGAGGCTGATTACCAGATGATCAAAGAGATGGGATTTGTTATTACAAAAGGTTCGGAAGCTGCCGAGCCAACGCCTATCTTAGAGGAGACGACCAGCTAGGGCTGCTTAAGCATCGCCTATTGAGACGAGCAATTCTGCCATCTCACCAGCAGCATGGGTAAGGTCTTGTCGCCGAGCTTCTTCAATTCCCTCACGAAGTGCTCGACGTGCATCTTCCGGCTTTCCATATTTGACAAGGTGCTGTGCCGCCATCTGATAAGCAGGCACATACGGAGGAGTACCTCTGGCGAGTTCCTGCAAAATATCAAGCGACGCCTCCCATTCCCCGTCTGCCTCCATAAGAAGAGCCAGGCTGTAGCGAAGAAAAACATCATCGGGCTCATCTTGCAACATTGCCTCAATTTTTTGACGTCGAGAATGTGTCATTCTGCATCTTTCCTCAAGCGCTTCTTCAAACTGCTTCTCGTGTCACTTCACGCTGCACTTACCCTAACCAGAAACTACTGAAGGCAGCCCGTGTGCTTTCTCCCAGGCACTGATTTCATCTGCATGCTTTAGCGACAAAGAAATGTTATCAAGGCCCTCAAGGAGACAGCGTCTCCGGAACGGATCCACCTCAAACGACCGCTGAAAACTATCGTCGTCAAAAAGAGTGCACTGGTTGAGATCAATATTTAATTTGTACTTTCCTGTATTACTAGCTGTCGCCGCTTTCGCTAGTTCAAACAACTGTTCAACATCTTCTTCCGAAAGCCGGATTGGCAAGATGCTATTCGAAAAACAATTGGAATAAAAAATATCTGCAAACGTAGGTGCAATGACACACCGGAAACCATAATCAGCCAAAGCCCAAGGAGCATGCTCTCTACTCGAACCACAACCAAAGTTACGCCTGGCAAGGAGAATTGTTGCCCCCTCTGCCTCAGGACGATTGAGTTCAAAGCTAGGGTCTGGCGTACCGTCGGAGAGAAATCTCCAATCATTAAACAAAAATTGGCCAAATCCAGTTCGCTCTATTCGTTTCAAAAATTGTTTCGGTATTATCTGATCGGTATCAACATTCGACCGGTCCATCGCTGCGACAACACCCGAATGCTTTGTGAAAGACTGCATAGGAAACCTCTCTTCAACTTGAAACAGGTGAAATCAAGCTAACCAAATCAAGCTAACTATTGATACTGCCATTTTCGGACATCAACAAAATGTCCCTCAACTGCTGCCGCCGCTGCCATAGCAGGGGAAACAAGATGGGTTCGGCCTCCCTGTCCTTGTCGACCCTCAAAATTTCGGTTACTCGTTGAGGCGCATCGTTGACCCGCCGAAAGAGTATCTGGATTCATCGCAAGACACATGCTGCAACCAGCTTCTCGCCATTCAAATCCTGCTGCTACAAATAATTTATCAAGCCCTTCATGCTCTGCCTGACGCTTCACACGACCACTACCGGGTACAACCATGGCATGAACATCTCTCGAAACGTGGTACCCTCGAACAACGGCAGCTGCTGCCCGTAGGTCCTCAATACGACTATTCGTGCACGATCCAATAAAAACTCGCTCAAGTGGAATATCTGTAATCTGAGTACCAGAAGAGAGCCCCATGTACTCAAGCGCCTTCTCTCCCGAAGACCGCTCACTTGGATCGCTCATCGCACCGACATTAGGAACGGCTGCATCAACGCCCACGACTTGGGCTGGATTGGTTCCCCAGGTCACCTGCGGCACAATATCAGCCGATTCAAAAACCTCTACTCGGTCGTACGTTGCCCCTTCATCAGAAGGAAGCTTCTGCCATTCTTGAACAGCTTTTTCAAAGTCCCTTGGCACGAAATCTCGACCACGGAGATAATCAAATGTTACTGCGTCTGGTGCAATCATACCTGCACGGGCACCCGCTTCAATTGACATATTGCAAACTGTCATTCGCTGTTCCATACCAAGGCTACGAATACACTCTCCAGTGTATTCAATGACATAACCGGCACCTCCTTCGGTGGTAAGTTGACCAATGATATACAGCACAAGATCTTTTGCTGTGACCCCATTGGGCAGGCTTCCCTGCACCCGCACCTCTAATGCTTTTGGTTTCGATTGCCGGAGTGCCTGCGTTGCCAGAACATGCTCTACCTCACTCGTGCCAATCCCAAAGGCAAGAGCTCCTAGCGCCCCGTGAGTTGCCGTGTGACTATCACCACAGACTATTGTCATCCCCGGCTGAGTAATACCCAACTCTGGCCCGATAACATGAACAATACCTTGGTCCGCGTCGTCTAGATCAAAAAGTCGGATATCAAATTCTTTACAGTTATTTCGTAATGTATCTATCTGCTGTTTTGAAATTGGATCAGCAATTGGCAACCGGCGATCAGTCGTTGGCACATTATGGTCGGGTGTTGCAAAAGTTGCTTCAGGCCTTCTAACAGGGCGGCCTGCTAACCGAAGACCTTCAAATGCTTGTGCACTGGTCACTTCATGAACAAGGTGCCTGTCTATATAAATCAAAGGATTCTCACCTGCAGGGGAGCAGATAAGGTGATTGTCCCAAATCTTATCAAGGAGTGTTCGCGGACTTGGCATGCTTCAGATTTTAATTGAGGAGGAAAACGAAACCTTTAATGTAGCTGGGAGCGAGGGGCGATGCTACCAGGAGACCCCGAGCCACTGTATGAACGCGGCCACGGGTTATCCGGCCTTTCGAAGGACCTGCTGACTTGCCCGATCATTAATATTTTGATGGGAGACTGGCTCCCAGGCGCCTTCGATTAATTCCTGAAAAATGACTGTGTGAGGCCGAGTTAAACGCTGCAAAAAAAACCAGCATCGAGACACGGTTGTCTGATCGATTGCCGCAGAAACCAAAATGAGGTCGAACCAGCCGAGATGATTGCACAGACGAGCAAGTGTCGAATCCGGATTTCCTGGAACGAGTTGTACTCTCCCAAAATTTTGCAAACTGCTATGGGCTTCTTTGAGCGTTACACCGGGAGGATCTTCAGGCAGCCTTGCCTCAAAACGATCAAGCCCAACGTAGTGAATCGGACCATCAGAAACTTGTGACGCGAGTGCTAGCATATTTGGCGTACGGGACAAATCACCGAGTCCGAGTTCCAAAATCTTCTTCGGTCGGCTGTCAACGATGCTTCGGACAAGCGGTCGCTCTCCTTTAGCACGAGAGCATCGAAGGAGCCACAGTTTTTTGAAGATTCCTATCCGACCCATTTTCACACCATGCGTGCCGCTACTAGAGACAGCGACACCGGCGACGCCAAAATCACTAGTAAAGATGATATCGACGAAAGAAGGATCGTTTCTTGACTAAGTGCCAGCCAGTACGATTAGAACGGTCAGCCAGACCATTAAGCAGAATTGTAGCGGTAACTTCCGTCAGTCAGCTTGGATTTTTTCAAGTGCCTGCTGTGCCGCCAGCCGGATCGTCCGAACCGGATCATCTTCACTGATTAGCTCCATGGCTGGTACAGCATCTTTGGCCCGCGGGCCCAAATCACCAAGTGCAATAATCGCCTCAAGGCGAATGGTCTGCTCCTCAGAAGCTAATGCTTCTGTGAGCAGGGGCACTGCATTTTCAAATTGCTCCTGATCATCCGGAGTGATCTGCAAAACCGCCCAAATTGCAACGGTTGCCTGCATGCCATCCGAGGAAACACTCAATTCCTTCAGTCGAGGAAGGGCTTTCATTGCGGCAGGAGAGCCAATGCGTCCAAGGCAGTACGCTGCAGCATAATGAAGACGAGTTTCGAATTCATTCTGATTTTGAACTGATTCGTTGAGGATCGTGAGAACTCTATCTGAAGCTGGAGCTGAAGCGGAACCTATTGCAGCAAGAGCAAGAATAGCTTCGTGAACAATCTCGTCATCTTTTGAATCGAGTAATCCAACAATATCAGGAACTACTTCGGCGGCAGATTCACCAATTGCCGAGGTAATCCCAAGAGCAAAGAGTAGTGTCTCTGTGCCTTTTAAGAGTGAAACAAGAGCAGGAACACCGTCACTGCCAAGTCGAACAATTGCTGCTGCCGCAGCTTCCTGAACTGGCTCTGGTGCATTCTCTAGCAGGTCGCCAAGAAAGACTCCAAGGCTCTGCCGCTGTGTTGCTTCCATGTAATCCGATAAGTCTGATAAAGCTGATACAGCTGCTGCTTGTTCGAATACACTTTCACTTTGGCACTGAGCACGCATTCTTTTTACCGCATCATCAACCAACGCTGAATCATCTGGATAAATTTTGGCTAAAGCCCACGCTGCCGTAGCGGAAAGTGGCGACTCCTCTGCAACCGTTTGTGTCAGAACCGGCTCAGCTTCTCTGTATTTCAACTTTCCAATCGCATATAAGATTGGACCGTGCAGCGATGAATCACCATCACCGTATAATTTCATCAGGACTTCTCCCGCACTCTGAGCGCCCTCACCAATGGCAGCCAGGGCAAACACCTCGTGGAGTTGCTCATCTAACTCACTCTCCGGCAGAGCTTCAATAAGTGCTTGCGTGGCACCTGCAGCACCCGGACCGATTTCAGTGATGGCAACACTCGCCCAGAACCGCCCTTGAGGAAGCTTGAGTCGCTCAACTAAGAATGGCACTGCCTCCGAGCCCATATCAGCAATACTTTGCAAGACAGGCAGTATGACAGCGGGATCCTGTGAAGCAAAAACTGTATCCACGACCGGCATGAGCTGCTCTGGAGATGGCTCGAGGGTTCGAAGTGAACGCAAACATGCACGGCGGACACGGGCATCATTATGAACGAGTGTTCCCACAAGCTGTGTTACAGCATCGGCATACAGTTCTTTGTCCGCATCTGACAAGCTCTTGAGATCGTCGTCCTCTCGTATATGACCGATTGCTGCAGCTGCCTGCGTTGCAACGACTGGATCAGCATCTTGGAGTAGCGTGAGGAGCGTCGGAATAGTTGCAACTGCATCTTCACCAATGAGCCCAACTGAACGGGCGGCGTGCCACCGCACTCTCGGATTCGCATCTGCTGTAAGCTTGAGCAAGTCGGGTAAAGCTGATCGTCCTTGGCCTCGAAGCCGGCCGATTGAATCAATCACTTGAACGACAGCATCTGGATTTGTGGCGGCTGAAAGTTTCTCACGAAGCTCATTAATATTCAGTTTGCGAGCCTCTGGCTGTTCGGATACCGATGGACGGACAACCGGCCTGCTTTTCTCTTCCTCTGACAAAGCCGTCGCTTTCTGCGAGCCGTCTGGTTTTTGCTGAACCGCGGCCGATTCATTGGAGTTCTCACTCGGGCTCATGCTTCCTAAATCACTACCAGCCTTTTGTTCCTCAGCAGCACCGCCTCCTTCAGCTGAATCAGTTCGGATAACAGAAGCAGTCCCTGAGTCTTGTTTGGGTTGAGAACAGCCGGAAATAAAACCGATCAAGACAACAAGAGCCCATAGAGAACCAAGAATCCGAAAAGAATTCATAATATTTTTCCGCTTTGCGTGGGTTTTTGTTTTTCCAAAGGCACTTCAACAGGCCCTTAATCCGGCAGCTAAAATCTCGGCCATGCGTCCTGGAGAAGGCTCACATCGCGATAATTCATCTTTCGAAGTATACTATTTTCAATAGATTTTCGCTGAAACTATAATTCTATGGTTTCAAAAACATTTGACTGGTTATCCGACGAGGTCTTTTCCATGAAGTTTCGAACCTGGCTGCTGACGCTCTCATTTCCCACGGAACATCGGTTTTTATGTGCAATTCTTTGCTGGAGCTTTTTGGTGCTACCACTCACAGCACAGATGGGTGGCATGGGCAGGCGTGGTTGGGGTGGAGGCAATTTCGCATCGACTGCGCAGCAAGGAGCTGACTACGGAATGGCTTCCATGATGAGGGCTCAGGGCTATCAAAACTTACAAAACTCAGAGGCTGCCCAGAACTATCAGTCCGCGCAGTCCCAGCAAATCGACAACCGAAAGAAATGGACTGAAACCTATTTTGACATGCGGAAGACAAACCGAAAAGCTCGCGCTGATGAGGCACCCTCACGCATTTCGCACGAAGATGCGATTCGTCTTGCCAAATCAGTCGCGCCTCCTCGACTCAGTTCTACCCAACTTGATCCGGTGACCGGTCACATCCAATACCCTCTCGTTCTTCAGGACAGCATTTTCACTCCTTATCGTTCAGAACTTGACTCGCTTTTTGCTGGCCGTGCTTCATCAGGGAGTGGCCTTCAGTTCCAAGACTTCCAAGCCATTCGCAAGACCGTCAGCAAATTTATGGAGGTCCTCAAAGAGCACGTGAAGGACTATCCTTCGAGTGAATATGGCAAGGCACGAGTTTTCCTTAACAGTCTCTCAAACGAAGTCAACTTTCCGGCTGGTTGAGAAGCATGCTGTTCTGGAATTGCTTATCTTGATCGATATGTGGCAACCTCGCCTAAGCCTCCAAAGCCGGGCGGCTACGACCGACTTTGATCGTAGAAAATTTTAGTACTGCACACACCAACCTCTAAAGGCAGGTTTCCTCCATGAAAGCTCTCGTCACCGGTGGTACTGGTTTTGTTGGCCCACGTCTCTTACGTCTTCTGAACAAACCAACCGTGCTCACGCGAAATCCAGAACGTGCGGCTGAAAAAATTGGTCATCTTGCAGGAGCTGTGATCGGTTGGAATCCACTGGAAGGACCACCACCACCTGAGTCATTCGACGGTGTCGATTCTGTTTTTCATCTTGCTGGCGAGTCCGTTGCTGAGGGTCGTTGGACAACTGCGCAGAAAGCTCGAATCCGAGATAGCCGTGTCCTTGGAACAAAAAATCTTGTTGCCGGTATTTTGCAGAATAAAAATAATATCAAGACTCTCATCTCAAGCAGTGCCGTTGGCTATTATGGCGATCGAGGTGAAGAAGATATAACTGAATCGTCTTCACCAGGAAATGATTTTCTCGCTGATGTCTGTATTGGCTGGGAACGAGAAGCAGATATTGCACGTGAACAAGGAATACGTGTGGTCACGATGCGGACAGGCATCGTGCTTGGGGCTGGTGGTGGAGCACTAGCGAAAATGCTCACTCCATTTCGACTCGGCGCTGGTGGCCCTCTTGGCAATGGACGACAGTGGATGCCGTGGATACATGTTGCTGATCTTGCACGGCTTTATACCCACGCCAGCGAAACCTCCTCAATAAACGGACCAATGAATGCTGTTGCTCCCAATCCAGTGCGCAATAGTGAATTCACCAAAGCGCTTGCGGCACAACTGAAACGCCCTGCTTTTATGCCTGCACCATACATTGGGCTACGTCTGGTTTTTGGTGAATTTGCCAAGGTACTTTTTGCCTCCCAAAAGATTCTGCCACAAGTTGCCCTTGAAACAGGATTTGCCTATCAATTCCCGTTCATAAAAGAGGCTTTGGAAGACATCCTGTCAGTCTGAGCCGCCTTGATCCGTGCTACTCACTAACCGCCTGACTTCACGACCCGTAGAAGGGTTTGGACCCCCCCCGCTATCACTAAACCAACAAGGCCGCAAAGTACCGAAAGATAGCTCACACCCTCGCCAAATGAAAACTCCGCAACAGCGGCTAACAGACCAACACCGACGCCAACGATGAGGGATCGTACTACCGACTGAAGCACCGGTGTAGAAACCTTTGATTGCCCCTGCTCGAAACCACGTCCAGGCTGCTCCAAGACAACATCATCGTTGCTGTCTTTAAGAAGATCCCCTCCTGAGAGCACCCATTCATCATGCGAATTGGTTTCAGGCGACGAACTCATCCAATTTATAATTGTCTGCTGTGGATTCTGCGGAAGCCAGTTGCCAAGTGAATCGATCACCTCGTCCATAGACTGGTATCTATCTCCTGGCTCCTTCAAAAGCATTCCATAAAGCACATCGCAGAAGCCAGGACTGCTACGCTTCGCATTTTTTTGAATTTCACTTTTGCTGATCGACTTGGAATCAAGATGACGCCGCGCTTTATCCCCACGGTCTCCGCCTGGGTACGGTGGGTTTCCTGTCACTGTGTAGTAGAGCGTGCACCCAAGACTGTATACATCAGCCACCGGACCAACACTTCCTGCACTGGTTTTGTCCAACTGTTCTGGCGCAATATAGTCGATGGTCCCAACTACACCGCTAAACGAACTGGCCTCCCCATCCGCTTCCGACCGAGCAAGACCGAGATCAAGGAGTTTCACACAGCCATCAAAACCTACGAAGATATTCCCGGGCTTTACATCACGATGCACAATTTTATTTTTGTGCGCGTACCCTAAAGCTCGTGCGGCTTGCGAGATTATCGATGCAGCAACATCATCGGTCAGACATCCATATTTTTTAACAAGACGATTAAGATCAAGGCCGTCAATAAACTCAGTCACCATATAGAATACATTGCCGTCAAACCCTGCATCAATCGCCCGCACTAAATTGACATGATCAAGGCGACCAAGCATACGAATCTCACGACGAAAAGCTTCCTCTGACTGCTCCGTCACCTTCTTCCGCGGCAAAACCTTGATTGCTACTTTTCGCCCCATAAGCTCATGCTCCGCAAGAAACACAAGCCCCATCCCTCCCTTTCCAATTTGTGAAAGAATTCGGTAATGACCTAACTGAAACTTCTTTCGCCCCATGAGAAGTTGAGACGCCTGGAAAGGGGTTAGAAGCCCCTGCTCAACAAGGCGGTCTGCTACGGCTTTCGCAATCGTTGCCTCATCAACTGATTCATTGTCAGGGAACGAACGTACAACACCTTCGGAATCGTCAAGTGCCTGTGACGTTATACCAAGCCCGCTAGCGAGTGATGCTTCACGAAAGGAGTCGAGTTCAGTAAATGTCGACCCAATAATGTTTGTGGCATCAGCCTCACTGAAATTCCCTTTGGCCACGAGTGAATTGAGCGTCGCACGAATGATTGCAGTTTCATCAGAAGCAGCCATTCCGGGAGATGTTCGAACTGATGACTCTGCAGCGTTGAGTACTGATTTTTCTAGTAACCCTGAATCAATTACCGCTTGACGAAAGCGTTTAATCAGGGAATGTTTTTGAGACATGATAATTTAAATAAAAATGAATAAATATAGTGATGCATCTTGAGTATCACTTGAATATATTTCTTGCCAGACTCTACCAAATCACTCATCACGACTGAAGATTTTCCGTGAAATAGGACTCTGCGAAGGACTTGATCTATTAACTTCTCGCCAGAATCTCATAAAACATCGATAAAGAACACCTTGCATCGAAACAACACGGCATTGACACTTAAAACAGAGCCGCGCAGCGTGACTTCCACAGCTTTGGTATCTCTGCTTCGACTGTCGTTTCGTTGCCAGTCTTTGGATGCTCAAACGTCAACTTCTGAGCATGGAGGGCTACGGCCATGCCGTCTCCGAAACTCAATGGAAGCCGACTGCCATACATACGGTCACCGACTATAGGACATCCCCGAAAAGCCAACTGAGCACGTAATTGATGTCGGCGGCCAGTTTTGGGCTGCAGTTCGACTAGCGAGACTTCTCCTGCCCGTTTGACTACCCGTGCAGAAGTTTCTGCAGAATCGCAGTCTGCCTCCTTTTGTCGCGATTCTCTCAGATGGCTACTCTTTTGTCCTGGGCCGTCTACAACAGCCCGACGTGCCATATCGTCCCAATAAATACGATCCCGCCAAGTCACCCATTCGCCAAGAGCCGATGGAAATCGTCTCTCAACAATCGCAACATATTCTTTTTTGACAGTTCGGTGACGAAACTGCTCAGCTAACCTCGCCGTAGCGCTTTTATTTTTCCCAAAAACAACTACGCCCGACACGGGTTTGTCTAATCTGCTTACGACTCCAACAAAACACCCTGCCCCAAACCTGTCCACCAATTCAACATAGAGGCTATTCTCACCCCGCGGACTGTTGGCCGTTGCAAGACCAACAGGCTTGTCGAGAACGATGATTTCTGAATCATCAAAGAGAACCTTCATATGATTACCTTCGTCTATCGGTCAGTCATTCCACGAGCCACTTATTTATGACGCCACCTTTGCCACTTCGCCTGATCCTAGCAAGCCAATCTCGCCGTCGTCGAGAACTGGCGATTGCTGCAGGCTGGGACGTTTCCATTATCCCTCCACCTGAGCAGGCCGAAGCCTCGGCATTGCCGCACCAGCCAGGTGAAACGGTGAGGGATTTCGTAATTCGATTGGCCCACACCAAAGCCTCTGCTGTAGCAAAACACCTTCCGCTACCCGAAGACCGCGTTATTCTGGCATGTGATACTGTTGGTGAAATCGAGGGTTCGATATTAGGAAAGCCAAGCGACGTTCATGATGCTCGACGGATGATAGAAACACTTTCAGGAAAAAAACACCTTGTTTTTACAGGCGTGAGTGTCTGGTTTCCGGGAGCTCCGAGCAAAAATAACATTATTGAGGGGCAGCATCGTTACACAACAATAGAAGGGTGTGCATCAAGTGAAGTTTTCATGGACTCACTCAACAAAAAAGAGATTGACTTGTACATGGCAACAAATGAATGGTGCGGCAAGGCGGGTGCATGCGGTTTTCAAGATGGTCTTCTCCCCCTCCATTTGCTGAAGGGAACCGCCAACAATGTTGTTGGTCTACCTGTTGAATTTATCGAACAACTAATTCAGCAACATATTGAGGCACCGTAAAACAAAAACCCCTTGGGTTCCAAAAGGAGCCCAAGGGGTTCGTAAAAAATTTCCGGCAATACCTACTCTCGCACTTTTGGCACTACCATCGGCTCTGAAAGCTTAACTACCGTGTTCGGGATGGGAACGGGTGTGACCTTTCAAATATGTTCACCGGAAAATATTGCATCACCGCTTTCACGGTGAAAATGTTGTGGTAATTGGCACTCTCATGCTTTCGCACGAGAGCAATAGAGTGAGCACTCGATACGAGTGGTCAAGCAATCGTCCGTTAGTACCGGTTAGCTGAGTGCATTACTGCACGTACACATCCGGCCTATTAACCTGATCGTCTTTCAGGGGACTTTCGGGTATAAACCCTACGAAACCTGATCTTGAGGCGGGCTTCACGCTTATATGCTTTCAGCGTTTATCCTTTCCGTTCTTAGCTATCCAGCCGTGCCGCTAGCGCGACAACTGGTACACCAGAGGAACGTCCTTCCAAATCCTCTCGTACTAAAGAAGAATCCTCGCAAGTTTCGTACGCCCACAGCAGATAGGGACCGACCTGTCTCACGACGGTCTGAACCCAGCTCACGTACCACTT